>NZ_JBEYVY010000003.1:0-498447 GCF_040644205.1 Glycomyces sp. NPDC047010 | reverse complement strand
GCACCCTGGGGGACGCGAAGTTGCACCGGGCCGTTTCGGGGCCGGGACACGGGGGGCGGGCCGCCCCGCGGCCCGCCCCCGATCGGCTTCTGGGAGTGGGGAATCCCATATTGGCGGGCTTCGATGCTTGACGTTCGGGCTCGGTTGTATCAGGATGTTGTAGAAAGCGATTTCTATCGCTTTGGCGGGCTGAACAGAGCGGTCCACGCCGTTATCGGGTCGTGATCGGTACCCGATGGCAGAAACCGGTTCCCGGATCACCGGAGCGGTGGAGCGGACCGCGTGCTCGGCCCGGGGCCCGCCGCTCCGGTGACCGGACCGATGGTCGCGGTGGTGCATGCCGGGGTGGCCGCCACCGCCGGAGCGGCGGGCCTCTACTCCGCGCGATGCGGCCTTCCGCCGTGCGGCGCGGCGCGATGCGGCCGCGGTGGAACGCCCCGCGGGCTAGGGTGAATCGCCCGATTTCAACCAAGATTCAGGCCGTGTTCAACTACGGTCCCGCGCGAATACGGTCGCGCACGGTTGGCTGAGGGTGACCCAGACCCCCCGACGGGCCGACGTCCCGTCAGAAAGGTGGACGCACATGTCCCGCAAGGGCGCCCTCCTTCGCGGCGCGGCCGCACTCGCCGCCGCCGCAGCGCTGATCGGCGGCATCGCCTCCCCGGCCGCCGCCAAGCCGCACCGCCCCCACCACGACCCGGGCCCGGTCGTCATCGCCCACCGCGGTGCGAGCGGCTACCTGCCCGAGCACACGCTTGAGGCGTACCAGCTCGCCGTGGAACTCGGCGCCGACGTGGTCGAGCCGGACCTGGTGCTCACCAAGGACGGCGAGCTGATCGCCCGCCACGAGCCGGTGCTGGACGAGACCACCGACGTCGAGGACCACCCCGAGTTCGCCGACCGCGAGACCACGAAGCTCATCGACGGCAGCCCCGTCACCGGCTTCTTCGCCGACGACTTCACCCTCGCGGAGCTTAAGACCCTCCGGGCCGAGGAGCGCCTCCCCGACCTCCGGCCGCAGAGCGCCGCGCACGACGGCGAGTTCCAGCTCGTCACGTACGACGAGATCCTCGACTGGGTCGCGACCCTGGACGAGCCGGTGGTCACGTACCCGGAGATGAAGCACCCGTCCTACTACGCGGACAAGGGGATGAGCATCGAGGAGTCGCTCGCGGACCTGCTCGACGAGCGCGGGCTCGACAAGCGGCGCTCGCCGGTGTGGATCCAGTCGTTCGAGTACCAGAGCCTGCTGAACATCGACGAGCTGGTGGACAACCGGATCGGGCTGAACATCGACGGCCAGGGCGAGATCCCGAACGCGACGCTCAACGAGTACGCGCGGACCCTCGACACCATCAGCCTGAACAAGAACCGCATCTTCCCGCGCGACGCCGACGGCTACCTCCAGGAGCCGACGGACATCGTGGAGCGGGCGCACCGGCGCGGGCTGGACGTGCACGTGTGGACGTTCCGCGCCGAGAACGCGTTCCTGCCCGCGGACTTCCGGTCGGGCAGCGACCCGGCCGCGCGCGGGGACTACCTCGCCGAGTTCGAGCTGTTCTACGACCTCGGCGTGGACGCCGTGTTCTCCGACTACCCGGACCTCGCCGTCGAGGCGCGCGAGGAGTGTCGCCGGGGCTAGCCCAGGAATCGCAACACCGGGAGAAGAGGGGCCGCCCTGCCGCCGGGGCGGCCCCTCCTCGCGTCCGCGGTCTTGACCGGGGGAGGGCGATCTACTAGTTTCGATATATGAACGAGTATTCGCATGGCGAACACTCGGTGCCGTCACCTCACTCCTCCCGGAAGGCACCCTCATGAGACGCCAGCTCGCCCACGCCTCCATGTCCGCCATAGCGATCGCCCTGGTCGCCACCACCACCGCCGCCTGCGGCGGCGGCGGCGAGACCGACGACGGGGGGACGGACACCGTGTCGGTGGGCGTGATCCCCATCGTGGACGTCGCGCCCATCTACCTCGGGATCGAGCAGGGCTTCTTCGAGTCCCGCGACATCGAGGTCGAGCTGACCGAGGCGCAGGGCGGGGCCGCGATCGTGCCCGGCGTCGCCGCGCAGGAGTTCGACTTCGGGTTCTCGAACATCACCTCGCTGCTCCTCGCCCAGTCCTCGGGCCTGCCCGTCGAGATCGTCGCGAACGGCGTGGCCTCCACCGGTGTCGCCGGGGAGGACTTCGGGGCCGTCATGGTCCCCGCCGACAGCCCCATCCAGACCCCCGCCGATCTCGCCACCGCCACCGTCGCGGTCAACACGCTCAACAACATCGGCGACACGACGATCCGCGAGTCCGTGCGCATCGACGGCGGCGACCCCACGGACATCGGGTTCACCGAGGTCGCCTTCCCCGACATGCCCGCGCAGCTCAGCGCCGGGAACGTGGACGCCGCGTGGGTCGTGGAGCCCTTCAAGTCGATGATCGAGGCCGAGGGCGGCCGGCCCGTCGCGTGGAACTACGTGGACGCCGCGCCCGACCTGACGGTGGCCGCGTACTTCACCACCGCCCAACTGTCCCAAGAGGATCCGGACCTGGTGCGGCGGTTCTCCGAGGCCATCGCCGAATCGTTGCAGTATGCGACCGACAACCCCGACGCCGTACGCGATATCCTGGGGACTTACACCGACATCAGTCCCGACATCCGCGCAGCCCTGACCCTGCCGGCGTTCCCCGCAGAGGTCAACCGGGACTCCGTGGAGCGCCTCGCCGAACTCGGCGAGGCTGACGGCATCTTCGAGAACCCCCCGGACGTGGACGCGCTCCTGCCATGAGCGACGACAGCCCCGACGCCTTGAGCGGCAAGCGACTCCACTCCCCAAGACCACGCTCGAAAGGACCCCGGCCGCGTCCAGTCCCACCGCTGCTCCTCGGCGCGGCCGGGGTCGCCGCCGCCCTGCTCGCCGGGCAGCTCCTCCCGCTCACGCCCCTGGTGAACCCCAGGTACTTCCCGACCACGGGCGCGGTCCTCGCCGCGCTCGCCGACGACCTCGCGCGCGCCGAGTTCTGGCGGGCGCTCGGCGACACGCTCGTCGCCTGGGCCGCGGGGCTCGCCATCGCGGTCGCCGCGGGGGCGGCGCTCGGCATCCTCATCGGGTCGCTGCCGCCGGTGCGCGCCGCGACGGCGTCCACGATCGAGTTCCTGCGCCCGATCCCCTCGGTCGCTCTGGTGCCCTTGGCGGTCCTGCTGTTCGGCACCCGCCTGCCCTCGACGCTCCTACTGGTCGTCTACGCCGCGTTCTGGCAGGTCCTCGTGCAGATCCTCGCCGGGGTCCGGGACGTGGACCCCGTCGCGGCCGACACGGCGAAGAGCCTGCGGCTCACCGCCTGGCAGCGCCTGACCCGCCTCGCCTGGCCCACCGCCCTGCCGTACCTCATGACCGGGGTGCGCCTTGCCGCCACCGTGGCGCTCGTCCTGGCCGTGACCGCCGAGCTCGTCATCGGCTCGCCCGGCCTCGGCCACGAGATCGCCGTCGCGCAGACCTCCGGTGCGGCCGAGCGCATGTACGCGCTGATCCTCGTCGCCGGGGCCCTCGGGGTGGCCGTCAACCTGGGCGTCCGCGCCCTCGAACGCGAGGTGCTCGCCTGGCACCCGGCCGTGCGGGGTGAGGCGCAGTGGTGACCGTGCTCCGCAAGGCGCTCCTGGTCCTCGGCCTGCCCGCGGTGCTGTTCGCGGTGTGGTGGCTCGCCTCCGCGGGGTCCACGAGCTTCTACTTCCCGCCGCTCAGCGAGATCGTCGCCGAGTTCGGCGAGACGTGGACCGCCGAGCGGTGGAGGGACGACGTGCTGCCCAGCGTCGCCCGCCTCGGCGCCGGGTACGCGGCGTCCTGCGTCGCGGGGGTCGCGCTCGGGCTCCTCATCGGACGCGTCAGGTGGCTCTTCCATGCGACCGAACCGGTCCTCGAGTTCGCGCGGGCCGTGCCGCCGCCGGTGCTCGTGCCCGTCATCATGCTGTTCGCGGGCATCGGCGACGGCATGAAAGTCGCCGTGATCGTCTCGGGTTGCCTGTGGCCGATTCTGCTGAACACCGTCGCCGGGGTCCGCTCCGTCGAGCCGGTGCAGCTCGACACGGCCGCCGCGTACCGCCTGGGCCGCACCAGGACCCTCGCCACCGTGGTCCTGCCGGGCGCGAGCCCGCGGATCGTCACCGGGATGCGGCAGGCCCTCGCCATCGGGGTGATCCTCATGGTCATCTCCGAGATGTTCGCCGCGCAGTCCGGGCTCGGGTTCGCGATCGTCCAGTTCCAGCGCAGCTACGCGATCCCCGCGATGTGGAGCGGCATCCTGCTCCTCGGCTGCCTCGGCGCGGCCCTCGCCGCACTGTTCACCGTGTTCGACCGCGCGGTCCTGCACTGGTACCACCGCCAACGGACCGAGGAGGCCTGAGTGCTCGAAGTCGCCGGGATCGGCAAGGACTACCGCGTCGACGGCGGGGTCCACACCGCCATCGACGCCCTCAGCTTCCAAGTGGCCGAAGGGGAGCTGGTCTGCATCGTCGGGCCCTCGGGCTGCGGCAAGACCACGCTGCTGCGCATGTGCGCCGGGCTCCTCGCCCCCACCCGCGGCACCGCCGCCGTGGACGGGCGCGAAGTGGACGGCCCGCCCGAGGGGACCGCCGTCGTCTTCCAGGAGTACGGCCGCAGCCTCTTCCCGTGGATGCGCGTGGGCGCCAACGTGGAGCTGCCCCTCAAGCGCCTCGGCCTCACCCGAGCCGAGCGCCGCGAGCGCGTCGCCGAGGCCCTGCGCCTCGTGGACCTCGAAGGGAAGGAACGGGTCTGGCCCTGGCAGCTGTCGGGCGGGATGCAGCAGCGCGTCGCCATCGCCCGCGCCATCGCGTTCCGGCCCCGGCTCCTGCTCATGGACGAGCCGTTCGCCGCCGTGGACGCGCAGACCCGCGCCGACCTCGAAGACCTCATCCGCGACCTGTGGTCGCGCCTCGGCATCACCGTCGTGTTCATCACCCACGACATCGACGAGTCCGTGTACCTCGGACAGCGGGTCCTCGTGCTCTCCTCCCCGCCGACGACGATGCGCGCCGAGATCCACATCGACCTCGGCCCCGACCGCGACCAGCTGGAGACCCGCTCCGGGCCCGCGTTCGCGAAGCTCCGCGGCCAGGTGTGGGGCGAGATCCAGGCCGCGAAGCGGCGAGCGGCGTGAGGCGGCGACCGTGAAGACCGCGCCCTTGAAGACCTCGGTCGGGATCATCGGGGCCGGGCCCGCCGGGCTGCTCCTCGCTAATCTTCTGTCCGCCAAGGGGATCGACGTTGTGGTGTTGGAACGCCGCAGCCGCGCATACTGCGAGTCGCGGGTGCGCGCGGGCGTCCTCGAACAGGGCACCGTGGACACGCTGGTAGCGGCGGGCCTGGGGGAGCGGATGCTCGCCGAGGGGCAGGTCCACCACGGGATCGAGCTGCGCTTCGGCGGCGAGGGCCACCGGATCGACTTCGAGGACCTCGTGCCCGGCCGCGCGATCACCGTCTACGGGCAGCAGGAGGTCGTCAAGGACCTCATCGCGGCGAACCTCGCACGCGGCGTGGACATCCGCTTCGAGGTCGAGGACGTCGCGGTCGGGAGCCTCACCGATCCGTACCTGACCTTCGGCGGCCGGCGCCTCGACTGCGACTTCATCGCCGGGTGCGACGGCTTCCACGGCATCGCAAGGGAATCCGTGCCCGCCGGCGACATCGCGGTCTTCGAGAAGACCTACCCGTTCGCGTGGCTCGGCATCCTCGCCGACGTCGCCCCCTCCGCGCCCGAGCTCATCTACTCCGCCTCCGAGCGTGGCTTCTCCCTGCACTCCATGCGGTCCGACACGGTGAGCCGCTTCTACCTCCAGGTCCCGCCCGAGACCCGACCCGAGGACTGGACGCACGAGGCGATCTGGGCCGAGCTCAAGGCCCGCCACGAGACCGTCCCCGGGTTCACTCTCGCCACCGGGCCGATCACGCAGGTCGACGTGGCCGCGATGCGGTCGTTCGTCGCCGAGCCCATGCGGTTCGGGCGGCTCCTCCTCGCCGGGGACGCCGCGCACATCGTGCCGCCCACGGGCGCAAAAGGTCTCAACCTCGCCGTCGCGGACGTGCGGGTCCTCGCCCGCGCCCTGGGGGAGTACTACCGCACCGGGAGCGAGGCCCTGCTTGACGCGTACTCGGCGACCTGCCTCGACCGGGTCTGGCGCGCCCAGCACTTCTCGTGGTGGATGACGACCCTGCTGCACCGCTTCGAGGGCGACCCCTACGACCGGCGCCTCCAGCGCTCGCACCTCGCGTACGTGGCCCGCTCGCGGGCGCAGGCGACCGCGCTCGCCGAGAACTACACGGGACTTCCCTACACGGACTTAGCCGGGGATGCGCAGTGCGAAGTGGACGGTCTCGAACGGCTCCTCGCGGGCGTCCCGGGCCTCGTTGACCGCCAGGCGCTCGTCGAACAGGACCGTGCCGCGCCGCGACCAGAACTCGACCGCGCCCGGCGTGCGCGCGTCGGTGTGCAGGTACACGCCCGTGTACCGGTCCCGCGAGGCCACGAACTCCAGGCACGCGCCGACCATCGCGCCCGCCAGCCCGCGGCGGCGGTGCTCGGGGCGCACGTACACCCGGTACAGGCTCGCCGTGCGGCCCCCCTCGAACCGGGACGCGACCTCCGCCGGGTGCGGCGGCGACGTCGGCGTCTGGCCCCGCACCCCCGCGGTCGCCACGACCCTCCCGTCCCGCTCGGCGACGAACAGCGCGTTGTCCTCCGGAGCGAGGTAGTACGCCTCCAGGTCGATGATGTCGGAGTGCCATTGCGGCAGGTAGCCGTGCCCGAAGTCCCGGTACACCGTGTCGAGCATCACCGACCGGGCCTGCGCGAGGTCCGAGCGGTCGGCCTGGCGCAGAACGTAACCAGAGACATCCAGTGCTTCGCTCGCGGTTGCGGTACTCGACATGTGTGCCATTATTGCACCCGATTTGCAATAAGAAGAAGTTCGCGAGAAGAGACGAGGCCCACTCCGATGCCGCTGACCAGGCGCACCCTGCTCGCCGCCTCCGCGCCCCTGGCGCTGGCCGCCGGCGGGTGCTTCGCCGACGACGGGTCCGGGCCCGCCCGCCTCGTCCTCGCCAATGCCCTCACCCCCGCCGCCGGGCTCTCCCCGCACTCCGAGGACGCGTTCCTCCTCGCCCGCTGGTCCGTCGCCGAGACCCTCCTGGCCCTCGGCGACGACGGCCTCCCCGTCCCGCTCCTCGCCGTCGAGTGGACTCAGAACCCCGACGGCTCATGGGACCTCGCGCTCCGCGACGGCGTGCGCTTCCACGACGGGACCGCCCTCGACGCCGCCGCCGCGGCCGCCGCGCTCAACGCCGCCGCCACCGCCCCGGCCCCGCCCCGCGTCGTGGACGGCCTCGGCCTCACCGCCGAACCCACCGGCGACCTCACCCTGCGCGTCACCACCGCCGACCCCGACCCCGTGCTCCCGCAGCGCCTCTCCAGCCCCCAGCTCGCGATCCTCGCCCCCGCCGCCTACTCCGGCGACACCGTGGACCCCGTCGGCTCCGCGACCGGGCCCTACGCGATCACCGAGTCCACCGCCACCGGCGTCGAGCTCTCGCGCCACGACGACTACTGGGGCGAGCCCGCCGCCATGGACGGCTACCGCGCCGACTACGTCCCCGACGCCGCCACCCGCGTCGCCGCCCTCCGCTCCGGCGAGGCCCACGTCATCGAAGCAGTCCCCTACGCGCAGATCGCGACCCTCGACGAGGCGCGACTCCAGGACGCCCCCACCGGCCGCACCGTCAGCCTCTACCTGAACACCGGCGCCGGGCCCCTCGCCGACCCGGCCCTGCGCGCCGCCGTCGCCGCCGCGGTCGACCCCGCGCCGATCACCGACGACATCTACGAAGGCCGCGCCGACGCCCCCGAAGGGCTCTTCGGCCCCGCCCTCGCCTGGGCCGCCGACCACCGCCCCCGCACGCTCCCCGAGCCCGCCGCCCCCGGCGGCGAGACCCTCGCGCTCGCCACCTACTCCAACCGCGCCGAACTCCCCGAGGCCCTCACCGTCATCGCCGCCCAGCTCGAAGCCGCCGGATTCGCCGTCACCACCGAGGTCCGCGAGTACAACGACATCGAACCCGACATGCTCGCCGGGGCCTTCGACGCGTTCCTCATGTCCCGCTCCGTCGTCCAGGACTCCGGCGACGCCTACACCTACCTCGCCTCCGACTTCACCTCCGAAGGCGGCTTCAACGTCTCCCAGCTCGCCGACCCGGACGTGGACGCGGCCGTGGCCGCCGTCGCGACCGCCGCCGACGGCACCGCCGACCCCGCGGAGGCCGCCGCACTGCGCCAGGGCGCCGTGCTCGACGCCGAAGCCGTCGTCCTCGCCACCGTCGCGGTCGTCCCGGTCGCCCACGAACGGCTCGTCACCGGTGTCGCCCAAGGCGTCACGGACGTCGCGGCCGACCCCCGCGAGCGCCGCATCATCACCGCCGCGACCGCGATCGACTCGGGCCCGCACCGGTGACGTATTCGCAAGGCCCACAACGCGGCGAGCGGACGAACGGCGGCCGCCCCGACCCGCAGGACGGGGTCTAGGCCGTGGCGCTCCTGCGCGGCCTGCTCACCCGGCTCGCGGTCCTCGCGGCCGTCCTCGCCGCCATCGGCCTCCTGCCCTGGCTCGCCTCCCGCGACCCCGCCCTCACCGTCCTGCGCGCCCGCTACCCCGGACGCGAGGCCACCGAGACCGCCCTCGCGTCCGTCCGCGCCGACCTCGGCCTCGACGCCGGGCCCCTCGCGATCCTCCGCGACCGGCTCACCGGCCTCGCGCAAGGGGACCTCGGCACCTCCTGGGTCAGCGGCGAACCCGTCTCCGCCTCGGTCCTCCCCGCCCTCGGCGTATCCCTCACCGTCATGGCCGCCGCGTTCACCGTCGTCCTCGCCATCGCCTGCGCCGCAAGCCTCCCCGCCCTCAACCGCGCCGCCGAAGGCCGTACCGCAAGGACCGGCGGCATCGCCGTCGCCGGACTCGCCGCCCTCCCGGAGTTCCTCGTCGCCGCCCTCGGCGTCGCCGTCTTCGCCGCCTGGCTCGGCCTCCTCCCCGCCTACGGCTTCACCGGACCCGAGCACCTCGTGCTCCCCGCGCTCGCCATGGGCCTGTCCGGCGGCGGCGTCCTCGCCCGCCTGTGCCGCGACGCCATCGGCGCCGTCGGCGGCGAGGACTGGGTCCGCCAGTGGCGCACCGCCGGATACGACCGGGCCCGCATCGTCCGCGGCCTCGTGCGCCGCGCCCTCCCGCCGCTGCTCCCGCAGCTCGCCATCATCGCCGTCTCCATCACCGGCGCCGCCGTCGCCGTCGAGACCGTCTTCGCCGTCCCCGGCCTCGGCCGCACCGCCCTCGCCGCCGCCGACGCCCAGGACCTCCCCGTCCTCCAAGCCTGCCTGCTGCTCCTCGTCGGCCTCGGCTTCACCGCCGGCGCCCTCGCCCGCCTCGCCGCGAACCGCCTCGCCGGACCCGGCACCGCCGCCCCCGCCGCCCCGCCCGCCACCGGCACCCGCCGCACCGCCCTCATCTGGATCGCCTGCACCGCAACCCCACTGCTCGTCGCCCTCGCCTACGGACTCGCCCGCACCGGCGCCATCGCCCCCGGCGGGCGCCTCGCCGCACCGGACGCCGCGCACTGGCTCGGCACCGACGAACTCGGCCGCGACGTCCTCGCCCGCCTCGGCCAAGGAGCACTGTGGACGATCGGCGCGGCGGTCGCCGCATGCGTCCTCTCCTACGCGATCGCGCTGGCCCTCGGCCTGGCGCCGCGCCTCGCCCACCCGCTCGCCGAAGCCTGCAACTCGTTCCCCGTCGCCATCGCCGGAATCATCGTCGTCGTCATCCTCGGCCGCGGCCAGACCGGCGCCGTCCTCGCAGTCGTCGCCGTCTCCTGGCCCCCGCTCGCCGCCCACGCCGCCTCCCTCGTCACCCAGGCCCGCGCCGCCGGGCACCGCGAAGCCCGCCTCGCCCTCGGCCCCTCGCGCTGGTGGATGCTCCGCCGCCACACGCTCCCGCTCGTCGCCGGGCCCCTCGCCTCCCACGCGGGACTGCGCCTGCCCGGCATGGCCCTCGGCATCGCGTCCCTCGGCTTCCTCGGCCTCGGCGCGGGCCCCGACTCGCCCGAATGGGGCGCCAGCCTCGCCCGCTCCCTCCCGTACCTCGAACGCGCCCCCCTCGCGGCCCTCGCCCCCGCCGCCGCCATGATCGCCATGACCCTCGCCGTCATGGCCGCCCTCGCCCTCCCGCGCCGCCGCTGACCCGGGACAGAGGAACGCCCCGCCGCGATCGCGACGGGGCGTTCGGGTCCCGGCTACACCCAGGCGCGCGGGGAGTGGACGCCGACCACGGTGCCGCCCGGGGTGGCGACGCCCGCCACGCGGAGGCCCGGGACGTCCATCGGCTCGGCCGCGACCGTGCCGCCCAGTTCCTTGGCCTTGGCGCACAAGGCGTCAGCGTCGGCGACCGCGACCATGACGCTCCACTGCGGGGGCATCGACTTCTCGAAGCCGTCCGCCGCATGGCAGCCGCCGAACTCCTCGCCGCCGCCCCGCGGCGACAGTGCCGCGTACGGCGTCGGGTTCGCCGGGTCCTCCCACGGCGGCGTCACCGCCTCCCAGCCCAGCAGGTCCACGTAGAAGCGCATCGCCTCCGAAGGCGCCCCGTCGTAGTGGTACTCGGCCCACGCGATCGAGCCGGTCTCGCCCCACACGCCGAACCCCGTCGAGGGGTCCAGGGCCTCCACGAGGCCGAACGAGGCGCCGTTGGGGTCGCTGAGCATCGCGAAGCGGAGCATCGAGCCGACGCTCTCGGGCCCGGCGTCGACCGCCGCGCCCAGGCCGCGGGCCCTGCCCACCGCCTCGTCGCAGTCGGCGACCCGGAACTGGAGGTGCCAGGTGCGGGACGGCTCCATGCCGGGCGGGCACGGCATGATCCCCATGACCGGCCGCGGCGGCGCGTCCGGGGTCGCGCCCGGGAGGGAGAAGGTGGTGTAGTCGCCGAAGTCCGGGCCGGCGTTCTCCGACGACCAGCCGAACAGGCCCTCGTAGAACGCGGTGTCGCCCGCCAGGTCGGCGGTCAGGGAGTCCGACCAGATCGGTGCTCCGAGCGGGATCGATGGCATGGTGCGCTGCTCCTTCGCAGAGACGTCGTGACCATCCCAGGGTCGCAGGAAGGACCGACATCCGAGACGGATTCGGCTACTCCCGCGAGGACATGACCGTGAAGTACGCGCCCGTCGGCGACGCCAGCACCGCCATCCGCCCGCCCGGGTCGTCGACCGGCGCCACCGCGACCGCCCCGCCCAGGTCCACGGCCTTCGCGGCCGTCAGGTCCACCGAGTCGGTCCCGAAGCAGACCGTCCAGTGCGGCTTCATCTTCAGCTCCGGGCCCAGCGCCATGCGCGCCCCGCCGAAGTCCGCCGACCGCGTCCGCCCCTCGCGCGTCCGCAGGCCCACGTACGGCGCGTCGTGCCCCGGCTCGACCCCGTCCGGCGTGTGCAGCGACCAGTTCAGCAGCTCCGAGTAGAACTGCATGGCCTCCGCGGGCGCGCCGTCGTACACGTACTCCAGCCACACGATCGCGCCCGGCTCGTTCCGGGCCGTGAACCCGACCTTCTCGCTCAACGGCTCGAACAGCCCGAACGCGCCCCCGTCGGGGTCCTTCAGCGCCGCGTACACCAGGTCGTCGCCGACCCGGATCGGATTGGACGTGATCTGGGCGCCGAGCTTCTCTGCGTCGGCCGCCGCCCGCACGCAGTCGCCCACGTGGAACGCGACGCCCCACGCGGAGCCCCGGTCGCCCGAGACGGCCTCGGCGATCCCGGCCACGGCCCGCGCCTCGGAGACCGTGGTCCCGAGGCACAGCTCCGTGTAGTGCCCGAACTGCTCGCCCGAGTCGAACGCGGCCCAGTTGAACAGCCGCATGTAGAAGTCCACGTCCCCGGCCAGGTCCGGGGTCACGGCGTCGGCCCAGATCGGGGCGCCCAGAGGAATCGAGGTCGGCATGGCGTGCCCTCCCGTCGCGGTCGGTGGGGTCCAGCGTCCCAGGCCGGTGCGGGACTGGCAAGGGGCGGCGGCCCGGGGGAGTGCCCGGTGCCGCCGCCCCTGAAACGGGTTCAGCGCTGGCGCTGCTCGCGCAGCAGGTCGCGGATCTCCTGGAGCAGCACGACCTCGGCCGCCTCCAGCTCCTCCGACAGCTCGTTCTTGGGGCCGAACCGCTCCATGAGCTTGTTCATGGGGTACACGACCACGAAGTACACGGCCACCGCGGTCAGGAAGAACACGAGGATGCCGTTGAGGAACACGCCGTACGGGAACACGACGCCGTTGACGGTGAAGCTGCCGCCGACGTCCCCGCCGCCGGTGACGAGCGTGATGAGCGGGTTGAGGAACGCGTCGCCGAACGAGCCGACGAGCGCCGTCAGGGCCGCGCCCATGACGACCGCGACGGCCAGTTCGATCACATTGCCGCGCATCAGGAACTCTTTGAAACCTTTGATCATGCCCCTGATCCTCGCATCCGGGCCGGTCCCGGCCGCGGTCGTGGTCCGCGGTGTCGCTGTGACCGACGCGATATCACCCGTGCGGGAACACGCGGGCCCCCGCGGCGGTTGGACCCGTCATGCGACCGCGGCCGAGCAGGACCGCGGCGAACCCGAGAGAGGCAGAAGAGCCATGGGCGACATCACCATCGGCGGCGACCTGACCGTGGACCGGCTCGGCTACGGCGCGATGCGCCTGTCCGGCGACCCGGGCATCTTCACGCCGCCGAAGGACCGGGCCGCGGCCGTCGCGGTCCTGCGCCGCGCCGTCGAACTCGGCGTCGACTTCATCGACACCGCCGACTCCTACGCCCTCGGCGACAACGAGTCGCTCATCGCCGAGGCCCTCCACCCGTACGCCGACGGCGTCGTCATCGCCACCAAGGGCGGCAACACCCGCCCCTCGCCCGAGGAGTGGGTCGCCGTCGGGCAGCCCGCGTACATCCGCCAGCAGGCCGAACTCTCCCTGCGGCGCTTGAACACCGAGACCATCGACCTGTACCAGATCCACCGCCTCGACCCGAACCTGCCGATCGCCGAGCAGATCGCCACCGTCGCCGACCTCCAGCGCGAAGGCAAGATCCGGCACATCGGCCTCTCCGAGGTCACCGTGGAGCAGCTGAAGGAGGCCCAGGCGGTCGCCCCGATCGCGAGCGTCCAGAACCTCTACAACCTCATCAATCGCCAGAGCGAAGCGGTGCTTGAGTACACGGCCGAGCAGGGCATCGCGTTCATCCCGTGGTTCCCGATCGCCGCGGGCGAGCACGCGGGCCCCGACGGGCCCGTCGGCAAGATCGCCGCGGAGATCGGCGCGACCCCCGCGCAGACCGCGCTCGCGTGGCTCCTGCGCCGCTCGGACAACATCGTGCCGATCCCGGGCACCAGCTCGATCGCGCACCTGGAGGAGAACGTCGCCGCCCGCGAGGTGGTCCTCACCGACGCCCAGTACGCGGCGCTCGACGGCCTCGCCACTGCGCAGTAAGCAAGCCCCCGAACGGGTCCGCGTCCTCAGGCGCGGGCCCTTCGGTGTCCTACGGGTTCAGCGGGGCGATCCTGAACCGCTCGAACTCCGCGGTCGGCCCCGCCTCGTTGCCGAACGCGATCGTGTTGCGCCCCTTCACGAGGTCCACGATCACCGGGTACGTCCAGAAGTCGTTCCACGTCCACGTGCCGCGCATCGGGTACCGCCCCGCGGGCTTGCCGTTGACGACCAGGTCGCAGTGGCGCGTCACGATGTCCGTCCCGGACTGGCGGCCCTCGGCGCGCTCGCCGTTCGCGTACGACACGAGCAGCGCGTGCGGCCCCGCGGCCGCCTCGAACGCGATGGCCGCGCCCGCGCCACGCCCGTTCCAGCCGATCACGTGCCCGCGGTACGCGAAGTCGTTGACGATCAGGCACGACCCGCCCGAGCGGACCGCCTCCGCGGCGTCCACATCGACCAGTGCCGGTCCCTCCGCGGGCTCGACGTCGAGCCGCTCGGCTGCGGCCCGGAGCCGGTTGATCCCCGCGTGCAGGAACACCGGGCGCGTCAGATCGACCGGGACGCACTGGTTCTGCGGCCCCAGCAGCACGCCCTTCTCGGCCCCCGTGAACCGGTGGTACCGGTCCTCGGCGGCGTACACGTCGAACACCGGGTCCTCGCCCGGGTCCTCGGCCGCGCCCTCGTATCTGGCGAAGGCCCCGTCGTAGGAGCAGCGCACGGGCCGCCGCTCGACCAGGTCGATCTTGTCGAGCGCGACCTCGCCACGGGCGGTGCCGATCGCGCCGGACTTCGACAGCTCCACGGTGTTCGCCCCCTCGCGCAGCCGCACCGGCACGTGGACGACCGACCGGTGCTGCCAGTTCATCGTCGAGGGGTACTCCACGAACCGCTCCGCGCCGTTGACGGCCAGCACCTGCTGCGCGGGCTGCGGCTCGGTCGCCTCGGCGCCGCGGCCGTACATGTGGGAGTAGAACACCGCGAGGTCGTACTCGCCCTCCGCGGGCACCTCCACCGTGAACGTCACGGCCGAGTCGTTCATGTTCAGGCCGCTCACGTCGTGCTCGCCCGACGCGGCGAACCCGTCGCCCTCCCCGGGGTGCCCCTGCCGCGCGACCTCACCCGACGTGACCCGCGCGTGCTCGGCCTCCCACGTGCCGCGCCACGGCGCCGCCGGGACCGGCCCGGCCGCGCCCGGCGCCAGCGTGATCCAGTACGCGGCCATCCGGTCCGCTTGCGGTACGAGTACATCGAGGCGGCCCGGCGGTCCGGTGACCCGGCTCAGCGCGACGGGCGGGCCCGCGGCCCCCTCGTACCCGGTCCAGTCGATCCGGTGGACCGTCGCCGTCACGACCGGCCCCCACTCGTCCAGGCCCCGCACGGCCACTGTGAAGTCCCCGTCGCACCCGCCCGCGAGGACCTGCGCGGTCCGCCGCTGCGGGTCGATGCTCGCGATGCCCTGCAACGTGTCCGGCGTGTCCGGCCGCGGCGGCGTCACCTCCACCGTGGACCCGGTCATCCCCGAGTACGCCTTCAGCAGCCACCACGCGCCGCTGGGGATGTTCGTCTGCGGCGCCGCCCCCGAGTAGCCCCCCGCGGCCGTCCAGAACGCCATGTCCGCGTGGACCTTCGCGTCCTCGAACAGCGCCGCCCACTGCACCAGCTGCCCCGGCACCGACAGGTCCCGGTTGTTCGCGTACTCGTCGATGTTCACCGGCCGCGCCTCGATCCCGAGCTCGCGCTCCAGCTCCCGGTACGCGGCGTGGTGCCCGCGGAAGTCCGCGAGGGACTTCGGCGACAGCTCGTGCCAGGCCGTCCACTCCGGGAGCGTCCCGGTGTCGCGGGCGCGGCGCAGGAAGTGGCGCAGGAACTCGCCGTGGAAGTACGCCTCGTTCGGGCCCGCGAGCGGCACGCCCGGCGCGAGGCGCCGCAGCAGCCGCACCGTGGTCGTCCAGTCCGCCATGAACCGGTCGAACCGGGCCGGGTCGTTCTCCTTGAGCGCGTACCAGATCCAGTCGGGCTCGTTGAACGGCACGAACACCAGGCGGCCCTCGTTCGCCTCCGTCAGCATCGGCGGCACCACCGCGCACAGCCGCTCGTGGTAGACGTCGATCCCGACGTCCTCATAGGGCCACTCGGCGAACAGGTCCTGGAGGTACACGAACGCGACGCCCGCCCGCCCCCGCGGCCTCCCGTTGCGCCGCAGCACCGCCACCGCCCCCGACGCGTCCCCGCCCGGGTGCTGCGCGCCCCCGTCCGGCTTCACCGCGAGCGTGGTCAGGTCGAGCGCGTCCAGCAGCTCGTCGCCGGGCACGCCGTCCTCGGCGACGCCGTACAGCGACCCGGTCGCGCCGTGCAGCACCGGGCCGGTGGGGGCGGCGAAGTCGGCCTTGAGCACGGCCGCCGGGGGTACAGGGCCGGGCGGCCCCGCCGGCGGATCGGTGGGGACGGGGTTCATCAGCTGGGCCTTTCGGGGTTCTGCGGGTCGCGCCTCCAAGGGGGTCAGGAGGAAGGCGGCCCCGAGGTCTCGCGGACGATGAGCTCGGGCTCGGGCCAGCCCGGCACGGGCCGCGGGATCGAGCCGTCCACGCGGTGGCGCAGCAGCTCGAACGCGCCGCGCCCGACGCTCTCGAAGTCCTGGTTGACAGTGGTCAGTGCGGGGGTCGTGAAGCCCGAGAAGGGGGTGTTGTCGAAGCCCACCACCGACAGGTCGCCGGGGATCGAGCGGCCCGCCAGGTGCGCCGCGCGCATCGTCGCCAGCGCCAGGTGGTCGTTGCCGCACAGGATCGCGGTGACCTCCGGGTCGGCCACGAGCGGCTGCACGGCCTTGAACGCCTCGGCGATCGTCCACCCCGAGGGCACCGGCTCGGGGACGGCGCGCCCGGCCTCGCGCAGGACGCGCGCCCATCCCTCGGCCCGGTGGGCCTTGCCGCCGCCGAACGTTCCGGTCGACGTGGGGATCGCCAGGTGGTGCACCGTCTCGTGGCCCAGGTCCAGGAGGTACCTGGTGGCCTCGGCGGCGGCCTTGCCGTCGTCCATGCCGACCAGCCACGGCGAGGCCGCGAGCTCCTCGGCGGTGTAGGGGCCGATCGCGACCATCGCGTGGGGCTGCTGGTCGAGCAGGACCTGCTTGGCGCGCATGCCGGGTTCGTCGTGCGCCATGATGATCGTCGGCTCGCCAGCGCGCGGCAGGCGCGCGATGATGTCCGCGTCGGAGTGGGTGTCGGCGGGGTCGAGGACCGAGATCTGGACGCTCCAGTCGAGGGCCCGCGCGGCCTTCTCGATCCCGCGCAGCGCCGCTTCGGGCCCGTAGAGGGAGGTGTCGGCGGTGAGGACCGTGACCGACTCGGCCGCCCCGCCCGCGAGCGAGCGCGCGAGCCGGTTGGGCCGGTAGCCGAGCTCCGCGATGGCCTCCAGGACCTTGTCGCGGGTCGCGGCCGCGACCCTGGGGGAGCCGTTGACGACCCGGGAGACCGTCTGGTGCGAGACGCCGGCCAGCCGCGCCACGTCCCAGATACTGGCTGCCTTCTTCGGTTGCGCCATCGCTGCCGTCGCTTTCCATGTTTCGTTCGCGCGCACGCCTTCCGGGGCGCCGTGGGCGCCCCGGTCCCATACGACGATACGCCGCCCGGTGTGAACGTTCACCTATCTGTCGGTCCAAAGCCATTAGAGCACAGTTCCGTAACGGAGCGGTCATGCCGAAGTCACGGTTCATTCGAACTCATCAATGCCCTCAAAAGCCGCACAGGCCTCGTCAGCGCCCCTGGCCCCGCCGAAAACCCGGCCTGTGAGGGTGAGTTCACACACTCGAAATCTTTGGCGACAGCTTCTTAACACGCAGGCCGGGGCCGCGTAACACGTCCCGGTGAAGCTGGCTTCACTCCGGTAGGTAGGAGCGTCACGCGCCGGTCGCAAGGCCGGCGCGTGACAACCGCTCCCGAGCACCGTCGCTCCCCCTCAACGCCGGAACCTACTCAGCCCGATGCAACTACCTATTGGAGAGGAGGCGGCACGCCCATGGAGGAGCTCAACACCGGCAACACTGCCTGGATTCTCGCCTCAGCCGCCCTGGTCCTGCTCATGACCCCCGCCCTGGCGCTGTTCTACGGCGGTCTCACCCGCGCCAAGAGCGTCATCAACATGATGATGAAGTGCCTGGTCGCGATCGGCATCGTCTCGGTCGTGTGGATCCTCGTCGGCGAGTCCATCGCCGTGGGCGAGGGCACCACCCCGTTCTTCGGCTCGTTCACCTCGCTGTTCGGCACCCCCGACGCCGTCGCCGGAGTGATCGGCCTCAACGGCGTGCCCAGCGCCGTCTGGACCGCGTTCGGCATGATGTTCGCGATCATCACCGTCGCCCTCATCGCGGGCGCCGTCGCCGACCGCATGAAGTTCTCCGCGTGGGTCATCTTCGCCACCGCGTGGGTCGTCCTCGTGTACTGCCCCGTCGCGTACTGGGTGTGGAACTCGGGCGGCTGGATCAAGGAGTGGGGCGTCCTCGACTTCGCCGGCGGGACCGCGGTCCACGTCAACGCCGGCGCCGCAGCGCTCGGCCTCGCGGTCGTCGTCGGCCGCCGCATCGGCTGGAAGGACGGCAACTTCGCGCCGCACAACCTGCCGCTCGTCCTCCTCGGCGCGGGCCTGCTGTGGTTCGGCTGGTTCGGCTTCAACGCCGGCTCGGCCTTCGCCGCCGACGGCTTCGCGGGCCTGGCCTTCCTGAACACCCAGGTCGCCACCGCCGCCGCCGTCCTCGCCTGGCTCCTGGTGGACCGCATCCGCGGGATCAAGCCCTCGATCATCGGCGGCTGCTCCGGCGTCGTCGCGGGCCTCGTGGCGATCACCCCGGCCGCTGGCCTCGTGAGCCCCCTCGGCGCGGTCGCCATCGGCGCCGTCGCCGGCGTCATCTGCCCCTTCGCGATCGGCCTGAAGCACAAGTTCGGCTTCGACGACGCGCTCGACGTGGTCGGCCTCCACATGGTCGCCGGGTACTGGGGCTCGATCTCCCTCGGCCTGTTCGCGGTCGAAGAGGCCGCGGGCGTCAACGGCCTGTTCTACGGCGGCGACGCCAGCCTCCTCGGCAAGCAGACCGCCGCCACCGGCGCGGTCCTCGTGTACTCGGCGCTCGTGGCCTTCGTCATCGGCCTGATCCTCAAGTACACGATCGGCATCCGCATCAGCGAGGAGGAGGAGCTCGCCGGCATCGACGCCTCCGAGCACGGCGAGGCCGGGTACGACCTCCCCGTCAACGGCAACACCAGCGTCGACGCCCCCGTCGCCGCAGGAGAGCCCGAGAAGGTCTCCGCCTAGCACCCGCTTCCACCGCACTGCTGAGGACGGCCGCCCCCGCCACGGGGCGGCCGTCCCCTTTTTCGCGCCCCGGCGCGCACCCCGTTAAGCTCGTAGGAGTCCAGCCAACCCACCGAGAGGTCGTCAGCCCGTGTTCGACGCATTGTCAGATCGACTGTCGGGAATCTTCGAGTCGATCCGCGGCAAGGGCCGCCTGACCGATGCCGACATCGACGCCACCGCCCGCGAGATCCGCCTCGCGCTCCTTGAAGCCGACGTCGCCCTCCCGGTGGTCAAGACCTTCATCGCCCAGATCAAGGAGCGCTGCAAGGGCGCCGAGGTCTCGAAGGCCCTCAACCCCGCCCAGCAGATCGTCAAGGTCGTCAACGAGGAGCTCGTCGCGATCCTCGGCGGCGAGACCCGGCGCATCAACTACGCCAAGCAGCCCCCCACGGTCATCATGCTCGCGGGCCTCCAGGGCGCGGGCAAGACCACCCTCGCCGGGAAGCTCGCCAAGTGGCTCAAGGGCGACGGGCACTCCCCGCTCCTGGTCGCCGCCGACCTCCAGCGGCCCAACGCCGTCGGCCAGCTCCAGGTCCTCGCCGAGCGCGCGGGCGTGGCCGCCTACGCGCCCGAGCCCGGCTCCGGCGTCGGCGACCCCGTCAAGGTCGCCACCGACTCGATCGCCGAGGCCAAGCAGCGCGGCCACGACGTCGTCATCGTCGACACCGCCGGGCGCCTCGGCATCGACGAGGAGATGATGCAGCAGGCCCGCGACATCCGCGACGCCGTCAACCCCGACGAGGTCCTCTTCGTCATCGACGCCATGGTCGGCCAGGACGCCGTGAACACCGCCGAGGCGTTCCGCGACGGCGTCGGCGTCACCGGCGTGGTCCTCTCCAAGCTCGACGGCGACGCCCGCGGCGGCGCGGCCCTCTCGGTCCGCCACGTCACCGGCCGCCCCATCCTCTTCGCGTCCACCGGCGAGAAACTGGAGGACTTCGACGTCTTCCACCCCGACCGGATGTCCTCGCGCATCCTCGGCATGGGCGACATGCTCACCCTCATCGAGCAGGCCGAGGCCGTCTTCGAGGAGAAGCAGAAGGAGGAGTACACCGAGAAGCTCCTCAAGGGCGAGGACTTCACGCTGGAGGACTTCCTCGACCAGATGCAGGCCATCCGCAAGATGGGCCCCATCGGCAACCTGCTCAAGATGATGCCCGGCATGGGTCAGATGAAGCAGCAGATCGACTCGATCGACGACAAGCAGATCGACCGCACGACCGCGATCATCCGCTCCATGACCCCCGCCGAGCGCCGCGACTCGGCGCTCATCAACGGCTCCCGCCGCCTGCGCATCGCCAACGGCTCCGGCGTCACCGTCTCCGAGGTGAACCAGCTCCTCGCCCGGTTCAAGGAGGCGCAGAAGATGATGCGCCAGATGAGCGGCGCGATGGGCGTGCCCACCGGCAAGGCCACGAAGTCGCCGTACACCAAGCGCAAGGGCAAGAAGGGCGCGAAGAAGAAGGTCGTGCGCCGCGGCGGCCCCGCCTCCCAGCAGCAACAGCAGCAGGCCCCCCAGCTGCCCGCGGGGCTCGGCGGCCAGATGCCGGACCTGAGCCAATTCAACCCGGCCGACCTGCCCGACATCGACCTGGAGCAGTTCTTCAAGCAGCAGGGCCCCAAGGACAAGGACAAGTAGCGGCCGCGCGACGGGCCCCGGTGCTGGACATCGGGGCCCGCGCGGGCGATACTGCGAGGCGATGACTGCACTCGAACCGCTCGCGCCGCTGCACCTCCGGGTCGTCTGGCTCCCGTACGACACGGTCTGCGACCTCTACGTCGACGGCGACCGCATCACGTTCGACCCCGTGCCCGGCGCGCGCACCGTCGCCACCTCCGGCTACGCCCTGCCCGGCCTCGTGGACGCCCACTGCCACATCGGCATCCGCCGCGGCGCCGCGCCCATCGAGAGCCTCGACGAGGCCCGCGCGCTCGCCCGCACCGACCGCGACGCCGGGGTGCTCGCCATCCGCGACGCCGGATCGCCGTACCCGTACCCCGAGCTCGTCGGCGAGGACGGCCTCCCGCGCCTCATCCGCGCCGGGCACCACATCGCCGCCTCCAAGCGCTACCTCCGCGGCATCGGCCTCGAATGCGAACCGCACGAGGCCGCCGCCGCGCTCGCCCGCCAGGCCAAGCTCGGCGACGGCTGGGTGAAGCTCGTGGGGGACTGGATCGACCGCGGCCGCGGCGACCTCGCCCCCTCCTTCGAGCCCGAGGTCCTCACCGCCGCGATCCGCGCCGCGCAGGCCGAGGGCGCCCGGGTCGCCGTCCACACGTTCTCCGAAGAGGCCGCGGAGTGCGTCGTCGCCGCCGGGGCCGACTCGGTCGAGCACGGCACGGGCCTGTCCGCGGACCTCCTCGACACCATGGCCGCCAAGGGGATCTCCCTGGTGCCCACCATGATCAACATCGAGACGTTCGACGACATCGCGGCCGGTGCCGACGCCAAGTTCCCCCGCTACGCCGACCACATGCGGCGCCTCAAGCGCGGCTTCCCCGCGGTCGTGCGCGCCGCCTACGAAGCGGGCGTGCAGGTCCGGCTCGGCACCGACGCGGGCGGCGGCATCGACCACGGCCTCGCCGCCGAGGAGATGCGCCTGCTCCACGAGCAGGCGGGCATCCCCGCCGCCGAGGTGGTCGCCTCCGCCTCGTGGAAGGCCCGCGAGTGGCTCGGCCTCGCCCCCGACCTCGGCGACGTCGTCGTCTACGACCGCGACCCGCGCACCGACCTGTCCGCGGCCCGCGAACCGGCCCTGATCGTCCTCCGCGGCCGCGTCGTCCAGCACTGAGGGGCCGCCCGGCCCGGCCCCGCCCGGACGCCGGAGCGGACCCCGACCCGCCGTCCCACGCCCGGTTCGCGAAGCGGCCTCGTCACCACGCTGTGGTGCGAGTCGGTTATCGTGAACGTCCCCGCGCCGTTTCCGCCCGAGCAGAGAGTGCAGCGATGACCTATCCTCCGACTCCGGACCAGCCCGGACAGGGCGGCTTCCAGTACGACCCGTACGGCAGCCAGCCCGGTTCCCAGCCCCAGCAGCCGCAGCAGCCCGGCTACCCGCAGCCCCAGCAGCCCGGCTACCCGGCCGCACCGCAGCTCCCGCCCGCCGCCCCCGGCTACCCGCCGCCGTACGGCCCGGGCGGCTACGGCCCGCAGCTGCCCAAGGGCCAGGCCATCGCCTCGATGGTCCTCGGCATCATCGGCGTCGGCATCCTGTGCCTGCCGATCCCCTACGTCAGCGGCATCATCAGCCTCGGCTGCGGCGTCACCGCCGCGATCCTCGGCGGCATCGCCCTGAAGAAGGTCAACCAGGGCGTCGCGGCCGGCAAGGGCCAGGCCATCACCGGCCTCGTGCTCGGCATCATCGTCTGCGCGCTCGCGGTCATCGGCATCATCGCCGCCGGCGCGCTCATCGCCATGTTCACCGGCGCGGGCGCCGCGTCGACCACGTACTAGTCATCGCAACCGCTCAGAGCGGCGCGGGCCCCGGCCCGCGCCGCTTTTTCGCGCCCTCTAGATGGTGACCAGGCAGAACGGGTGTCCGACCGGGTCGGCGAAGACCCGGTACGTCTCCCCGCCGCCGTCGAGGCGGCTCGCCCCGAGCCCCAGCGCCGCCGCCTCGCCCGCGTCGAGGTCGGGCACGCGCACGTCGAAGTGCATCTGCTGCGGGTGCGCCCCGCCCGGCCAGGTGGGCGCGGTGAAGTCGGGGATCTGCTGGAAGGCCACGCCGGGCCGGTCGGGGGCGTCGCCGATGACGACCCAGTCGCCGTCGTCCTGGACCCGGACCATGCCGAGCAGCTCCTGGTAGAAGGACGCGAGCGCCGCCGGGTCGGGGCAGTCGATGATGAGGCCGTGCCAAGTTCCGATCATGCGGCCAGTCTGGCAGCGGGGTCCGACGTCGATGTCGCGATTCGGCCGACGGATTCAGGCCGGGGGAGCCGCGCGGACCGGCTCAGGGGGTACCGATCGGGTGAACCGGCTCAGGTGACGTCGTCGAAGCTCGCGGAGCGCCCGCGGGTCCGCTCGGAGGCGGGGGCGTCGTCCTCGGCGCCGGTCGCCGCACCGTTCGCGCCGTTCGAGGACCCGTTCGTGCCGCGCGTGATCGCGCCGCGGTTGACGCTGCGGCGGGTGGTCTCGACGTCGCGGGTGGCGTCCGTGAGGCCCTCCTGGAGCGGCTTCGTGCCGTCCTGGAGGTCGCGCATCGTGGACTTGAGGGGGTTCGTGAGCATCTCCTGGTCCTCTTCGGTCAGGATGTGCTTGCGGACGAACGTCTTCGGGTTGAGGTCCTCGGGCTTGATGTCGGTGCCGATCTCGCGGCTCAGGTCGGCCGCGGCGTTCGACGCCATGTTCCGGGCCTTGGAGATGAACCGGCGGAGGTTCGCGAGGGCCTTGGGCAGCTTGTCGGGGCCCCACAGGAAGATCGCGATGAGGATGATGACGAGGAACTCGGTTCCGCCCAAGCCTCCGAACACGCTGACCCTCCGATGACCGACTGTGACTGCTGGTACCTGAAAAACCTCCGCCTAGCGTACCCCCACGTCAGTCCGCGGCCGCTTCTAGAGTGACCTGGGCGCTGTGCTCCTCGCCATCGCGCTCGTACACCACGGTGACCACCGTTCCCGGCGCGAGCTTGCGGATGAGCGCGATCAACTGGGTGTTGTCGGTGACCCGGGTGCCGTCGAAGCTGGTCAGGAGGTCGCCGTCCTCCAGGCCCGCGTCGTCGGCGGGGGAGCCGTCCACGACCTTGCTCAGGGTCACGCCGGTCCCCAATTCGGATTCTCCGAGCTCCGCGCCGAGGACCGTGTGGGCGGCGCTGCCGGTCGCGATGATCTCGTCGGCGATGCGCTTGGCCTGGTTGATGGGGATCGCGAAACCGATGCCGATGTTCCCGGCCTCGCCCTCGGCCGCGGTCGAGGCGATGGCGGTGTTGATGCCGATGACCTGCCCGGCGATGTCGGTGAGCGGCCCGCCGGAGTTGCCGGGGTTGATCGCCGCGTCGGTCTGGATCGCGGCCATCACCGACTCGACCTCGCCGTTGTTGTTCTCGGTGAGCACGGGCCGGTCGACCGCTGACACGATCCCTTCGGTGACCGTGGACGACAGCCCGAGCGGCGCCCCCACGGCGAGCACCGGGTCGCCGACGGCGACCTTGTCGGAGTCGGCCAGGACCATCGGCGCGTGGTCGCCGCCCTCGATCTGGAGGACCGCCACGTCCGAGTCGGGGTCGGAGCCGATGACGGCCGCGGTGGTCACGGACCCGTCGCTGAACAGTACCTGGAGCTGCTCGGCGGGCTCGGTGCCGCCGCCGACGACCACGTGGTGGTTGGTGAGCAGGTACCCGTCGTCGGAGACGATGAAGCCCGAGCCGTTGCCGCCGTCCGCGGTGAGGACCGTGACGACCGAGGGCATGATCTGCTCGACCACGCCCGCCACGGACGTGAGGTCCCGCTGCGTCTCGGGGTCGGCGCCGGTGATCGCGCCGCCGACGTCGCCGCGGGTGGCCCAGATGCCGACGGCCGCGCCGAGCGTCCCGGCGATGAGCGCGGTGACCGCCGAGACCGCGATGACAAGCCCGAGCCCGATCCGCGCGTTCTGCTTGGGCCGCTCGGGGAGCGGTTCGACGGGGGTCGCCGTCGGCGCCGGGCGCGTCTCGATCACGGCGCGGCTGCCGGGGTCGCGCCACGGGTCCGAGGCGGCCGCGGGATGCCACCACGCGGCCTGGTCGGCGGGCGCCTGCGGGGCGGCGGGCGGCTGCGGGGCCGCGGGCGCGGGCCGCGGCGGGGCCATGGCGGGTTCGTAGTGCCCGTCCGCCGCGGGTCCGGCAGGGTGCGGTCCGGCCTGCTGCGCTCGGGGCGGCTGCTGCCATGGCTGCTGGGGTCGCCACTGGTCGCCCGGTTCTGCCTGGGGCGGCTGGGTGCCGGAAGTCATGTGAAGAGTCTATGCCGCATTTGCCGCCCCTTCACCCGCGCTGCGATTCCGGTCCGGACCGTGACGGAGCGTCCACACGGCACACCGGAGCGCGTCCACCCCGCTCGGCGGCGCATTCGCTCGGGCCGTGGTGCGGACAGAGTGAGAGCCCGCCCCAAGCGACGGCTTGGGGGCGAGCTCCCTTGTCGGATCGGCGGCGGGGTGACCACCAGCGGGGTGTTGGACCGTGAGGCCGCTACTCCAGAGCTCCTTCGAGCTCCTTCTGAAGCGTCTGGGCTTCCTCCGGCGTCATCTCCACGACCAGCCGGCCGCCGCCCTCGAGCGGAACGCGCATGATGATGCCGCGGCCCTCCTGAGTGACTTCGAGCGGTCCGTCCCCGGTCCGCGGCTTCATGGCCGCCATATTCGTCTCCCCTCGATCCAAGGCCGCAGGTTGCGACTCGACGTTGCTAGATCAAGTTTCCCCGATCCGCAGGCCGAGAGCCAACTCGCCCCTCCGAGTATGTGACAAAGTTGCGGAGAAAGTGCCTAAAACCGTTTAAATCGGACACCCGATTTGCGGTTTTTCGTTTCCCGTGCGCAGACCCCTGGAATACTGCCGGATCGTGACGATTGGTCCCGGTCAGGGGCTACTCCTCCGGCTATTCCTCCGGATCTTGCTCGTGCTCGGCCCCGAGGAGGAACGCGGTCCCCTCGATCTCGCGCCCGTACGGCGACACGAACGTCGGCAGCTCCTTCGGCCCCAGCGACCGGATGTACGACCAGAACAGGCGCACCGCCTCCGCCTTGTCGACCGCCTCGATCGGCATCGACAGCGTCACGAGCCAGTCGCTGCGCCGCTCCGGGGTCGGCAGGCTGCGGACCAGGTCCTCCCACGCGTCCGGCATGAGCTCCGTCCAGCCTTCGTCGGCCGCGGTGCTCTCGTCGGTCTTCTCCGGGTCCTCCAGGCGCCGCCGGTAGACGACCGCGGGGCCCACGAGCTCGCCGAGCGCGAAGACGCCCTCGGGGCCGGCCAGGGCGACCTCGTCGCCGTCCGCGGCGCCCTCGGGACGGGCGCCCTCCGGCTCGACCGACTCGACCTCGTACGCCTGTTGCTCCGCGTACTCGTCCTCGTGCAACACCAGCAGCCAATAACGCATGGGCTTATCCCATCACGACTCGCCGCGCGGCGCCGCGTCCCCTTCATCCTCGCGCCCTGCCTCACGTCCGGCGTCCCCGCCGTCCGCGCCGGACTCCTTCGCGAGCCGGAACGTGTCCTCGTCGAGCGGCTCCTCGAACGGCTCCGCATCGAACGCCTCCGCCTGGGTCTCCGGCTCGACCGGACCGTCCCCGTCGTACTCGGCGAGGGCCTCCTCGCCGCGGTCCTCTTCCACCGCAACGGGAACCGGCCCGTCGAGCTCGGCCCGCAGCTCGGCCAGCTGCTCGTCGCGGCGGCCGATCTCCCACGCGAGGCGGTACAGCGCCGCGTCGACCTGGTCGGTCCGGTAGCCGCGCGCACCGGTGTCGAACCGCAGGGCGCCCACGGACGCCTCGCTCACCGGCTCCCCGTCCCCGAGCCCCGGGGGCGCGCCCGCGGGCGCGAGGTCCAGCAGCGTGTCGCGGCCGGTGGCCCACACGACGATCGAGAACGCGATCCACACGCCGACGACGGCGACGATGACCGGGAGCACGAGACCCACGGGACCCTCCAAGCAGCTCTAAGCGAAGAACGCGAAATAGGCGAACAGCGCCATTGTGCAGACCGCGAGGGTCACTCCCAGACGCGGGTTGTGGGGGACGACCGCCTTCACCGGCTTCCCGTGGCGGTCCGTCAGCGGCAGCCGGGGCCGGTTCGCGGCCCCCACCAGCAGATACCCCACCAGCGCGGCCATGACGGGCGGCAGGAACATGACCCACCACGCGGCCTCGCCGCCCCCGCCGCTCGCCGCCAGGTAGATCAGCTGCCCCAGGAGGCACGCGACCATGCACGACCCGTAGATGAGGAGCTCGCGCAGCACGTGGTGCACGTTCGGCATCAGCGTCGGCCGCTGCGCCGCCCGCACCGTCGCCCGCAGCGACAGATCGGCCTCCCGCAGCGCGGTCTCGGCGTGCGCGAGCGCCGCGTCCGGGTCGTCCACCGCCTCCTCGGCCTGCTGGACCTCGTTCGAGGGCATCAGGTCCGGCGTGGACTGGCGCAGCCGCACGCTCAGCTCCACCACCTCGGAGGTCCGCGCGTCCAGTTCGGTCCGCACGCCCGCGAGCGCCGACCGGCGCCGTTCCAGGCGCCGCGTCGCCTGCGCGCTGCTCGCCGCCGAGTCGGCGTCGAGGCGCGCCAGCTCGTGGACCAGGTCCTCGTAGGCGCTCAAGCCCATCGGTCCTCCTGCAAGCTCAAAGGGACACCGCTCATCACGCCACCGCCTCGTCCAGGCGGCCCGGCCGCACGTACGGGACCGCCAGCGTCTCCGTGCCGGCGTGCCGGTCGATGACCAGGCACCGGTTCGCGCGCGCGTCCCAGGTCCGCTCGTACCCGCCGGTGATCGCCGCCAGGTCGTTCGCGGCGATGTTCAGCGCCACCACCCCGGCCACGTGCTCGCGCCCGGCCGTCCCTCCGATGTCGTCCAGGAACCGCCGCGCGCCCCGCCACCAGCCGATGACGTGCGCGCCCGTCGCTGGGCCGTGCAGCAGCAGGTCCCGCAGCGTCCCCGGCTTCCCGTCGGCGCCGTCGGCCCCGAACCACACCAGGTACACCGGCTTCCCGCGCGGCGCCGTCAGGATCGTCCCCGGCTCCAGCTCCCGGCACTCGTGTCCGGCGTCCTTCAACGCTTCCACCAGGTCCCGCGCGATGTCCTCCGCGCCCGCGGCCGTGGCCGCCACCTGGAACTCCACGCTCCCCGGCTCGTGCTGCCGGGCCACCGACAGCGCCGCCGACGTCAGCACGTCCGCCGCCACCGCCGAGGTCCCCAGCACCGCCAGGTGCCGCCCGGGGCTCCGGTCGAACTGGTAGCCCACCGTCGACATGTGCACGTCCACCGCGCGACCGACCAGCGCCCGCGGCGCGTGCGTCGGCGCCAGCGCCGCGAACTGCGGATCGGCCTCCAGGTGCTGCTCGTCGAACCCGCGGAACACCACCGGCTCCACGTCCGAGTCCCGCCGCTCCCACAGGTCCCGCCGCAGCTGCGCCAGGAGGTCGTCCGCGCTCGACGCGTCCGGGAACCGGCAGGTCCGGTTGCGGCCCTTCAGCCCCCCGGCGTCGTTCAGGATCGCCTGCCCGATCGACTCGACCGCCGCGTCGTTCCCCTCGTCCAGCAGGTGCTTCGCCCCCGGCAGCGCCACGCGCAGCGGGAACTGCCCGAAGATCGAGTCCTTCTTGGAGTACAGCGCCTCGATCCCCGAGATCGTCTGGGACGCCAGCACCAGGTGCACCCCGTACGAGCGGCCCTTGCGCGCCAGCTCCTCCAGATGCGCCACCGCCTCGCCCGCGAGCCGGTCGTTCCCCGCGAACAGCACGTGGAACTCGTCCACGACCGCCACGATCCGCGGCAGCCGCACCTCCGGCCGCAGCTCCCGCAGCCGCGCCAGCCGCGTGGCCCCCGCCCGCTTCATCAGCCCGGCGCGGCGCGTCAGCTCCGCGCGCAGCGCCGCCAGCACCGCCACCCCGTACTCGCGGTCGGACTCCACGCCCACGGCCCGCACGTGCGGGATCCACGACGGGTCCAGCGGCGAGGGGGTGAACTCCGTGAACGACACGCCCTCCTTGAAGTCCAGGAGGTACAGCTCCAGCTCCTCGGGGGAGTACCGGGTCGCGAGCCCGTACAGCACGTCGAGGAGGAACACGGTCTTGCCGCCGCCGGTGCGCCCGCCGATGAGCCAGTGCGGGGTCGCGTCGTCGAACGACACCTCCACGTCGCCTCCGGCGGTGCTCCCGGCCTGGTTGCGCCCGATCACCGTCGTCAGCCCGTTCCGGCTCGACTCGGTCCACAGCTCCTCGGGCACCAGGTCGGCCACGGACAGCTCGCCGGCCTCCTTGCGCTGGCGGGCCCGGGACCCGAACACGTTGCGGGTCAGGCGGGGCGGCGGCGCGGCGTCGAGGACGACGGGCAGCGGGAGGCTCCCGAGCCGGACCTCGTCGCCGCATTCGAGGTACGTGGCGTGCTCGATCGCGGGGAGCTGCTCGCGGTGCGGGTGGTTGCGCCAGCCGCACAGCACGAGGTGGCAGCGGGCGGAGGGCCCGGCGTGGGCGAGGGCCGCGAGGCGCTCGCGCATGGTCTTGCCGACCTCCGGCGGGAGCCCGGCGATGACGATGAGGTGGTAGGGCCGGTCGGCGATCGACTGGCCGCGCGCGGCGATGTCGCGCAGCTCGGTGAGCCGCTTCTCGGCGGCGGTGAGGACCCGCCCGAGCGCGAGGTGGTCGGTGGCGACCGTGGCGGCGATCCCGGCGTCCACGAGGGCGGTCGCGGGCGCGAACACCTGCCCGAGGGTCACGCCGTCCACCAGGGACAGTTCGAGGTCGGGGTGGGCGGCGGTGACCCGCACGAGCAGCGACTGGAGCATCCCGGCGACGCGCGGGTCGGCCGCGTCCCCGTCGCACACCAGGTGGCCCTTGCCGAGCAGGCCGGTCAGCGCGGGGAACGCGGCCTCGGCGGACCCGGAGTCGTCGTCCAGGAGGGCCGTCCCGATCCGCACGGCCTCGGTGCGCGACGGCTCGGTCCACAGGGGTGTGTCCGGGTCGGTCTTCGCGAGGTCGTCGCCGAGCCAGCCGGTGGCGGCGGTCGCCGCTGCGGCGCTGAGTCGTTGGGCCAGTTCACTTCTGCGGCGCTCGGTGTCGTCGGCGGCGAGCTGCGAGGCCGCCTCCACGAGGAGCCGCTCGGCCCGGTCGGCGGCCCCGGCGGCTTCGCGCAGCCGCGCCGCGGCCCGCTCCAGTTCGGTCCGCCAAGTCAATGCCGCCTCCAAGGGGGTGCCGTGAACGACACCACCTTACCGGGGGAGCGCAGCGCGTGAGGAGTCCGGAGCGGGGAGCGACACCCCTAGTGCTCGAACAGACCCAGCGCCAGATCGGCCAGGCGTCCCGGGTCCTCGGCGCCGCACAGCTCGCGGGCCGAGTGCATCGAGAGGATCGGCAGGCCGACGTCCACTGTGAGGATGCCGAGCTGCGTGCCCGAGAGCGGGCCGATCGTGGTGCCGCCGGGGATCGAGTTGCGGTTGACGTAGTACTGCCACGGGATGCCGGCGTGCTCGGCGGAGCGGCGGAATAGCGCCTCTTCTTCGGCGCCGCTGGCGTACCGCTGGTTGGCGCTGACCTTGATCATTGGCCCGCCGCCCGCGATCGGGCGGTGCGTCGGGTCGTGCTTCTCGGGGTAGTTCGGGTGGATCGAGTTGCCGGTGTCGGAGGACATCATCCCGGAGGCGGCCATGGCGCGGGTGAACGCCTGGGAGTCCTCCCCGAACAGGCGGCGCAGGACGGTCTCCAGGAACGGGCTCTGCGCGCCGGAGTAGGTCATTGACCCGATCTCCTCGTAGTTGAACGCGGCGAGCACGGGCACGTTCGGACCGGTCCCCTCGGCGGCGATGAGCGCGGCGACGCCGGCGTGGAGGCTGGTGAGGTTGTCGAGCCGCCAGGCCGCGAACAGCTCCTCGTCCTTGCCCAGGTAGGAGGGGGCGTCGAGGGCGACGGCGAACAGGTCGTGGCCGAGCACGTCGTCGGGGTCCACCCCGGCCTCTTCCGCGATGAACTCCAGGAACTCGCCCTCGCGCGGCTGGCCCAGGCCCCAGATCGGGGTGAGCTGGCCCTGCGGGTCGAGCGCGCGGCCCTCGTTGGCGCCGCGGTCGAGGTGGATCGCCAGGCGCGGGACGCGCAGCAGCGGCCGGTCCACGTCCACGAGCACCTCGGTGCCGTCGCGCAGGACCAGGCGGCCCGCGACGCCGAGGTCGCGGTCCAGCCAGGTCTGGTGCGGCACACCGCCGTAGACCTCCACGGCGACCTGCTTCCAGCCCGCCGCGCCGGTGTCCGGCCGCGGCTTGACCTTGAACGTCGGGGTGTCGGTGTGGGCGCCGAAGATGCGGAACGCGCGGGCGTCCTCGCCGGGGGTGCGCCAGGCGACGACCGAGCCGTCGCGCACGACGTAGTACCCGGGGGCGTCCCCGTTCGACCCGAGCGGCCACTCCTCCGTCTCGGCGAGCCGCCGGAACCCGGCCGCCTCAAGTCTCCGGCCCGCCTCCGCGCACGCGTGGTACGGCGTGGGGCTCGCGGTGATGAACGCGGCGAGGTCGTCGGTGTGCGACCGGTCGAAGCGGGGCATGATGCTCCTTCACTGGCGGGTGGCTGGTGCGGCTGTCAGCATAGAGCCATGCGTGCTCTGAGACTTGGCAGACGGGTGTTCGATGGCGGCGATTACGCGGTGATGGCGATCGTCAACCGCACGCCCGACTCGTTCTACGACGCCGGGCGGACCTTCGCGTTCGACGCGGCGGTCGCGGCCGTGGACAACGCGGTCGCCAGCGGTGCCGACATCGTCGACATCGGCGGGGTCAAGGCCGGGGACATCGGGCCGGAGGTCACCGCGGCCGAGGAGATCGACCGGGTCGTGCCGCTCATCGCCGAGGTCCACGACCGTCACCCCGAGCTCGTGATCTCCGTCGACACGTGGCGCGGTGAGGTCGCCCGCGAGGCGGTCGCGGCCGGGGCGGAGCTCATCAACGACACGTGGGCCGGGTGGGACCCGACGGTGATCGAGGTCGCCTCGGACACCGGCGCCGGGTTCGTCGTCTCCCACACGGGCGGGCTCGCGCCGCGCACGATCGCCGAGAAGGCGGTCTACGGGGACGTCGTCAAGGAGGTCCGCGCCGAGCTGGTCGAGCGCGCCGAGGCCGCGGTGGCCGCGGGCGTGCGGGCCGACGGCATCCTCATCGACCCGACGCACGACTTCGGGAAGACCACGTACCACTCGCTCGACCTGACCCGCCGCCTCGACGAGCTCGCGGACACCGGCTGGCCGGTCCTGGTCGCCCTGTCGCGCAAGGACTTCGTGGGGGAGACCCTGGACCTGCCGGTGGACCGGCGCCTGAACGGCACGCTCGCGGCGACGGCGATCTCCGCGTGGAACGGCGCGCGGGTCTTCCGGGCGCACGACGTGGCCGCGACCCGGGAGGTCCTCGACATGGTCGCCTCGATCAAGGGCGACCGGCCCCCGAAGGCCCCGCTCCGGAGCCTCTGACCCGGCGTCGCGACGCACGGTCACCGGCATGCCGGTGACCGTGAACACCATGCGGGGGTCTACATTCGAGACGGCTCACCCCGTCCCCGAGCGGCCCGACGCGGGCCCGGGGACACCAGTCAGAGATCTCGGAGGCCACCGATGAAGTTCAACCGCAGACGGCGTACCCCGGCGGAGACCGCCGCGGTTGAGGAAGCCCCGGTTGAGGAGGCTCCGGTTGAAGCCGTGGTCGAGGAGGCCCCGGCGGCGGGACCCGAGGCCGCCGCCGCGCCTGAACCGAAGGGCAAGAAGGAGTTCCCCGGCTCCGCCGCGTACTGGGAGAAGCGCTACGCGAACGGCGGGAACTCCGGCGGCGGCTCGCGCGGCACCAACGCCGAGTTCAAGGCCGAGGTCCTCAACAAGTTCACCGCCGAGCACGGGATCGAGTCCGTGATCGAGTTCGGCTGCGGCGACGGCGAGCAGCTCTCGCTCGCCGACTACCCCCGCTACCTCGGGTTCGACGTGTCGCCGACGCAGCTGCGCCGCACCATGGAGCGGTACGCGGACGACCCCACGAAGAGCTTCGCGCTCTACGACGGCGACAGCTTCGCCGACCCGGCCGGGTTCATCACCGCCGACATGGCGATGTCGCTCGACGTGATCTACCACCTCATCGAGGACAAGGTCTACGACCTGCACCTCAAGCACGTGTTCGGGGCCGCCCGCCGGAACGTCGTCCTGTTCACCGGCGACGCGAGCGACCCCTCGCTGGCGGGCGACTTCGCCGCCCACGTGCGCATCCGCCCCGTCCTCAAGGACGTCGAGGAGCGCTACCCCGAGTGGCGCCTGCGCGAGCGCATCGCGAACCCGCGCCCCTGGAGCGAGTACGGCGCCGACGGCTCGATCGCCGACTTCTTCATCTACGAGCGCGCGGAGGACTGAGCCGGGCGGGCCTGCTGCATGTGGGTCACGGCCTCGTCGAGGTCGTCGGTGACCAGCAGCAGGTCCAGGTCCTTCGGGCTGATCTTGCCGTCGCCGAGCATGGAGGCGCGCAGCCACTCGACCAGGCCGCCCCAGTACTCGGTGCCGATGAGCGCGATCGGGAACTTGCCGACCTTGCCGGTCTGCTCCAGGGTGAGCGCCTCGAACAGCTCGTCCATGGTCCCGAAGCCGCCGGGCAGCGCGCAGAACCCGCACGAGTACTTCAGGAACATGACCTTGCGGACGAAGAAGTACTTGAAGTCCAGCTCGATGTCCACGAACTCGTTGATGCCCTGCTCGAACGGGAGCTCGATACCCAGGCCCACGGACTTGACGCCCGCGTCGTAGGCGCCGCGGTTCGCGGCCTCCATCGCGCCGGGGCCGCCGCCGGTGATGACCGAGAACCCGGCCTCGCCGAGCTTGCGGCCCAGGTCCACGCCGAGCTTGTACTCCTCGGAGTCGACCTGCGTGCGGGCGGAGCCGTAGACGCACACGGCGTCGCCGAGGTCGGCCGCTTCGAGCGTGTCGAAGCCCTCCACGAACTCGGCCTGGAACTTCATGACCCGCCAGGCGGCGCGCTGCTTCCACTCCTCGCTGTGTTCGAGGTCGAGGAGCCGCTGGTCATCGGTGATTCGGGAGTCTGAAGTCATGGTGCCTCCACATAGGCCCGCAGCGCGTCCGCGCAGGAGCGGATGCGGGGGATCTCGACGCGTTCGTCCTGCTTGTGGGCGAGGTTCGGGTCGCCCGGCCCGAAGTTCACGGCGGGGATGCCGAGGGTCGCGAAGCGCGCCACGTCGGTCCAGCCGAGCTTGGCCCGGAACTCGCCGCCCGCGGCGGCCACGAACTCGGCGGCCTCGGGCCGGTCCAGGCCCGGGCGGCACGACGGGGCCGTGTCCGAGACCTCCACGTCGAACCCCGAGAACACTTCGCGCACATGGGCTTCGGCGGCGGCCTCGTCCCGGTCGGGCGCGAAGCGGAAGTTCACGTCCACCCAGCCCTCGTCGGGGATGACGTTCCCGGCGACCCCGCCGCCGATGAACACCGCGTTCAGGCCCTCGCGGTACGTGCAGCCGTCCACCTCGACCTCGCGCGCCTCATAGGCGTTGAGCCGCTCCAGGACCGGCGCCAGCCGGTGGATCGCGTTCTCGCCCTTCCAGGACCGCGCCGAGTGGGCCCGCTTGCCGCGGGTCGTCACGCGCACCCGCATGGTCCCCTGGCACCCGGCCTCGACCAGGCCGTACGTGGGCTCCAGGAGGATCGCGAAGTCCGCGGCCAGCAGCTCGGGCCGCGACTTCGACAGCTTGTTGAGGCCGTTGTGCACCGCCTCGATCTCCTCGCAGTCGTAGAACGCGAAGCTCAGGTCGAACTTCGGCTCCGTCACCGTCGCGGCGATCCACAGCGCCAGCGCGGTACCGGACTTCATGTCCGAGGTGCCGAGCCCCCACATGACGTCGCCTTCAGTGCGCGTGGGGAAGTTGTCGTTGACCGGGACCGTGTCGAGGTGCCCGGCGAGCATGACCCGCCGCCCCCGGCCCAGCTCGGTGCGGGCCACCAGGGTGTTCCCGACCCGCTCGACCGTCAAGTGCTCCAACCGCTTGAGGGCCGCCTCCACCGCATCGCAGATCGCCGCCTCGTCCCGCGACACCGACGGGATGTCGCACAGCGCCCGGGTCAGCTCGACGGGGTCGGCGAGGACTGCCTCACTCAAAACTGTCACATCCGCAGACCTTACCCGCCGCGTGGATAGGCTCTGAGGATGAGTGAATTCCTGACTGACGCAGCCTGGGGTGTCGGCGTGGCCACGGTCGCCGCCGACGGCACGGTCCTCGACGTGTGGTTCACCCGCCTCGGGCTCGGGGAGGCCCCGACCGGTGTGGCCGCGCCGGAGATCGACCGGGAGAACCCGACCGGGACCCGCTCGAAGGGCGTGTCGGTGCTCGTCAAGTCCCTCGCTGAGGAGCCGGTCGACACCGCCGACGTGTACCTGCGCCTCCACCTCCTCTCGCACCGCTTCGTCACCCCGCACACGATCGACCTGTCCGGCATCTTCGGGCTCCTCCCGAACAACGCGTGGACGAACCACGGCCCCGTCCCGGCGGACGCGGTGAACGCCGCGCGCCTGAAGCTGCGCGGCGAGGGGCAGACCCTCGAAGTGAAGTCGCTCGACAAGTTCCCGCCGATGGCCGACTACGTGACCCCCGTGGGCGTGCGCATCGCCGACGCCTCACGGGTGCGCCTGGGCGCGCACCTGGCCGCGGGCACCACGGTCATGCACGAGGGCTTCGTGAACTTCAACGCCGGGACGCTCGGCAACTCGATGGTCGAGGGCCGCATCTCCGCGGGCGTCGTCGTCGGCGACGGCTCGGACATCGGCGGCGGCTCCTCGATCATGGGGACGCTCTCGGGCGGCGGCAAGGAGGTCATCTCGATCGGCGAGCGCTGCCTCCTCGGCGCGAACGCCGGCATCGGGATCTCCTTGGGCGACAACTGCGTCGTGGCCGCGGGCTGCTACGTCACGGGCGGCTCGAAGGTGACCCTCCCGGACGGGACCGTGGTCAAGGCCGCGACCCTCTCGGGCAAGGACAACCTCCAGTTCTGGACGAACACGCAGACCGGCGTCCTCGAAGTGCGCCCGCGCACGGGCACGTGGGGCGAGCTGAACGCCGCCCTGCACAGCGCGCAGTAGCGTCCGCGCCTCCTCGTAGTACCTGGGTACCGCCCCTCATGCCTGAGCATGAGGGGCGTTTTCGTTCTTCGGACCGACGCGCGGGCCTGCGGATTCGCATAGCGTGGACCGCATGGACTATGTCGGAGAATTCGGCGGCGCGAATCCCACCGCCTCAGGTTTCGTCGTCACCACCACGGAGAACGTCCCGGGCTACGAGGTCCTGGAGACCCACGGCGAGGTGTTCGGCCTCACCGTGCGCTCGCGGAACATGTTCTCGGACATCGGCTCGGGCTTCAAGTCGATCCTCGGCGGCGAGCTGAAGGGCCTCTCGAAGGCCCTCGCCGCCTCCCGCGAGGAGGCCCTGACCCGCATGGTCGACCAGGCGAAGACCCTGGGCGCCAACGGGGTCGTGATGATGCGCTTCGACGTGTCGGACGCCCGCGACATGGGCACCGAGGTCTGCGCCTACGGCACGGCCGTCACGGTCCGCAAGCTTTCCTAAGGAAACCGGGAGAAAGAAAACGGCGGCACCGATCCGCAAGGGTCGGTGCCGCCGCTTCGTCTTCCGAAGAACTAGACCACGCTGAGCCCGAGCGGCTTGCCCGCGAGCGAGACCTTGCGGACCGCGAGCTGGTCGGCGATCGCGCGGATGGCGCGGGACGCCTCGCAGTCGGGGTCGGAGAGCACGAGCGGGATACCGGCGTCGCCGCCCTCGCGGAGCTTCGGGTCCAGGGGGATCTGGCCGAGCAGGGGCACGTCGGTGCCGACGTCGCGGGTGAGCGCCTCGGCGACGGTCTTGCCGCCGCCGGAGCCGAACGGCTCGATGTGGGAGCCGTCGGGCAGCTCCATCCACGACATGTTCTCGACGACGCCCGCGAGCTTCTGGTGGGTCTGCGTCACGATCGCGCCAGCGCGCTCGGCGACCTCCGCCGCAGCCTGCTGCGGGGTGGTCACGACCACGAGTTCGGCGGTCGGCAGGAGCTGCGCCACCGAGATCGCGATGTCGCCGGTCCCGGGCGGCAGGTCGAGCAGGAGCACGTCGAGGTCGCCCCAGTAGACGTCGGCGAGGAACTGCTGGAGCGCGCGGTGCAGCATCGGGCCGCGCCACACGACCGCGGTGTTCCCGGGCGTGAACATGCCGATCGAGATGACCTTCATGCCGTGCGCCTGCGGGGGCATGATCATGTCCTCGACCTGCGTGGGCGCGCCTTCGACGCCGAGCATCCGCGGGATCGAGTGCCCGTAGATGTCCGCGTCGGCGACGCCCACCGAGAGGCCCTTCTGCGCGAGCGCGGCCGCGAGGTTCACGGTCATGGAGGACTTGCCGACGCCGCCCTTGCCGGAGGCGATCGCGAACACGCGGGTGCGCGACTCGGGCAGGTTGAACGGGATGACCGGCTCGGCGCCGGCCTTGCCGCGCAGCTTGACCTGGAGGTCGGCGCGCTGCTGCTCGCTCATGACGCCGAATTCGAGTTCGAGCTCGGTGACGCCGTCCACGCCGTCGACGGCGGCGGCGATGTCGCGCTGGAGCGTGTCGCGCATGGGGCAGCCCGCGACGGTGAGGAGGATGGTCAGGGACAGGCGCCCGCCTTCGACCGCGACGGTGTCGACCATCCCCAGCTCGGTGATCGGACGGCGGATCTCGGGGTCGTTGACGTGCGAGAGCGCTTCGTGTACGGCCTCGACGACGGCGGCGTTGTCAGACATGACCCAATCGTAACCACGTGCCCGTCGGCGCCAATGTGAGCGTAGCCTTACCGACCGCTCGTCACCCGGTGCGAGCTATAAGTGCCATATGCTTCCGTTCGCGATCTACGACGTCTTCTCCGACCGCCCGTACGCGGGCAACCAGCTCGCCGTCGTCTACGACGGCCAGGACCTCACCACGGACCAGATGCAGGCCGTGGCCAAGGAGTTCGGTTTCTCAGAGACCGTGTTCACCCTCCCCGCAACCGATCCCGGGGCCGACTACCTCGCCCGGATCTTCACCCCTGCGGAGGAGCTGCCGTTCGCCGGGCACCCCACGATCGGCGCCGCGGTGGCCGTCACGGCCGCCGGTCGCGTCGCGCCGAAGGACGGCGAGGTCGTCCAGGAGTGCGGCGCGGGCCTCATGACCGTCGCCGTCGAAGGGGACGCGGCGAAGCTCACGTCCACCGCCATCTCGGTCGGCCCCGAGATCGACCGCGAGACCGCCGCCGCGGCCCTCGGCCTCGACCCCAACCGCATCATCGGCACGCCGAAGAACGCCAGCGCCGGCCTCGACCACAACTTCGTGCGGGTCGCCGAGGAGGACGTGGCCGCCGCGGTCGACGTGCCAGGGCACCTCGACAAGGTGTACGTGTTCAGCTTCGACGCCGACCACGCCGCGGTCCACGCGCGGCTGTTCCACGTGGGCGTGGGGGAGGACCCGGCGACGGGTTCGGCCGCGGTGGCGCTGGGGGTGCACCTGGTGGACGCGGGCCTGATCGCGGGGGACGGCGTGCACGCGTACGAGATCGCGCAGGGCGCGGAGATCGGGCGCCCGTCGTCGCTGTACGGCGAGGTGGTCGTGGAGGGCGGTGCGGCGGTGTCGGTCTCGGTGTCCGGTTCGGCGGTCAAGACCGCGGAGGGGACCCTGGTGGCGCTGCCGGACTAGCCCGGTACTCGGTGGTCGTGTACCGCTCGGCCCTGAGGCCCTCGGGCCACGGGGCCGGGCGGAGGTCGCCCGACCACAGCTCCTTCGGCCAGCCGCCCTTGCGCAGCAGCGCGGCGACGAACCGGTGCGGGCCGCCCGCGTGCCCCCACACGGCGGGCAGGAACGTGGCGCGGCGGCCTTCGGGGTCCTTGAGGGTGAGGCCATCCTCGCCGGGCCGCAGGGCGTCGAGGAGCGCCGGGAAGTCCCGCGCCTCCACGGGTTCCGAGGGGCCGAGGACGGCGACGGTGACGGCGAGTGCGGGGACCTCTTCGGGCCGTACGGGCTCCATCCGGGGGTCCTTCGCGGCGAGCCGGGCGTTGCGGACGACGTCGATGCCCAAGGGCCGCAGTGCGACGAGCGTCCCGATGCAGCCCCGCAGCACGCCGTCGCGCTCCAGGGTCACGAAGGTCGCGGCGCGTTCGGCGAGGCCGGGCGGGGCGTCGGCGAGGAGGACCGCGGCGCCGGGCGGGTGCGGGCCGAAGGAGGTCGCGACCGCGCTGCGCGCCAGCGCCGTCAGGACCGGGCCAGGGTTCGGCTCCATCCCCCGATGGTCCCACGTCGTGGGAGTCCGCGGGCCGTCCCCTGCGGTTCCGGCGGCGGGCCCTGTTGCGGCCGTGGCGTTCGGGTCCGGTGGTGCCCTGATGGTGGCGGTTTCGCGCCGTTCGGCCCGGCGCTGGTGCGTTTGGTCGGAGCACCGTGAGAGACTGCCCGCATGAATGAACCGCGACCGAGCCCCGACGCTTTCGTAGACGGCCTCGCCGAGGTGATCGACCTGCCGTCCGCAGGTCAGGGCCCGTTGACCGAGCTCGGGCGGCTCCAGCAGCTCGATTCGCTCGCAGGGAAGATCGCGCTGGTCACCGGTGCCGGTGCGCCCGACGGGATCGGGATGGCGATCGCGACGCGGCTGCGGCTGGCGGGCGCGACGGTCGCGATCGTGTCGACGACGAAGCGGATCCACGAGCGGGCGGGGGAGATCGACGCGGTCGGCTTCGTCGCGGACCTGACCGACGAGGCCGAGGTGGGCGGCCTGGCCGACGCCGTGGTGGACGCGGTCGGCGAGGTGGACATCGTGATCAACAACGCAGGGCTGACGTCGAAGTCGAACCCGGCGGTCGTCAAGCCCGTCGCCCAGCTGTCCTATGAGGACTGGCGTTCGGAGCTGTCGCGGAACCTCGACACGGCGTTCCTGGTGTCGCGGGCCTTCGTGCAGCCCATGGCCGAGCGCGGCTGGGGCCGCATCGTGAACGTCGCCGCCACCGCGGGCGTCGTCAATGCCGTCCCCGCCGAGGCCGCGTACGCCGCCGCGAAGGCCGGGGTCACGGGCCTGACGAAGGCGCTCGCCACGGAGGTCGTCGCCGACGGCGTCACCGTCAACGCGATCGCCCCGGGCCTCATCCGCACCGGCTCCTCCACCGTGCCCGAGCTCCAGCAGGGCCTCGACGGCCCGATGGGCCGCCCCGGGACGCCCGAGGAGGTCGCGGCCGCGGCCGTGTTCTTCTGCGCGCCTTCGGCCTCCTACGTCACCGGGCAGACCCTCGTGGTCGACGGGGGCCGGTCCCTGCGCGTCTGAGCCCCCGAACGGAGCCCGCCGAGCGCTTCGACGCCGGAGCGCCCCGCGCGGTTCCCCGGCGTCCGGATCGCCACATTCGCCGCTTTGCGCGCAACTCCGATCGCGCCGCGCTCGTTACCCTTGCGTGATCACATCGACGGCAACCACGACCCGCACCGAGGGGGCGCTCATGGACGAGGCGTTCGGCGAGACCGGAAGAGAGGCCCGGGGGCGCACCGTCACCGGGCTCGTCCTGCTCGTCGGCGGGCTCGTCGGCCTCGCGGCCGCGTTCGACCTCACCTACGAGCGCATCGCCTCGCTCATCGACCCGAACCACGCCATCTCCTGCGACTTCAACCCGGTGCTCTCGTGCGGCACCGTCATGAACACGTGGCAGGCGTCGGTCTTCGGGTTCCCCAACCCGATCATCGGGCTCGCGGCGTTCCCCTTGGTCATCTTCACGGGGGTCCTGTGGCTCTCCAAGACCGAGCTGCCGCGGTGGATCGCGCTGGCGTTCAACCTCGGGACGCTCGCCGGGCTCGGCTTCGTGTCCTGGCTGATCTTCCAGTCCGTGTACAAGATCGGGGTCCTGTGCCCGTGGTGCATGGCCGTGTGGACGGTGGTCCTGCCGATCTTCTGGTTCACCACGATCCGCAACCTCCGCACCGGCGCGATCCCGGTCGCGGCCGACTGGCGCGACGCCGTCGACGACATCCTGCGCTTCCACTGGATCGGCCTGGCCCTGCTCTACGTCGCCGTGATCGGCATCGTCGGCACGGGCTTCTGGGACTACTGGTCCACGCTGCTGTAGACGAAAGGCCCGGACGGGAACGTCCGGGCCTTCCTCTCGTCTTCTCCTAAGCGATCTTGAGGCCGATCGGCTCCAGCCAGCCGCCCTCGGACAGGAACTCCAGGACCTGCTCCACGCCCTCGCCCACGGTGATCTCGCTCGTGTCGATCTCCAGCTCCGCGTTCGGCGGCGCCTCGTACGGGTCCGAGACCCCCGTGAACTCCGGGATCTGGCCCGCGCGCGCCTTCGCGTACAGCCCCTTGCGGTCCCGCGCCTCGCACACCTCGATCGGCGTCGACACGTGCACGAGCACGAAGTCCGCGCCCGCGGCCTCGGCCATGCGCCGGGCCTCGGCCCGGTCCGCCTCGTACGGCGCGATCGGGGCGGCCATGCCGATGCCGCCGTGCCGCGCCACCTCGGCGGCGACGAACCCGATCCGGCGCACGTTCACCGACCGGTCCGCGCGCGTGAACCCCAGCCCCGAGGACAGGAGCCGGCGCACCACGTCGCCGTCGAACAGCGACACCGTGCGCGTCCCATCCTCCAGGAGCGCCTCGTGGACGCCCCGCGAGATAGTGGACTTCCCCGAGCCCGACAGGCCCGTGAAGAACAGCACCAGGCCGCGCTGGCGCCGCGGCGGGCGGGCCTTGCGCAGCTCCGCGGCCACGCTCGGCGGCGTGTGCCACTCCGGGAGCCCGAAGCCCCGGTCGAGCATGTCCGCGACCTCGGCCTCGCTCAAGGCGGTGCGCCGGAACGGCGGCTCGATGTCCTCGATCGGCCGCCACTGGCCGTCGCGCGTGTCGTACGCCAGCTCGCGCGGCACCATCGACCGGACGCCGTCGCCCCCGCCGAGCCCGTCCGGCCCGGTCATCAGGTGCGTCGCCCCGTACGCGGCCGCCACCTTCGCGGTCAGCAGCCCGTCGCGGAGCCGGTCGCCGCGCTTCGACAGCGGCACCGTCAGCACCGTGGCCGTCGGCAGCCGGTCCTTCGCCGCGAGCACCGACCGCACCAGCGCCGCCGTCGGCAGCCGCAGCTCCCGGCCGCCGTTCGTCTCGTCCCCGGTCGGGATCATCACCAGCACGTGCGCCGCGAGGTTGTGGGCCGCGCGCGCCAGCTGCGCGAGCTGCGGCCGGTGCAGCGGCCGCTCCGCGACCAGCGCCAGCACCCGCGGCTTCGTGTACGTCGTGCGCGCCTGCTCCGGGGTCGCCCGCAGGCCAGTGAACACCCCGTGCGCCGCGTCCGCTATCCGCCGCACCGGGCCGCCGACCCGCACCATGTCCGGCCCGAGCGCGTCCAGGCTGTGGCACTCCACGGCCGCGACCGGCGCCCCCTCCGGGTCGGTGATGCGAAGCACACGCCGCTTCGGGTCGGGGTTGTCCAGGAGCCGCGCGATCGCGATCGGCACGTCCAGGGTCACCGGCACCGGCCACGCCGTCCCGTCGGGGAGCGTCCCCGTCCTGGTCACCGACCGCGCCTCCGCCTCGCCCATGAACCCCCGCAGCGGCGCGTACGCGCCGTACAGCAGCAGCTCCAGGTCGGCCAGCTCGTGCGGGAGCGGGGTGTGGCTCGGCGCCTCGGCGAGGATCTCGTCGGGCAGTACCCAGTCAGACATCGGCGGTCGGGGTCCCTTCGCAGCGGATCGATCGGGGCGGCTTCGGTATCGGTCGAACCAGGGTATGCCACGGGTCCGACTCCGCACACTTACGGCTACGCAAGCGGGCGCCGTGGCTAGCCTCACCCGTCGCCGCCGCATCCTCAGCGGACCGTCCCGCATGCCGGACTGAGAAAGTGGCGCGGGCATTACCGGTAAGTTACGCTGACATCGCTCTATAGCACTAGTGCACAGCAGTTCACCGCGGACAAGGACGTCGGCGCGAGCGGCCCCTCAGGGTTTGCCCAGACCAGCAGTGGAGACCTCCATGGACTACTACGACTCCTCCAGCGGAACCGACGACAAGCAGCTGCGCCGCGACATCAGGCGCCTCGGCAACCTCCTCGGCCAGGCGCTCGTCCGCCAAGAGGGCCCCCAGCTGCTCGAACTCGTCGAAGAGGTGCGCGGCCTCGTCCGCCACCGGCCCGAGAACGTGGCCTCCCGCCTCGCCAAGCTCGACGTCACCGAGGAAGTGGACCTCGCCCGCGCGTTCGCCACCTACTTCCACCTCGCGAACATCACCGAGCAGGTCCACCGCGCCCGCGACATGCGCCGCTCCCGCGCCGAGAACGGCGGCTGGCTCTCCCAGGCCCGCGCCGAGATCACCCTCGAAGACGTCCCCGCCGACCAGATCGCGGCCGCCGCCGAGCGCCTCGAAGTCCGCCCCGTCTTCACCGCCCACCCCACCGAGGCCGCCCGCCGGTCCATCCTCATCAAGCTCCGCAACATCGCCGACCTCCTCGACGCCGAGGCCGCCGAGCGCGCCGTCCTCGGCTCCGCCGACGTCGACGCCGTCAACTCCCGCCTCGCCGAGATCATCGACCTCCTCTGGCAGACCGACGAGCTCCGCGTCGAGAAGCCCGAGCCCACCGACGAGGCCCGCAACGCGATCTACTACCTCACCGACCTCTACCGCGACGCCGCCGCCCGCGTCCTCACCGACCTCAACGCCACCCTCACCGACCTCGGCGGCTCCCCCCGCCCCGGCACCGCGCCCCTGCGCTTCGGCACCTGGATCGGCGGCGACCGCGACGGCAACCCGTTCGTCACCCCCGAGGTCACCAAGCAGGTGCTGCTCATGCAGCACGAGCACGGCATCGCCGCCGCCGAAGGCGCAGTCGCCTCGCTCATCAACGAGCTGTCCGTCTCCCAGTCCGTGCGGCCCGCGTCCCAGGAGCTCCTCGACTCCGTCAGCGCCGACCTCGACCGCCTCGGCACCGCGATCCCCGCCCGCTACAAGCGCATCCACGCCGAAGAGCCCTACCGGCTCAAGGCCCGCGCCATCGAGGCGAAGCTCGCCAACACCCGTACCCGCCACGCCGAGGGCCTTCCCCACCGCGCCGGGTTCGACTACGCCGACGGCCGCGAACTTCTCGCCGACCTCCAGGTCATGCGCGACTCCCTCGCCCGCCAGCGGGGCCAGCTCCCCGCCAAGGGCGTCCTCGACCGCGTCATCCGCACCGTCGCCGCGTTCGGCCTCCAGCTCGCCACCATGGACGTCCGCGAGCACTCCGAGGCCCACCACGCCGTCCTCGCCGAGCTGTACGACGCCACCGGCGAACTCGACCGGCCCTACGCCGAGCTCACCCCCGAGGAGCGCAGCGACCTCCTCGCCCGCGAACTCTCCGGCCAGCGGCCCCTCGCGCCCGCGAACGTCGAGCTCACCGACCTCAACCGCAAGACCTTCGACGTCTTCCACGCCGTACGCGACGCCCAGGAGCAGTTCGGCAAGGCCATCGTCGAGTCCTACATCATCTCGATGACCCACGACGCCGGCGACGTCCTCGCCCCCGTGATCCTCGCCCGCGACGCCGGGCTCATCGACGTCGCCCGCGGCCGCGCCGACGTCGGCTTCGTGCCCCTCCTCGAAGAGGTCGAAGAACTCGCCGGCGCCGACGTCCTCCTCGACCGGCTCCTCAGCCTCCCCGCGTACCGCGCGATCGTCGCCGCCCGCGGCAACGTCCAGGAGGTCATGCTCGGCTACTCCGACTCCAACAAGGACGCCGGGATCACCGCCTCCCAGTGGAACATCCAGGCCGCCCAGCGCCAGCTCCGCGACATCGCGCACAAGCACGGCGTGCGCCTGCGCCTCTTCCACGGCCGCGGCGGCACCATCGGCCGCGGCGGCGGCCCCACCCACGAGGCGATCCTCGCGCAGCCCTCGGGCACCCTCGACGGGGCCATCAAGATCACCGAGCAGGGCGAGGTCCTCTCCGACAAATACACGCTGCCCGCGCTGGCCCGCGAGAACCTCGAACTCACGGTCGCCGCGTCCCTGAAGGCGACGCTGCTGCACACCGAGCCGCGCCACCAGCCCGAGGTCCTGGCCCGCTGGTTCGACGTCATGGACCAGACCTCCGAGGCGTCCAAGGGCGCCTACCGGGCCCTCACCGGCCGCGACGGGCTCGCCGAGTACTTCTGGGCCGTGAGCCCCACGGAACTCCTGGGCGCGTTGAACATCGGCTCGCGCCCGTCGAAGCGCCCGAACACCGACGCGGGCCTCTCGGGCCTGCGCGCGATCCCGTGGGTGTTCGGCTGGACGCAGTCGCGCCAGATCGTCCCCGGCTGGTACGGCGTGGGCTCGGGCCTCGCGGCCGCCCGCGAAGCCGGTCTCGGCGGCGACATCGCGGAGATGTACGAGAAGTGGCACTTCTTCCGCAACTTCGTGTCGAACGTGGAGATGACGCTCGCGAAGACCGACCTGTCGATCGCGGGCCAGTACGTCTCGACGCTCGTGCCCGAGCACCTGCGCCCGATCTTCGACGCCATCAAGGACGAGCACGCCGCCACGGTTCGCGAGGTCCTCGCGCTCACCGGCGGGGAGCGGCTCCTCGCCTCCAGCCCGCAGCTGGCCCGCACCCTGGAGGTCCGCGACCGCTACCTGGCGCCGCTGCACCACCTCCAGGTGTCGCTGCTCAAGCGGTACCGCTCCGAGGGCGGCGCCGACGGCGACGTGGACCCGCAGCTCAAGCGCGCGCTCCTCATCACCGTCAACGGCATCGCCGCGGGCCTGCGCAACACGGGCTGACGGATACGAGCGTCGCAAATCGACCACGGGACCGGAGCGGTGCTCCGGTCCCGTGCTAGTTTCGCGCTTCGAATCCATCGGAGCGGAGACCATGGCGAGAAGTCTGCGAGTGAGCGTCCGGAACGCGAAGTTCCAGCAGTGGGAGACCCTGCTGCGCAACCGGACCAAGCGGCACCGGGCCGGGTCGTTCCTGGTCCAGGGGGTGCGGCCCATCACGATGGCCGTCGAGCATGGCTGGACCGTGCAGGAGCTGCTCTACGACGCCGACCGGCCGCGCCTGTCCGCGTGGGCCGAGGGCCTCCTCGACGCCCCGCACACCGAGCGCGCCGCCGTCTCCGCGGACCTCATGGCCGAGCTGGGGGACAAGGACGGCGAGGCGCCCGAGCTGCTCGCGCAGGTCGCGATCCCCAAGCGCCGCCTCTCGCAGCTCTCCTCGCGCCCCGGCTGGACCGGGCTCGTCATCGACCGGCCCTCCGGGCCCGGGAACGTCGGCTCGCTCATCCGCTCCGCCGACGCGTTCGGCGCCGACGCGGTCATCGTGACCGGCCGCAACGCCGCCGACCCCTACGACCCCAAGGCCGTCCGCGCCTCCACCGGATCGCTGTTCGCCCTCCCCGTGGTCAACGCCGCGTCCGCCCACGAGGTCGCCGAATGGGCGTCCAAGCAGGACCACAAGCCGTCCATCGTGGGCACCGACGAGCGCGGCGAGCGGGCCCTGTCCGAGCACGACCTCACCGGCGCGGTGCTCCTGGTTGTCGGCAACGAGGCCGAGGGCATGTCGAAGGCGTGGCACGAACTCGCCGACGCGGTCGCCCGCATCCCCATGGCCGCCAAGGCCGCCTCGTCCCTGAACGCCGCCAACGCGGGCACCGTCGCGCTCTACGAGACCGCCCGGCAGCGCGCCGAAGCGGGGAAGGCCGCCTAGGCCGCGTTCTCCAGGGCCTCGGCCTGCGCGTCCTCCGCGAGCTTGCGCTCGTGCTGGGCGACGGCCTTCGCCCACAGCTCGGTGGTCTCCGCGTCCGAGAGCGTCAGGTTGAACCGTCCCCTCAGGAGGGACGCGAACTCGCCGGCGTCGGCGACGACCCGGACGGTCTTGAGGTCGGGGTGGCGCGGGTCGTACACGGTGAGCGTGCGGGCCCGCAGGACCCACATGTCGTTCTCGCGCGGGTTCTGCACCGCGAGGGTCTTCACGAACGGCGACTCGGGCGAGGTGGACAGTTCCAGGCACCGCTCGGCGAACTCCTCAGGACGCCTTGCGGCGAGCTGGAAGTCGAACGTCAGGTTCGCGACGCGCGGGTCGATCGAGCAGCGCCAGGTGTCGCCGCTGAGGTTCCACACGCCGAAGTTGAACGCGCCGACCCGGTAGCTGCCGTCGCGGACCGGGAGCGGTTCGCGGAAGCCCGTGCCGATCCCCGCGTCCGCGAGGTACTCCGTGCCGCCGCCGCCGTGCCTGCCCTCGAAGCGCACCACCAGCGGCATGTGGTTCCACCAGGCGCCGTCGCCGTCGATCTCGCGCCGGACCCCGCCGAGGACGCGGCGCACGTCGAAGCCCATGGCCTCCAGTGCGAGCGCCAGGACTCCGTTGTGCTCGTAGCAGTAGCCGCCGCGCCCGCGCTCGACGAGCTTCGCGAAGAGCGCGTCGGGGTCGAGGCTGATGGGCCGCCCCAACTGGATGTCGAGGTTCTCGTAGGGCATCGCGGCGACGTGGGCGCGGTGGACCCGCCTGAGTGCGTGCAGGGTCGGGCGCCGCGGGGCCGTGATGCCCACGCGTTCCAGGTACGCGGTCAGCTGGGCGGAGTCGAACACCCCTCGACCATAGCGCGAACCGTCCCGGCCCGGGCCCGTCGTGATCGGACCGGTATGCGAAACCTGTTGCGGCGTCCGGACACTCCTGGGACACCGCGATTGGTGCCGGTGTGGGATAGTGTCGCCAGCTTCTCGACTGCTCACCGCCGCCCTGAGAACACCGCCCTGAAAAGCTAAAGCATTGCCCTGAAGGAGTCCCCCTATGGTCATGGGTCCGACCCACGCCATGTCCGGCGCAGCCCTATGGCTCGCAGGATCGGCCGTCGCGGACATCGCGTTCGGCATCGACCAGTCCTCCGCGGAGCTGGTCGTCGGCACGATCGTCTGCGCCGGCGCATCGCTCTACCCCGACATCGACTGCGCGGGCAAGGTCACCGAGAACAAGGGCGGGTCCACTGTGGCCCGCTCGTTCGGCGTCGCCTCCCTGATGGTCGCCGAGGTCGTCGAGCGGCTCTGCTACTGGTTCTACCTGCTCACCAAGTCCAAGAAGGACAAGCCCCGCAAGAACGGGCACCGCACGTTCACGCACACCTTCGTCCACGCCGCGATCGTCGGCACCGGCACCGGCTACCTCGCGTACTGGTTCGGGAAGCCCGCGGTGGTGGCGATCCTGTTCGTCCTCACCGGTCTCGCCGTGCGAGGACTGCTCGCCGAGACCGTCGAGAAGAAGGGGTGGATCGTCGTCACCGGCGTCTCCCTCGTTGCCGCCTACGGCATGTTCCGGCTGCTCCCGGAGGGCCGCGACTACTGGATCCTGGGCCTCGCCATGGGGATCGGCTGCTTCATCCACATCCTCGGCGACATGATCACGAAAATGGGGTCGCCACTGTTCTTCCCGCTCCCGATCCAAGGGCGCCGCTGGAAGGACATCGGCCTGCCGAAGAACATCGCGCTGCGCGCCGGCGGCAAGGAGGAGAACCGCATCCTCCTGCCGATCCTCACCGTCCTCGTCGTCATCGGCATGCTCTACAACCTGCCGGAGATCCAGGCGCTCCTGTTCGACCAGGGCGGCCGCGGCGCCTCCAACTAGCGCTCGGATAATCGCGGGCGCCCCTCGGGGCGGCGCGAGGTAGACTCGACCGGTCGCCGGAACAGCCCCCCGTCAGGGCTGTCTCCGGCCATCAGTCGTGCCCGCGATCCGCCGGGCGGCACCGTCTCGCACAGGGAGCCCGCGAATGTCCGAAGGCCAGCCGAAGCTCGCGAGCCTGCTCGATGCGGCCGCGGGGGAACCGAAGCTCGCGCGCCTCGCCGAACTGGCCTCCGGGTCCGACCGCCCGGTCGACGTCGTCGCCGTCCCCGGCGCCCGGCCCCTGGCGCTCGCCCAGGCCGCCCGGCACGCGGCCGGGCCGGTGCTCGCGATCACCGCGACCTCCCGCGAAGCGGAGGAGCTGGCCGAGTCCCTCGCGTCGTTCATCGCCGAGGCCGACATCGCCTACTACCCGGCCTGGGAGACCCTCCCGCACGAGCGGCTCTCCCCGCGCTCGGACACCGTCGGCGCCCGCCTGGACCTGCTGCACCGCATCCACGCCGGGGACGTGCCGCGCGTCATCGTCACGCCCGTCCGCGGCGCCCTCCAGCCGCAGCTCAAGGGCCTCGGCACCCGCGAGCCCGTGCACCTGCGCCGCGGCGACGAGACCGACCTCACCGACCTGGCCGCGCACCTCGTGGACCTCGCGTACGAGCGCGTCGACCTGGTGGAGAAGCGCGGCGAGTTCGCCGTGCGCGGCGGCATCCTCGACGTGTTCCCGCCGACCGCCCAGCACCCGCTGCGCCTGGAGTTCTTCGGCGACGAGGTCGACACGATCCGCGAGTTCTCCGTCGCCGACCAGCGCTCCCTCGACGCCGCCTCCGGCGAGGAGCCCGCCGAGCTGCGCGCCGTCGCCTGCCGCGAACTGCTCCTCACCGAGGACGTGCGCGAGCGGGCCGCCCAGCTCGGGGAGGCGTACCCGGGGCTCGGCGAGATGTGCGCGAAGCTCGCCCAGGGCATCCCCGTCGAGGGCATGGAGTCGCTCCTGCCCTCGCTCGCCGGGCCCGGGAACCTGGAGCTGTTCCAGGAGGTCCTGCCGCGCGACGCGCTCGTCGTCGCCATCGAGCCCGAGCGCATCCGCACCCGCGCGCTCGACCTGGTCGCCACCTCGAACGAGTTCCTCGAAGCGTCCTGGGCCGCCGCCGCGGCCGGGGCCGAAGCGCCCGTGGACCTCGGCGCGGGCACGTTCCACGACCTCGCCGAGGCCCGCACCGCCGCGCTCGCGAAGGGCCAGCGGTGGTGGACGATCTCGCCGTTCGCCGTCGCCCCCGAAGAGGACGCCCTCGGCGACGCTCCCGACGCCGCGGAACTCGCCGCGATCACCGGCGAGCCGCTCACCTACGGCACCGGCGTCTCGGACGACGGCCTCACCGTGGACCTCGGGTTCGCCGAATCCCCGCGCTACCACGGGAACACGGCCCAGCTCGTGGAGGACATGCGGACCTGGACGCGCGCGGGCCGCGCCGTCGCGGTCGTCTACCCGGCCCTCGGCGGCGCCGAGCGCGCCGCCGAGCAGCTGCGCGCCGAAGGCATCGGCGCGCACCTGGAGTCCGCGCCGGAGGGCTTCGCGCGCGGCGAGGTCGTCGCGTGCGTGGGCACGCTCGCGCTCGGGTTCGCGGCCGGGAACGTCGTCGCCGTCACGGCCGCGGACATCGCGGGCGGCAAGGCCCTCGCGGCCCAGCGGCCCCGCAAGGGCAAGGCCGCCAAGCGCAAAGGCGTGGTCAACCCGCTCGAACTCTCGCCCGGGGACTTCGTGGTCCACGACGCGCACGGCGTCGGCAAGTACGTGGAGATGGTGCGCCGCACCATCGCCGGGGCCGAGCGCGAGTACCTCGTCATCGAGTACGCGCCGTCCAAGCGCGGCCAGGGCGCCGACGTGCTGTTCATGCCGACCGACGCGCTCGACCAGCTCACCCGCTACGTCGGCGGCGAGCAGCCCACCGTCCACAAGCTCGGCGGCGCCGACTGGCAGAAGACGAAGCGCCGCGCCCGCAAGGCCGTCCGCGAGATCGCGGCCGAGCTGATCCAGCTGTACGCGGCCCGCCAAGCGGCCCAAGGGCACGCGTTCGCCCCCGACACGCCGTGGCAGCGCGAGCTCGAAGACGCGTTCCCCTACATCGAGACCCCCGACCAGCTGTCGGCGATCATCGACACCAAGAACGACATGGAGGCCCGCGTCCCCATGGACCGCCTCGTCATGGGCGACGTCGGCTACGGCAAGACCGAGGTCGCCGTGCGCGCCGCGTTCAAGGCCGTGCAGGACGGCAAGCAGGTCGCGGTCCTCGTCCCGACCACGCTCCTCGCGAGCCAGCACTACGGCACGTTCGTGGAGCGCATGGGCCAGTTCCCGGTGAAGATCAAGCAGCTCTCGCGGTTCCAGTCCGCGCGCGAGGCCGCCGAGATCCAGCGCGGCATCGCCGCGGGCGAGGTGGACATCCTCGTCGGCACGCACCGGCTCCTCCAGGCCGAGACCCGCTTCAAGGACCTCGGGCTCATCATCGTCGACGAGGAGCAGCGGTTCGGCGTGGAGCACAAGGAGAAGCTGAAGGCGCTCCGCACCGCCGTCGACGTGCTCACCATGTCCGCCACGCCGATCCCGCGGACCCTGGAGATGGCCGTGACCGGCATCCGCGAGATGTCGCAGATCTCCACGCCCCCCGAGGAGCGGCACCCCGTCCTCACGTACGTGGGCGCGTGGGAGGGCAAGCAGGTCGCCGCGGCGATCCGCCGCGAGCTGCTGCGCGACGGGCAGGCGTTCTACCTGCACAACCGGGTCGAGTCGATCGACCGGGCCGCGACGCGCCTGCGCGAGCTCATCCCCGAGGCCCGCGTGGCGGTCGCCCACGGGAAGATGAGCGAGACGCAGCTGGAGCAGATCATGCAGGGCTTCTGGGAGGGCGAGTACGACGTGCTCGTCTCGACCACGATCATCGAGTCCGGCATCGACATCCCGAACGCGAACACCCTCATCGTGGAGCGCGCCGACCTCCTCGGCCTCTCGCAGCTGCACCAGATCCGCGGCCGCGTCGGGCGCTCGCGCGAGCGCGCGTACGCGTACTTCCTGTACCCGCCGGAGCAGCCGCTGTCGGAGACCGCGCACGAGCGGCTCGCGACCATCGCGCAGCACTCCGAGCTCGGCGCGGGCATGTACGTCGCCATGAAGGACCTGGAGATCCGCGGCGCCGGGAACCTCCTGGGCGCCGAGCAGTCCGGGCACATCGCCGACGTCGGCTTCGACCTGTACCTGCGGATGGTCGGCGAGGCCGTGACGTCCTTCAAGGGCGGCACCGAGGAGCCCCCGCCGCCGGTCAAGGTGGAGCTGCCGCTCGACGCGAACATCCCGTTCGACTACATCGAAGTGGAGCGGCTGCGCCTGGAGATGTACCGCAAGGTCTCCGAGGTCCGCGACGAGGCCGAGCTGGACGAGGTGCGCGAGGAGATGGAGGACCGGTACGGGCCCTCCCCGGAGCAGGTGCTCACCCTGTTCCACCTGGCGCGCTTCCGGCTCCTCGCCCGCCGCCACGGGCTCACCGACATCGCCTTGCAGGGCAAGAACCTTCGGTTCTCCACAGTGGACCTGCCGGACTCGAAGCAGCTGCGCCTGGGCCGCCACTACCCGGACGCGCACTACAAGGCCCCCGCCGGCCTCATCAGCGTCCCGCGGCCCACCACGTCCCGCGTCGGCGGCAAGCCAGTGGAGGGCCTGGCGCTCCTCCAGTGGTGCGCCGACCTCATCACCGACATCGTCCCCGAGCCCGCGCCCGCCCCGGCCTGACCCGGGCTACGCCTGCTCGAAGTAGAAGCTCTTGATGAAGCAGTCGCGGGGCTGCCCGATCGCGAAGCGGACGCAGTCCACGACCGACCGGGCGCCCAGCGCGTCGCCCGTCCCGCGCGCCTCGTCCCAGCCCGGCCCCAGCGGGTCCGCGCCGTCGAAGTCCGGCGGGTACAGCGAGATCACCCGGACCCCGCTGGGCCGCAAGCGCTTCGACAGGACTTCCGTGAACCCGGCCTGCGCGGACTTCGCCGCGTAGAACGCCTCGTGCGCGGCCGACCGGTGGTTCCCGTACTCGCCGCACCCCGACACCATCGTCACGATGTCGGGCCGGGCGCTGCGCAGCAGCAGCGGCAGCACCGCCTTCGTCACCAGCACCGTCCCGGCCGCCCCCGCCGCGATCACCTCCGCGACCTGCTCGTCTGTGCACTCCATAAAACCGGCCGCCCCCAGGAACCCGCCCGCGTCCAGGTACGGCGCACCGTTGTTGACGAGCACGTCCACCGCGTCCGCGGTCTCGCCGAGCGACTCGGCGAACTCCCGCACCGACACCGGGTCCGCGAGGTCGCACTCGAACGCGTGCGCCCGCCCGCCGACCCTCCGCACCGCCTGCGCCGTCTCCTCCGCCGCGTCGAAGCGCCGCGCCGACACGAACACCTCCGCGCCGTCCCGTCCCAGCGACACCGCCAGCGCCCGCCCGAACCCGCGCCCGGCGCCCGTGACGACCGCCCGCAGCCCTGAGAACCCCATCCCGACCTCCCCATCCGTCTCCACCCCAGTGTCCTCACCCCCGCGGACGCGTCAAGTCCTCGGACCCGGTCCCGGGACCCCCGGCGGTCCGCGGCCCGCCGCTCTGATTGCATGGGGCCGATGGGAGCACCGATCGCCGCATTCCGCATCGACGTCCCGCAGGCCGCGCTCGACGACCTGCACGACCGCCTGCGCCTGGCGCGCTGGCCCGCCGCGAGTCCCGAACCGGGCTGGGCGAGCGGCGTCCCGGTCCTGTACCTGCGCCGCCTCGCCGACCACTGGCTCCACGACTACGACTGGCGGGCCCACGAAGCTGCCTTGAACGCGTTCCCCCAGGGCCTCACCGACATCGACGGCCAGCGGATCCACTTCCTGCACGTGCGCTCGCCCGAGCCCGACGCGCTGCCGCTCGTCGTCACCCACGGCTGGCCCGGATCGGTGGTCGAGTTCATGAAGGTCCTCGGCCCGCTCGCCGACCCGCGCGCCCACGGCGGCGACCCCGCCGACGCGTTCCACGTCGTCGCCCCCTCCCTGCCCGGGTTCGCGTTCTCCACGCCGCTGTCCGCGCCCGACTGGGACCACTCGCGCATCGCCCGCGCCTGGCTCGCCCTCATGGACCGGCTCGGCTACGACCGGTTCGGCGCGCACGGCGGCGACACCGGCTCGAAGGTCTCCCCGGCCCTCGGGCGCCTGGCCCCCGACCGGGTCGTCGGCGTCCACGTCAACGGCGGCCTCGAACTCCCGCCGCCGGGCGACCCCGGGCTCGCGTCCCTCACCGCGGACGAGCGCGCGCGGATCGCCTCCGTGCGGGACCTGGTGCGCGAGGGCACCGGCTACGCCGACCTCCAGTCCACGAAACCGCAGACGATCGCCTACGCGCTCAACGACTCACCGGTCGGACAGCTCGCGTGGATCGCCGACAAGTTCCACGACTGGACCGACCCGGCGGCCCGCCTTCCCGAGCACGCCGTGGACGTCGACCAGCTGCTCACGAACGTCACCCTGTACTGGCTCACCGGGACCGGCGCGACCTCCGCGCACCAGTACCGGGCCGTCCGCGACGAGCCCGCGGCCTCGTACTCCGACGTGCCCACCGGCGTCGCCGTCTTCCCGACCGACCCGGCGGTCCGCGGGCTCCTCGAACGCTCGCACCGGATCGTCCACTGGTCCGAGTTCGACCGCGGCGGGCACTTCGCGGCCATGGAGGCCCCCGACCTCCTCGTGCGGGACCTGCGCGAGTTCTACCGCCCCCTGCGCCGGGCCGCCCCCGGTGCCGCACAATGAGCCCATGGGCACACCGACCGCGCCGCGGCCGCTGACCGTGCGGCTGCTCATGGCGCTGCTCGTCCTCTCCTGGATCGACTTCATGGCCGTCCTCGTCCCCGAGTACTTCGCGTGCGGCCCGCACGACGTCCAGTGCGGGCGCATGGGGTACACGAGCCCGGCGTTCCTCACCGTGCTCGTGGTCGCCGCGTCGCTGCTCCTGCTGTACGCCTTCGGGATCTGGCACCGGCGCGCGTGGGCCTGGTTCCTCGCGGTCGTCACCACCGGCGTCCCCGCGATGGTGCTCCTCGCCGACGCGGACGCGTGGCTCTCGGCCCCGCCCCTGGAGAAGCTCGCGGGCGTCCTCGACCTCGCCTGCCTCGGTGCGCTCGTCTCGCCCCCCGTGTGGCGCTGGGCCGGGCCGCGGCCCCGCGACCGGGGAAACTAGTTCCCCACCAGCGGCTTCGCGGACGTACCCTGGAGGCAGCCCAGTGTTTTGGAGCCGCCCCGTGAACTACCGCGTCTCTCATGGCCCCGCACCGCTCTACGACAAGCCGCATTCGGTGGACCTCGCCCAGGTCATGATGGTGTTCCAGTACTTCATGCTGGTCAGCGTCAGCCTCGGCCTCGGGCCGCGCCTGCTGCGGTGGGTCGAGTCCCGCACCGCCGACGTGCCCGGCGTCTCCGAACTGGAGCAGGCGCTGCCCGTGGGCACGTCCTTCCCCATCGCGATCGTCCTGCCGCTCATCGCGCTGCTCACGATCCCCTACGCGGCCATCGTGTTCCAGCTCGGCCGCGGCCGCCGCTGGGCCCGCACCTTTGCGCTGGTCTTCGCGATCGCGAACACCGCGATCGGCATCGTCGGGGTCTCGCGGACCTACGGCGACGTCACCGCGCTCGTCATCTCCCCGATCTGGATCGTCATGGGGCTGTGCGTGATCGGCGGCCTCGCCTCCCGCAGCGGCCGCCAGTGGTTCACGCAGGGCGGGTGGGCGCCCTGGTACGCCCGGTACGAGATGGACCAGCTCGAACACCGCCGCTCCGGGCGCCGCCGCGTCCCTGCGGGCGACGAGGACAGCGCCGACTGAGATGCACTGCACACCCCGCTCCTGTCATGGAACCGGCCGCTGCCCCGTTCAGAGGCCGAACACCACCGGACAGGAGTGAGACCATGCAGCACCACCAGCACCGCATCATCGTCCTCGGCGCCGGATACGCCGGGACCTGGGCCGCGGGCGCCCTCGCGCGCCGCCTCCACCCCGCCGACACGGCGATCACCGTCGTCAACGCCGAACCCGACTTCGTCGAGCGCCTCCGCCTCCACCAGGTCGCCGCCGGGCAGGACCTGCCCAGCCGCGACCTCGCCGACCTGTTCTCGCGCAACGGCGTCCGCTTCCGCCAGGCCCGCGTCACCGCCCTCGACCCCGACGCCCGCACCGTCGCCCTCGACGGTGCTTCCGGTACCGGCGACGACCTCGCCTACGACACGCTCCTGTACGCCCTCGGCTCCACCGCCGCCGCGCAGGTCCCCGGCGCCGAGCACGCCCACCACGTCGCGTCCCGGCCCGCCGCGCTCCGCCTGCGGCGGCGCCTCGACGAGATGGACGGCGGCACCGTCCTCGTCGTCGGCGGCAACCTCACCGCGATCGAGGCCGCCACCGAGATCGCCGAGTCCCGGCCCGGCCTCCGCACCGTCCTCGCCACCTCCGGCGAACTCGGCGGCTGGATCGGGCCCAAGGGCCGCGCGCACCTCCTGCGCGCCTTCGACCGCCTCGGCATCGCCGTCCACGAGCACGCCGACATCACCGAGACCACCGCCACCGGGGCCCGCGCCGCCGACGGCCGCACGTTCACCGCCGACGCCGTCGTGTGGGCCGCCGGCTTCGCCGTCCACCCCATCGCCGCCGCCAGCGGGCTCGCCGTCCGCGACAACGGCCAGATCCTCGTCGACCGCCAGATGCGCTCGGCCTCCCACCCCGGCGTCTACGCCGCCGGCGACGCCGCGTTCACCCTCGCCGAGGACGGCGAACCGCTCCCGATGTCCTGCGCCTCAGCGGGATTCACCGCCATGCAGGCCGCCAGCGCGATCGTCGGCGACCTCACCGGCGCCCGCACCGGCCGCACCTCGCTCATGTACTACGGCAACCACATCAGCCTCGGCCGCCGCGACGCCCTCTTCCAGGCCCTCGCCCTCGGCTCCCGCGACACCACCTGGTCCCTCCGCGGGCGCACCGCCGCCCGCCTCAAGAACGCCATCCTCAAGGGCGCCGCGTTCGGCGTCGCCCACCCCACCTACGGCCTGCCCGTCCGCAGGCACCGGCTCACCTCCGCGCCGTCCCGCCGCGGCGAGGCCGTCCCGGCCTAGAGTCGGAGCATGGACGCCGTCGAGCGCTTCGAGGCCAGCCGGACGCGGCTGGCCTCCCTCGCGTACCGCCTCCTCGGCTCCGCCGCCGACGCCGAGGACGTCGTCCAGGACGCGTTCCTGCGCTGGCACGCCGCCGACCGCGACCGCATCGACGTCCCCGAAGCCTGGCTCACCAAGGTCACCACGAACCTCGCGCTGGACCGCCTCCGCTCGGCCCAATCCCGCCGCGAACGCGCCGTGGGCTCGTGGCTCCCGGAACCGCTCCTCGACGGAGACCCACTGCTGGGCCCGCTCGACACCGTCGAACAACGCGAATCGGTGACGATAGCCGTGCTTCTCCTACTGGAACGGGTCCCGCCCGTAGAAAGGGCGGTCTACATACTTCGGGAAGCCTTCTCCCACTCCCACAAGGAGATCGCCCGAATCCTCGACATCACCGAGTCCGCGAGCCAGCAGTACGCCCTGCGCGCCCGCCGCCGCGTCCGCGCCGAACGCCGCACCGAGGTCGACCGCGCCGCCGCGCGCGAGATCGTCGAGGCGTTCGTCTCCGCCGCGGCCTCCGGCCGCACCGACCGCCTCGTCGCCCTCCTCACCGACGACGCCACCGGCCTCTCCGACGGCGCGGGCCTCTCCGCGACCCTCATGTCCCACACCGGCGCCGCCCAGCTCGCCCGCGTCATGCGCGGCGGCTTCAAGCCCACCCCCGCCAAGCGCCGCCTCGCCGGGGGCTCCCCCTCCATCCACGCCGCCATCGTCAACACCACCCCGGCCCTCATCGCCGCCCTCGGCGACCGCGTCGTCGGCACCATCCTCTTCACCACCCACCACGGCCTCATCACCAACGCCACCTCGATAGCCACCCCCACCCGCCTGACCCGCCTCACCAAAACCTGGCAGACCACCCCCCACGAGAACCCCCCGATCATCGCCGAGTGGTGACCGGGCGACACTGCGAGGCCCGAGGGGTGTTGCCGTGTGCAAGCGGGCGCTGGATCCGCCGCGGTAACGGCTGCGGCGCCGATGTGGAGACTGCGGGCCGCTGGCGACCGGAAGCCGTTGCAGGGCTGGAATACCGCGCCGTCGACGAGGTGATGGCGCTGAGGTCGGTCTGATCCTTGGGCCTGCCGAGCCGCCGTTTGTAATCGGCGACCGTCGCGAGTGAAGGGTAGCGAAGCCCTTCGATGATCTCGGCTTCCTCGATGAGTCGGTAGGGATCCGCGTACGGTGAGAGCCAGGAGTTGGAAACCTCGATCCGGTTCCCATGGAGTCGGATCAGTTTGGCGTGGTTCAAAGGCCCTTCGAAGAACACGCCTTCGCCGCTGAGGGCCATTTCCCAGGCGTTGTCCCAAGTCGAGCCGATGGCGACGATATCGAGGTCTGACAGGGCCGGGATGTATCCCTCGACCCAGAGCCGGGCGCTTCCCGCGATCACGAACTCTTGCGGATCGAATCGGCCTTGCTCGATCAAGTCGCGGACCAGGCCGAGCAGCCCGTGTCCGGAATAGATCCTGTTGCCATCTGGAGGAGGCTTCACTACTCCTGCTTCGCCTGCGATCGAGTCCGTGGGGGTGCGCTCGATCGCGGGCCGACGATCCGCTACGGATCGAGATCGCGTTCGCGCAAGTACATGAGCGTCTCGCGGAGCCGCTCGGTCTCGGAGCGCTCCTTGAACTTGACGGACTGATGCCTGATCCAGGCGCGCACCGTCAAGGCCAGGGCGGTGACCACGGGTACCAGTAACGGCAGGCCGTTCAGCTCGAGAAGATCCATCTTGGCTCACTCCGCTCGCTCGTGTTCTTCATCGGACTCGCGCTCATAGATCGCGTGCACCGCATCCATGTCAATCACCAGGAGCTTCTGGCGCCCGGTGGACACGATTCCTGCCTCCCGGAATCGACGCAGAATGACCGACGCCGAATCCCGCGACACCTTCGCGATTCCCGCGATGTCCTGCTGACTGATCCCGGTGAACTGCGTACCGTCCGGCGTCGTCACGCCGATCCCAGCCTCCGCCAGGTTGACCAGGGCCCTGGCCACGCGGTGTTCGCTGCTGGTGAAGGAAAGCCCCTTCACATCGTCGAGCCCCACCTGACGCCTCGCCAGGTCCGCCCAATGGGCGCATGCGGCTCGGGCATTGGAGCGGACGAAGTCCACCCAGACCGCGCTGGGCAGGATCAGTGCGTTCACGGCTCCGATGGTGATGACGTCGGCCGTCCTCGATTCAGAGGCCATCAGCGCCAGTTCGCCCACGACCGAGTCCGGCCCGTGCAGCCCCAGAATCACGCCCGACGCGGGAGAGACCGCCTTCATGTGGCCGTCGATGAGATAGAGGACGAAGGCCGATCGCTCCCCCCTGCGGATCACGACGGTGCCCGGCGGGTAGGACACCTCATGCCCTTGAGACGAGAGCGATTCCCTCTCGTCGGCTGTGAGGAGTGGACCCCAGTTGTATGTGACCGCCGCCATGTTCTTAATCGTAGCAATGCGGATAGCTTGATCGGGGGACCCGGATTGCGATGTCGGAAATCCGACAAAGCCTCGCATCTGAGGGTGTTGTCGCCGAAGGCTCGGAGCTGCGCCGGTCTCCGAAGGCGCCGGAGGCCGCTTGGGCTGCGGTGGGCGGATTGTGGAGCGTTTGCTTGTGAGGTTAAGGTCACAGGGGCTGTCGATCGGGCGGCCCTGCTGAGGAAGTCCGTGCTTTGGAAGGAAATGCTGTGCGCACACTGAGACTGGCGGGTGTCGCCGCGGTCGGGCTGCTCGTGCTGGGGGCCTGCGGGAGCCAGCAGGGGGCGGCGCTGTTCGTCGGGGACGAGCGGGTGCCCGAGTCCACGATCGACGGTTACGTGACGACGATCGCGGACTTCCGCGCCGAGCAGGGCGAGGACCTCAGCGTCTTCAACTACTCGGACGACCGGAAGCAGATCGTCACGTACGTGCTCTACTCCGAACTCGGCCAGGCCGTCGGCCTCGACCCCGTGAGCAGTGCGGGCGCCGACGAGCTGGAGTCCGTCGCCGTCGAGGCCGAGCAGTACTTCCAGGCCCTCGTCGCCGAGGCGGAGCCGCGGGCGCTGACCGAGGACGAGATGGCGCGCGTCGTCGAGGCCGCGCAGACCGACGCGAACGTCGCGGGCTACGGGCAGGCGGACCTGGAGCTCCTCGCCGGGTTCACCGACGACCTCGCCTCCTATGTAGAGGAATACGACATCTCCGTGAACCCCCGCTACGGCGAATTCGACCTCAGCCCGCTCCCCTCGGTGTTCCCCGTCGAGGTCCCGCAGCGTTGAGCACCGTCACCTGGCTCCTGACCTCCCCCCGCATCCCCGCCGGCCTCCTCTCCGTCGAGGCGTGGGACGCACTGCAAGAGGCCGAGGCGGTGGCCGCGTTCGACGAGACGCCCGCCGTGGAGGCGATCCGCGGCGCCGGGATCGACGTCGACATCGTCGAGGACGCCGCCGAGTTCCTTGAGGAGGGCGGCGTCTGGATCGTCGGCGAAGAGGGCGACGAGGAGCTGCGCGAAGCGCTCGCCGAGTACGTGGCGGGCGGCGAGATCGAGCTCGAAGTCGTCTACGGCTCCTGGGACCCGGCCGGCGCCCGCCTGCTCGACCTCGTGGAGGCCGTGTCGCGGCTCCACGCAGAGGACGGCTGCCCGTGGCACCGCGGCCAGACCCACCAGAGCCTCGGCCCGTACCTGCTGGAGGAGTCCTACGAGGTCCTCGACGCGATCGCCGGGGGCGACCCCGACGAGCTGCGCGAGGAGCTCGGCGACCTGCTGTTCCAGCCGCTGCTGCACGCGTCGCTCGCCGAGGACTTCGACATCGACGACGTCGCGGGGGACCTGGTCGAGAAGATCGTCCGCCGCCACCCGCACGTGTGGGGCGACGCCGACCCCGACGACCTGTACGAGCACTGGAACGAGGCCAAGGCCGCCGAGAAGCCGCACCGGGACCACCCGGCCGACGGCGTCTCCCGCCAGCTGCCGTCGCTCGCGCTGGCCGCCAAGGTCATCGAGCGCTTCAGCGACCAGGGCGAGCCGCTCGACCTGCCGGAGCTTCCGGACGGGATGAAGCTCGCGCCGGAGGACGTGGGGGACTTCCTGCTCGCCGCGGTGAGCGCCGCGCGTGAGGCCGGGGTCGATCCGGAACTCGCGCTGCGCCAGGCGATCGGCGAGCGCGCCGGGCTCGAACGCCTTGACCCGCAAGGGCACGGGGCCGAGATCGAGTACGAGGACGAGGACGAGTACGACGAGGAAGAGGGCGACACCGAGGACGAGAACGGCGAAGGCGGCCGACAAGGGTAGACGCTTCTAGTCAACCTTTGCGGAAAACTTCACAATAACGTTCGGTTGGGCTTAACAATCGGTCCGATCTTTGTTACGGTCGTCCCCATGCCATCCGGTGACGCAAGTGTTCCGAGCCCGGCAGGGGCCGGCACCCAGGTCAAGGAAACAGACGGCCCTTCGGGGCCGTCCGTTCCGGGTTCCCCGACCCGCTTCGCACTGGGCTCGCCGAGCCCGGCGGACGGGGGCCCCATGGAACGGCTCGCCCGTGAATCGGGGGGCCTCGACGTCAACTCCAGGTACGCGTACCTGCTGTGGTGCCGCGACTTCGCGGCCACCAGCGTCGTCGCTCGTGCGGGAGACCGCCTGGCGGGCTTCATCACCGGATACCGGCGCCCGGCCGCGCCCGACACGCTCTTCGTGTGGCAGGTGGCCGTGGGCCCGGACTTCCGCAGGCGCGGACTGGCATCGCGCATGCTCGGCCACCTGGCCGGGACCGTGCGCGCCGACCAAGGGGTCCGCTTCGTCGAAGCGACCGTGACCCCCGACAACAAAGCGTCGATGCACCTGTTCGAGTCGTTCGCGAAGGCGAACGGCGCGGACCTGACGCGCGACGTGCTGTTCTCCGAGCACGAGCTCGGCTCCGGACACGAACCCGAAGTGCTGCACCGGATCGGGCCGCTCGCGCGCCCGATCGGGAAGCGGGGTGGGCCGCTCCCGGCCGTTCCGCGCGGCGACCGGAGCTGAGCCCGCCCTACCCGGGCACCGACAAGAGCCGGCCCGGGTAAGCGCCCGTCCGCGGAAGCGGACGGGGAGCGGAGGGCCGCCTATCAGGCCGACCCAGAGAGACTCATGCAGGTTTTCGAACAGGTCGAATCAGAAGTCCGCTCCTACTGCCGCAACTGGCCGACGGTGTTCGCCACCGCCAAGGGCAGCCGCATCACCGACGAGCAGGGAAGATCCTATGTGGACTTCTTCGCCGGGGCGGGGACGCTCAACTACGGGCACAACCACCCCGCGCTCAAGGAGGCGCTGCTCGCCTACCTGGCCGAGGACAACGTCGTCCACACCCTCGACACGTACTCGGTCGCCAAGCGCCGGTTCCTCGAATCGTTCCGCGACCTCGTGCTCTCCCCCCGCAACCTCGACTACAAGGTCCAGTTCCCCGGGCCCGCGGGGAACAACGCCGTCGAGGCCGCGCTCAAGCTGGCCCGCAAGTACACCGGCCGCGAGACCGTCGTGTCCTTCACGAACGGCTTCCACGGCATGACCCTCGGGGCCCTCGCGGTCACCGGGAACTCCATGAAGCGCGGCGGCGCGGGCGTGCCGCTCAACAACGCCGCGACCATGCCCTACGACAACTACATGGACGGCCGCACGCCCGACTTCCTCTGGCTGCGAAGCCTTCTGGAGGACCCGGGCTCGGGGCTCGACCGGCCCGCCGCGGTCATCGTGGAGACCGTCCAGGGCGAGGGCGGCGTGAACGTCGCCTCCGACGCGTGGCTGCGCGGCCTCGAACAGGTCTGCCGCGAGCACGAGCTGCTGTTCATCGTCGACGACATCCAGATGGGCTGCGGGCGCACCGGCCCGTTCTTCTCCTTCGAGCGCGCCGGGATCAGCCCCGACATCGTCACGCTCTCGAAGTCCCTGTCCGGCATGGGCCTGCCGTTCGCGCTGACCCTCATGAAGCCGCACCTCGACGTGTGGGAGCCCGGCGAGCACAACGGCACGTTCCGCGGGTTCGCCCCCGCGTTCGTCACGGCCACAGCGGCTCTGGAGACGTTCTGGCGCGACGACGACCTCACCGCCGCGGTCGACGACCGCGCCGCGTGGCTCGACGGCGAGCTCCACGGCATAGCCGAGTCCCACCCCGAGCTCGGGATCACCACCCGCGGCCGGGGCCTCGCCCGCGGCCTGGTCTTCACCGAGCCCGCGCACGCGGGCCTGGTCTGCCAGGAGGCGTTCGCGAACGGCCTGCTCATGGAGACCTCCGGCGCCGAGGACGAGGTCGTCAAGCTCCTCCCGCCGCTGACCACCACCAGGGACGACTTCGAGGAGGGCATCGGGATCGCCCGCGAAGCCGTCGCCGCCGTCGCGAAGGAGCAGGAAGCGAAGGAGGCCGCATGATCGTCAGAAGGCTCCAGGACCTCATCGGCACGACCGCCGACGTCGAAGGCGGCGACCGCGACCGGGCCGCCGGGACGTGGCGCTCGCGGCGCCTGCTGCTCGCGGGCGACGGGACCGGGTTCTCCCTGCACGACACCGTCCTCTACGCGGGGACCTCCACGACGATGCACTACGCCAACCACGTCGAGGCCGTCTACGTCATCGAAGGGTCCGCGAAACTCCGCGACCTGGAGAGCGGCGAGGTCCACCGGCTCGCGCCGGGGACCATGTACGTCCTCAACGGACACGAGCGGCACACCCTCGACGTGGAGGAGGACCTGCGCTGCGTGTGCGTGTTCAACCCGCCGGTCACCGGCCGGGAGGTCCACGACGCCGACGGCGTGTACCCCCTCATCACCGAAGAAGCCTGACGGAACGCGCCGCATCCCTTGCGGCGCAGAGAGGAACGAACGACCATGTCGCCCACCGACCTCTATCCGACGCGCCGGTTCGACGAGCCGCGCCTGATCTACCGCACCGAGGACCCCGCCGTCTGGGGCGGGGCCGCCGACGGGCCGCTCGCGCAGCAGCACCTCGACGGCCACACGCAGCACGGCTTCACCCCCGTGGAGCAGCTCCTCACCCCGGCCGAGCTCGCCGCGGCCCAGAACGAGATCGAGCAGCTCCTGCGCGACCCGTCCCTCGCCGGGGACGAGCGGGTCGTGCGGGAGCGGACCACCGACGAGGTCCGCTCGGTCTTCGACGTCCACAAGATCTCGCCGTTCTTCGCCGCGATGATCCGCGACGACCGGATCGCCGGGGTCGCCCGCCAGATCCTCGGCTCGGACGTGTACGTCCACCAGAGCCGGATCAACTACAAGCCCGGCTTCGGCGGCGCGCCCTTCGAGTGGCACTCGGACTTCGAGACCTGGCACGCCGAGGACGGCATGCCGCGCATGCGCGCGGTCAGCCTGTCCCTCGCGATGACCGAGAACTACCACTTCAACGGCTCGCTGATGATCATGCCGGGCTCGCACCAGACGTTCGTCTCGTGCATGGGCGAGACCCCCGAGGACAACCACAAGGCGTCGCTCGTCAAACAGGAGATCGGCACGCCCGACCAGGCGTCGCTGCGGCTCCTCGCCGACAAGTACGGCATCCACCAGTTCACCGGCCCCGCCGGGTCGGCGGTCTGGTTCGACTCGAACTGCATGCACGGCTCGAACGGGAACATCACGCCGTTCCCGCGCTCGAACCTGTTCATCGTGTTCAACGCCATCGACAACTCGCTGGTCGAGCCGTTCGCGGCCGACCGGCCGCGTCCCGAGTACCTCGGCTCGCGCGACTGGCAGGTCCTCAACTAGGCGCCCTAGGTGAGGACCGGGGGCGCCCCGCCCCTGGCAGGAAACGGCGCGGCCCCGGCTCCAGTGGAGCCGGGGCCGCATCGCGTCCGCGGTCGGCGGCGGCACCCGCAGCGGCGGCCGCCCCCGCGGAGGTTCACTCGCCGAGCGCCGGCTCCGCGTCCTCGTCGTACACCGGCGCCGGGAGGGCCGCGACGATCGCCGTCAGCTCCTCCACGGTGAGCCCGATGTCCGGTTCGGAGAACGAGACGCGCACCATGACCGCCCAGCCGTCAGGGTCGACCACCGTCACCTCGTACTCGCCCTCGAACCACGGTTCCTCCACGCCCGCTTCCGGGTCCGCCTCGTGCTCGATGCGCTTCTCCGCGATGTACGCGGTCCCGCCGTTCTCGGTCCCGGCCTCCGTGCAGTCGAAGTTCCGGCCGCACCTCGCCAGGTACGGCCCGGCGAAGTCGGCGTCGCTGAACCCCGGCACCCACCCGCCGGGCAGCGTGTACACCAGGTCGAACTGCCCCGACCCGCCCGCGAGCGGCAGGCTCCCGTTCATCACGTACTCGCGCAAGGCCACCGCGTTCTCGTCCACTGGGTCCGCCGGGTCCAGCTCGGGGAGCACCCACGGGTCGAACACCACCGCCCCCGGCACGAGCCCGTCGAGGACCTCCCCGGCCGCCACGGCGGTCGACTGCGCGCCGTCCCGGGCCCACGGCCGCCACGAGTCGTCGGACGCGAGCCACCCCGGCGGCACGTCCACGACCTCCCCGACACCGTGCAGGTTCGTCGTGTCGAAGTCCGCCTGGGGCATGGCCTCGACGGCGGCGACGAACCGCTCCAGGTCCGCCTCCGGGTTCCCGTCGCAGCCGTTCCAGGCCGCCCGCAGCCCGGACCCGTCGGGGTAGACCACGGCCGCGTGCAGCTCGCAGCCGTCGTCGGCGGTGTACAGGACGCGGCCGTCGTCCAGCTCGGTCCGGTCGAACTCGGCCGCGTCGTCGTCGATGAGGTGCTGCGGGAAGTACTGCTCGCTCGTGGGGCCCGGCTCGTCGGTCCAGCCGCCCGGCAGCAGCGCCTCCACGTCGAGCAGGACCCGGCCGCCGGCACCGCTCTCGTCCAGGCCGACCCGGACCGTCGCCGAGTAGCCGCGCAGCTGCACCTGCCCGTAGTTCCCAGGCCGCAGGTGCGAGAGGAACGCGAAGTCGCCGTTGTCGGCGACGTACGCGAGGGCCTCCTCGGCCTCCTCCGGGCTCACCGAGTGCTCGGCCGCGTACTCCTGGATCTCCTGCTCGGTCGGCTCGCTCATGACCGTCTCGAAGTCGGACGCCGTGAACAGGCCCGTGTCCAGCAGCAGCGGCACGAACGCGTCCCGGCCGGCCTCCGTGAGCGCCTGGGCGACCTCCGGGTCCCCGAAGCCCTCGTCCCCGGGCGCCGGGTAGCCGGACAGGGCCGTGTCCGGGTCCTCGCCGGACGCGGGCGGGCCGTCCGGATCGTCGACCAGGCCCGGCAGGCCCGTGATCGAGACGGCGAGGACTCCGGCGATGACGGCGACGCTGGTCGCCGACGCGCCCGCGAGGACCGCGCGGTGGCGGCGCCGCGCCTTGTAGCCGTCGCGCACGATCCCGTCGAGGTCGAACGCGCCCGCCGGGGGCTTCTCGGGCATGAGCTCCCGGAGCACCGCGCCGGGGTCGTCTTGCAGATTCATGGTGGTTCGCTTCCTTCCGCTACGCCCGGGCAGGGACGGCGGCGTCGGTGAGGAGCTCGCGCATCTTGGCGATTCCCTTGGCGCACTGGCTCTTCACGGTCCCCGTCGAACAGCCCATGGCCGCGGCGGTCTCGTCGACTGACAACTGCTCCCAGTACCGCAGGACGAGCGTCGCCCGCTGGCGCGGCGGCAGCCGGTCCAGCGCGGCGGCGAGTTCGAGCCGCACGTCGACCTCCTCCTGGGGGCGGTCGAGGCGCCGCACCGGCAACTCGTCGCTGGCGCGCTCCCGGCGCACCCACGACAGGCGGCGGTGCGAGAAGTACACGTTCGTGACGATGCGCCGCACGTACGCGGGCGCCCCGCCGGGCTCGACGCGCCTCCACGCGGCGAACATCTTCGTCAGCGCCTTCTGCACGATGTCGTCGGCCTCGAACCAGTCCCCGCACAGCAGGTAGGCGTACCGCCGCAGGCTGTCGCGCTGGGCGATCGCGAAGGAACGGAACTCGGCCTCTTGCTGCTCCTCGGACTCCACTGGGCCTCTTTCAGATGACGGGTAGGGGCCCGGCCCCGCGCACGGTGGTGGATGGCGGCGTGGCCCGGCACGCTACATACGCCTCCCGCGCCGTCCCGGTTGTCCCGTGCGGGGCGTTTTCTCGGGCCCGCGGCGCCTCCGAGACGGGGTCCTCAGCGGCCCTAGGGGATCGCCGCGCGGGCCGTGCGCAGCGCCCGCACCGATGTTGCGCACACCAGGACCGACCCCACTGCGGACGCCGCCGTCAGGGCGGCCCAGGCCGTCGTCGGGCCCTGCCCCTGCGCTACTGCTGCGATGAGGGCCGAGCAGCCGAGCGCGGTGGCGATCTGGACGAGGCCGAGGACACCGCAGAGGCGCGCGGCCCGGCGTTCGAGGTGGCCGGTGAGCACAAGCGCGGCGGCGCCGAAGGCGACGGCGGTCGCGGCGTCCACGACGCGCGCCAGGAGGGTCGCGGCCAACCCGGGGTCGCCCTCGCCGCCGAACACGTCCCACATGATCGTCATGGCGGGCAAGGCGATCACGAGCGTCCACGCGGTCCGCCGGGCCTGCGCGGCCTCCAGCTCCCGCTGGAACCCGGCGGCGACGGCCCGCGGCTCGCCGAACTCCGCGGCAGCCGCCTCGACGGCCTCGGCCCGGCTCAACCCGGCCGCGACGTGCTCGGCGACGGCCTCCTCGAAGCCGTCCTCGATCTCGGCGAGCATGTCCCGGCGGACCCGCCCGGGACCGCGCAGCGGCGCGGCGACCGCGGCGATGTACTCGTTCATGCGCCGAGGACCGCCGACATGACCTCGCGCAGGGACCTCCAGTCCCGCACGCCCTTGTCGAGGGCCTTCAGGCCGTCCTCGGTGAGCGCGTAGACGCGGCGGCGGCGGCCCGTGTCCTGCGACCAGGTGCCGCTGATGCTCCCGGCGCGCTCCAGCCGCCGCAGCGCCGGGTAGACCGTGCCGCTCGGGAGGTCGAGCCGCTCGCCGCTGTGCTCGCGCAGGGCCGTGATGATCGCGTAGCCGTGGGCCTCACCGCGTCTGAGGGTGGCGAGGATGAGGGTGTCGAGCTGTCCGTGAATGCCGTCCGCGTCCATGGGCCCAGGCTACGCCCCGATAGGTAGACGGTCTTGTTATGTAGAGCTTCTACATGTAGTCTCTCTACATGAACAGACACCTCGCCACCGCCTCCCTCCTCCTCGGCCCCCTGCTCGGCGCGATCGCCACGTTCCTGTGGGAGGGCGACCGCTACGGCGCCACCGCCTCCGTCGTCCTCATGTGCTCCACCGTCGCCTGGATCTACGGCCTCCTCGCGGTCTGGACCCGCGTCGGCGAGCGCAAGCCCTGGCTCGGCGCCATCGGCGCCGTCCTGTCCCTCGCCGGGTTCGCCGGCGGCATGGCGTTCAGCCTCCAGGGCTACTTCGAGGCGATCTTCGGCGTCTCCGGCGCCGACTCCCTCGCCGCGGCCGCCGAGCACCCGGTCGCCTCCGCCGTCGTCCTCTGGATCCCCGGCCCCGCCTTCCCCCTCGCCCTCTGCGCCCTCGGCGCCGCTCTCCTCTGGACCCGCCTCGCCCCTCTCTGGCCCGGCCTCCTCCTCATCGCCTCCGGCGCCCTCTTCCCCTTCAGCCGCATCACCCGCACCGAATCCCTCGCCCACGCCGCCGACCTCCTCATCCTCGCCGCCTTCATCGCCCTCACCCTCACCTACCTGCGCCCCGACCGCCCCACCCCCGCACCCGCCCCGTCCTGACCCCTGCGCCCCCGCACCGCTCCACCCGCGTAGTCCCGGTCACAGGAACCCGTTTGAAGGCCCCCGAGCCCGTCCGGTACAGTTACATCCCGTCAGCGCAACAAGCTTCGATGCGCTACGACACCATTGGGGTATGGTGTAATTGGCAACACAGCTGATTCTGGTTCAGCCGTTCTTGGTTCGAGTCCAGGTACCCCAGCCAATTTGGTGAAATCCAAACAATCAGGCCCGCCACCGTGCGGGCCTTTTTGTTTGCCCGCGGTCGTTCCCTGAGCCGCGGATATCAGCGGTTCGAGCAGCTCCGACACTTGGTTACCGACCACCTTCGGCTCCCGTTCCTCGTCCGCGACGGTGACGTAGAGCCGTCCGAAGAACCCGAGATGCACGGCTCGGTGCTGTGCTTCGGGCAGCACGTCAAGGAACCGCCGCGGATCATCGAGCAGCTCAAGCAGCATGGCAACCGCTCGCCCGGCCGCTTCCATACCGGTGCTGCCGATCCGTTCCAACCGCTCGGTTACTCGTGCGACCTGATCCCGGAGGTCGCGGATCTTCTCGTTGAGCCGTGCTTGCGGCCAGTCGGCATCACCGACGAGATCGAGAACCTGATCCTGCTGCCGCTCCAGACGTACCCGCTCGGCGGAAAGCTGCTCCCGCACAGCCGAATCAAGGCGCTGGCGCTCCCGCAACGCGAGATCAAGCTGAGTTCGAAGCTCGCTCGCGACACCCGTGGGAATCCGAAGCCTGCTGTAGTGCTCCTCCACCTCGGCCTCCATGACCGCGACGGGAACCCGCTCACTCCGGCACGTCTTGTTCGCCCGGCCGCTACAAACGAAGTAGGAGTACTTGCTGCCCTGACCGTTCGTCACCGTGTCGAGGTAGAACCGCGTCCGGCAACGCCCACACCAGAGCACGCCCTTCAGCGGGTGGTCATACACCCGCTTCCTGATGCCGCCGTTCTTGTGCCGTAGCACCTCCTGCACGCGGTCGAACAGCTCCTGGCTCACCAACGGCGTATGCCGCCCCTGGTGCTCCGCACCCTTGTAGGAGACCCGCCCCAGGTAGTAGCGGTTCTGAAGGATCGTCCCGACGGTGTACATCGGAATCTCCCGCCCGGCCGGGCACCGCTTGCTCGGCCGAGTCCTCAGTCCAGCGTCGGTCACTGTCCGCTGCAACTCCTTGAGCGAATAAGTCCCACTCCCGTAAAGCTCGAACATCATCCGAATGAACGGCGCCCGCTCCTCGTCCACGACCACCGTCCGGACCTGGCGCCCCTCAACCGTGGCCCCGGCATTCAAATACCCGATCGGAGCCTGGAACGGCGTACCTCCATTGGCAGCCTTCGCGCCCATCTTGTAGGCCACGTCCGCGCCCGAGGCCCGCGACTGGTACTCGTTGACCCCGTCCAGGATCGCGGCCACCAGATCACCGACATAGCTGTCCTCGGTGTAGTCCATGATCGAGATGAGCTGCACTCCGAGCTTCTTCAGCTCCCGCCGCGTCAGCGCCGCATCGGCCGAGTCCCGGTGCATCCGCGACCGCGCGTACACGATGATCGCCCCTACATCCTTCTCGTTCCTGATGCGCGCCATCATCTCCATGAACTTCGGCCGCCCGTCGACCGTCATTCCCGACTTCCCCGGCTCGACGTACTCGCCCACGACCTCCATCCCAAGCTCCTCGGCCCGGCGCTGGCACGCCTTCCTTTGCGCCGGAATCGAGTTCCCCTCGGGGTCGTAGTCCGTCTCCACCTGCCCCCGCGAGGACACCCGCAGATAGAGCACGGCACGCTTCGCCCTGACGTCCTGACTCATGATCGATCGGCCTTCCGCCTTGATGACTCGGTCCGACCTGCCTCCGCGCCCCCGGGCTCCCCCTCGCCACTCCGCTCCGACTCCAGCACGGCATCGATCAGACTCTCCACGATCAACCGCACATCAACGTCATCCCGAAGCGCCCCGGTTACCCGCACGCGCACCTCTCTGCCACCCACGAGGCTCACCGCCCCGCCACAGCAAAACAGCAGGTCAACCCCAAGGTAGACCTGCTTCTCTGCAACGTCGAGCGACGCGAATTATCCGACTCCGGAGCACCCCGAACCGCCCCGCGAACGGGAAGACCTTCGGGAACACCACAAGAACGCGCGCTGGCTACACGCACAAAGAAAACGACCAATGGCGATGTCTCGCCGCGATCGAACGGCCTGGACTCGTCGATTCTACCATTCGCCAAGTCCCAGAACTAGATCCAAATACCGGACTACCAGCCAAAACAGGGTCGACACGCGACAGCGACCGCGGATACGCTCAGGCCGTCGTATCAAGCAGGAGGCGGGACGTGGGACGCAAACTAGCGAAGTTCACTGAGACGAACCAGCCCGTCAAGTACATGGGCGGCTTCGATCATGCGCTCATCCACTGCCCGAGATGCGACGGCATGGCGGTCCGCCGTGCGGGCCGGGTGACCTGTGAGTCCTGCGCTTATACGAGCGAACTCGACCCCAAACCCCGGTCGAAGCCCGTCGAGCCGCCTCGAATCATCATGTGTCCTGAGTGCGACCGGTATGTGGGTTCCCAATGGTCGCTTCAGCAAGTGAAGGTCGTTCGTTGTCTCCGGTGCGGCTGGACCAAGGAACCCGACAAGCAAGGGTCTTGGAAGGTGCAGAAACGGCGGCGCCCCACCAGACTCTGGCTTGAGGTGGGCTTCCGCGGAGAGCGGCTCTGGGCGGTGAACGAGCAACACCTGAGCTTCCTGGAGGATTACGTCGCCGCAGGAGTCCGCGAAACCGGCCCGTTCAACAGCACTATCGCGAGCAGGCTCCCCGCCTGGATCAAGTCAGGCAAGAACCGCAACAACCTCCTCCGCGCGCTGGCGAAACTGCGGGCACGACTGCCAGGGAACATGCCGCTGACCCGCTAAGGGGTGTCTCGGTCGGTGAGGTTCTTGTGACAGGTGAGAACATCTCTACGATGGTCGACGCGAGGGATGGACAGTTGTCCTTAGCAGCGATCATGAACAGCACTTCGAAGGAGGCACCATGTCCGTGATCGCGAGACTGGAGTCCGCGATTCCTGCAATGGTGCAGTTTCGTGCCGCGCAGGCCCGTGGTGTGCGCTGGGGGGTGCTGCGCGGAGAGCTGGGGGTCGAGCTTCCTTCTGACTTCCGTGCCTTGGCGGAGGCATATCCAGCGCTTGAGTTCGAGGATTTTCTCCGTGTTGAGTTGCCCGAACCGGGGAAGGAGTCGTCTTTTGTGACGACTCACCGCCAAATGGCTGAGATCCTCGATGACTGGCGCCAAGAGGGTTACGCCGCAGGATATATACCGTTCCCCGAGCCTGGTGGACTGCTGCTCTGGGGCTTGTCCAACCAAGGGGACTCCTTCTTTTGGCGAACCTGGTCGGAGTCGCCCGACAACTGGTCGGTCGTAGTTTCGGGCAGGAACGGTGACTGGTCGGAGTATGCGATAGGCGTCGTAGATTTCCTCGCTGCGCTCTACCGCAAAGACTTCACCATTCCGGGCATGCCCAGGAATTGGCCGGGCGATGACCCCGATGTAGTAGCTGTCTGACCGCAATCCGGCCCTGAAGGTTCAACGGATCGGTGGCCGGGAGGTCTCCGCCGCGATCGTGGTTCCTCGCCGGGGAGGACCAGTGCCGCCGCCGATTCCAGCGTGATCACCCTGTGTGGGATACCGCAGCGATGAGCCACCGCGAGACAGGCGCCGACCCCAGTTGACTCACCTCGTTGATCCAACGTGCCTCAGCCAGTTCAGGAGAGAGCGAAACCTCCTCCCTCGAGGCGACTGCGCGCAAGATCGTCAAGGTGTCTCGTTTGCCCTCCAGGGTTGTCGTCACCGTGTCCAGGACCGTAAAGGCTTGCGCCGGGAGCGAGAGAGAAAGCTCCTCAGCTATCTCCCGAGAGATGGCTTGCTCGGCTGTCTCCCTGGCGGGTTTATATCCGCCTCCGGGGAGGCCCCAACGGGTGGTATCGCTGTAGGAGTGGCGGACCACGAGGAACCGACCCGACCCGTCCGGATGCAGCAGAAGCGCCTTCACCCCATACGTCGCCGGCTTGCGAACCTTCCACCACAGCCGCATGCCCGGCGCGATCACTCGGAGGACCGGCGCGGGCAGGCGGATGTGTCTCATTGGGCGATTATGACGGTCTTGAAGTTCGGGTCGTCGTATCGGAAGCGAATCATCCGGCGCGTGCCGGTGAACGGCTCGCGCGAGTGGATCATGGCCCGGTTGTCGACTATGAGCAGATCGCCAGGCCGCCAGCGATGCACCACCGCGATCGCTTCAGAGAGCGCCGCCTCGACTGCGGCGTAGAGGCCCTCCTCCGAGATCGAGAGAGGCAACGGCCCCTGAACGGCATTGGTCTCTAGCACAGACCGGAACCGCAGAACAGCGCCGTGCTGCGGATCGTGGACGACCAAGGGATGCGTGGCGGTAGACGGCCGCCATTCTGTCCTGTAGGTGATGCGAACCTGCGCCAGCTCGGGTCGCAACTTCAGCAGTGCATGGGCAGCGATACGGCCGTCGTAAAGGCAGGTCGCTCCGCCATCGCTCGCCGTCTCCAGACACCCGAGCGCGAAGTAGTGCAGCGGTTCAGGATCGTCCAACTGCTCCGTATGGCGAGGCAGCCAAGCCGCCGAGCCGGGGGACTCCAACAGTCGGACTCCTATCCAGCCGGCGCCAACATACGCTCCGAATCGAGCGGCGGCCATGGTCATCGCTTCCTGGTCGGGTTCGGCGCGGATGAGGCCATATCCGCGAACGTCCAGATCCAGGAGCAGTTCGCCGAGATCGATTGCAGCAGAACGCACAACAGGCTCCAAAGCCAAAAAGAGAAGAGGGTGCGGAGCCACCGCCCACCCGGTGGCTCCGCGGGGGAGAAGGGTCAGAGCGCGCCGCGTTCGGCGGCGCGAAGAAGGATGGACTCGACCTCGGCACGCCAGCGGCGCCGCCGAGCTTCAGGAGCAGCCTTCCAACCGGGGCGGGTGACCATCCCGCAGATCCGCCCACCTTCGTGAAGAAGATCGGCGATGGGTGTCAGCTCGTTCATCGCGCTGACGAGGCAGAGCACCACGTGCTCGGCGGCCGTGATGGGCTCGACGGCGAACCGGAACCCATCTACCTCGAACGTCCCGACCACACTCGCCGGAAGCGGCTCAGGCTCCTGCGGTTCTGGACGCTCGGCGTGCCAGGCCGCAACCAGTGCCGCGATCTGGCTCCGCTGCTGCGACTTCCACGCATCGGTCTGCTCCCGCCACGGCTCCTCCCACCGCACCTCGCGAACAACGCCGCCCGCGTGGACCGCGTACCCGATCTTCACGGGCGTCCCCTGGTAGTCCAGCCACACGGATGCGTAGCCCGTGCCTCGCCGCGCCATGACCGTCAGCTTGTTGCCTCTGCCGGTCAGCCACGATCCGAGGATCTCGGGGGCCGACCGGTTGCCCTTTCCATCGTTGACTCGTAGTCTCTGAGCCGTCACCATTTCTCCCTTTGGTGGATCTGGTGAGGCGGCCCGCCTGAAGTGTGGAAGCCGAAGGCGGGCCGCACAACACTGGCTTGCGCACCGCCTGAGCAGCCAGGGCTCATGTGTAAGCGGTGGATGACTCTCGGGAGCCATGCTTGTAGCATCGTCTACAGCGAAGCCGACAGGAAGACTCAAACCGTCTACAAGGTGTCTACAGATGACCCCAGGCCAGCAACTCAGAGCGGCACGAACCGCCGTCGACCTCAGTCTCGGCGACATGGCCCGCCGCTTGCCCTGGAGCAAAGCGGCCCTAGGCTTTTACGAGACCGACCAACGCCCGGTACCGAACGAGGTGATCACGGCCTACCGTGATGTGGTCGCCCAAGAACGGCATCGGCTCGCAGAGGAGGACGTCATTCGCCGCAGAGCCCTGCTTTCCCTCGGTGTCAGTTCGATCCCCGGCTTGCTCGGGGCCGATGGCGGTCCTACCGCTGCGCCTCAGCGAATAGGCGCAGGCGACGTTTCAGCAGTCAAGGACATGATCGCGCTGTTCTCCCGAGCCGATCAACGGCGAGGTGGCGGACATGCGCGCAATGCGCTCGCCGAATACCTCAAGACCGACGTGTCCGAGGCGCTCGCCGGAATCTTCCGAAGTGAGGCCGTTCGCCAGCAGCTCTTCTCCGCGGCAGGTGAAGCTTCGTACCTCGTCGGCTGGATGGCATTCGACGACGGTCGCCATCAAGAGGCGCAGCAAGCCTTCGCGCTGGCGGTCGAACTCGCTTCAGAGGCTGGAGACGCACCGCTCAGTGGGCACGTCCTGCGTGCGATGGCGCATCAGGCGAACGACCTCGGACAGACCGCCAACGCCGTCAACTTCTCCGCAGCTTCCATCACTGGCCCATCCATCGAGCTAGCCACGCCGCGCGAGCGAGCGCTCCTCCGAGTGGTGCGAGCTCGAACGCTGGTTTCGGCCGGCGAACACCGCACTGCTGCCCAAGTTCTCCTCCAAGCCGAGGATGATCTCGCATCCGCCGATCCGGGAATCGAAGAACCAGACCGCGTTTTCTTCTTCGGCGAAGCTTCCCTCGCCCACGAAACCGCCTGCGCATTGCGCGACATGGGCGACCTCGACGGAGCCGCTCGGGAGTTCGAGCGAAGTGTGGATGCACGCCGGGCGGAGACCTTCGCTAGGACGCACGCCGTCACCCTTGGGTATCTCGCCGAAGTGTTCGCTCAGCAGGGTGAACTCGAATCAGCCTGCGATGCATGGTCGCGAGCACTGGACGCCATGAACGGCATCCGTTCCGGCCGCGCCCGAAGCGTCGTCAAGACGCTGATCACGACGCTCGACTCCCACCAAGGTGCCGACGTCGAGGCCGCAGTCGAGCTCCGGGCCAGGGCCGAGGACCTCCTCCTCGCCTCCAGATAAGAAATCCAGGGAGAGCCATGTCAGAGGACATCACCGTTCGTCCGATCGCCCACGTTATCGGAGGGCGGAAGGAACCCACGGACGACTACTGGGGCGGCACCCAGGCGATCATCCGAATCGACGACCCCAACTTCACCGCAGAGTCGGTACAGGGCCTCGACGAGTTCTCCCACCTCGAAGTCGTCTTCCACTTCCACCTCACCGACAAGACCGACCTGCACTTCGGCGCCCGTGCAGCCCGCGACAACCCCGAATGGCCCAAGGTCGGCGTCTTCGGCCACCGCAACATGAGGCGAACCAACTGGCTCGGAGTAAGCCGCTGTAAGCTCCTCAAGGTCGACGGCCTCGACCTGCACGTCGAAGACCTCGACGCCATCGACGGAACCCCAGTCCTCGACATCAAACCCTGGTTCCAAGAAATGGGCCCTCGGGGCGACCTCCACCAGCCCGCCTGGGTAGGAGAAATGCTCAACGACTACTTTGCGCCCAAGCAAGATTAGTTCGACGAGCGAATTTAGTTATCTGGTGCCCATGGAAATCGGATCGCCGAATCCCACAAACACCAGATGCTTTTTGCGAAATGCAATCAGGCGCCGGAGTCAGACAAGTTGGCCTACGCCATGTCCGTGCAGTGCTGGCAGCGCCGACGACCTGCTGTTCCACTACGTCGGTTTTTGGGTGGAATCTGCTGCCCGGCCGGACAATTGCCTTGGTCGTGGTAGACGTCGGGGTCCGTGGGATTGATTGAGTGGTATGGCGAAACCTTCATTGGTTTACTCCCATCGCTGAGATTGACCATCGTACGACGAGACCTTCAGGGGTAAAACATCCATTCGATTACTTCGAATTGACTGCTTGTATTGATTCATAACATTCAATTCAATCCGAAGAATTCGGCCAAAGGTGATGTAGGGTGCGCATACTCCTATTCGCCATAGCTTTCGCAAGGAGCAAAAGTTGCGAATCGGTGTCACTGGGCATATGGATCTCACGCCTCTGACTGAGGACCTGGTGCGATCAGCTTTGAGAAATGAGATAGGAGCATACCAGGATGGCGACTTGGTTGGATTCAGTTGCCTTGCAACGGGAGCGGACTCGCTCTTTGCTCATGCGATCATCGATGTTGGCGGAAGCCTAACCGTGGTCGTCCCCTCCGCGGACTACCGGGACAGGCGGGTCGGTGCAGAGGACCAACCCGCCTACGACCTCTTGCTTCTCCGGGCGAGTGCTGTCGCCACAATGCCGCACGAAACCGGAGGTCGAGAAGCATACGCGGCGGCGAATGACCACATCCTCAGCTCGATTGGCCATCTCTTCGCAGTCTGGGACGGTCAACTGCCAGCGGCCAAAGGCGGAACGGCCGATGCCGTAGGCCATGCTCGGGCTCGAGGAATCCCCGTAACGATAATCTGGCCCGTTGGTGCGGAACGGACTCAATGACAAGTCCGAACCTCAAGACGACAGTACGCCGGGTAACGGCAGCGGCGAATTTCACTCCCAGCTAGATCGGGGTACCTCCGCTCTGACCTGCGTATCCGTCCGGGCGTCGTTGGTCGTTGTCGGTCATCCCGGTCGCCCTGGAGCGCCCCCAGCGCGCCCCCGCGCCCCGAGCGCGCCCCAGATAGAGCCGTCAAGAGGGGAGCGTACGTCTCTGGGCGAGTGGCTACGCTCGTTCCATGCCAGCCGACTACCCCCTGCTGCGAGAGGTCTTCCCCGATCTTGTCACCGAGCTGCGCGACCTCCTCGAACTTCAGGAGGAAACCGCCCTGGCGAGTGCGACCGAAGACCTCCGGCTCGTGGAGCGGTGCACCTGCAAGGACCGGAGCTGCCAGAGCATCCGGACCGTGTACCGGCCCGAAGGCGGCTCGTACGGGCCCGGCCATCGCAACGTGGTCCTGCGCCCGGCGAAAGGCATGCTGATCCTCGACGTCGTGGACGGGCAGATCATGTACGTCGAGATCCTCGACCGCCCGCGAATGCGCCGCCGTCGGCCGTGGTCCAGGAAATAACCCTCTGCGGAACAGACCTGCCACCTTTTCGCAGCCGACGCTTGTGGCGGCAAGTAGCCCTCGATGATCCTGCGGCGGTGCCGCTGACCGGCACGGTCTTAACTTCAGGCGACCCGGACGCCGTTCATGCCGGCCGCGCCCCTACGGAGCCGGAGTCTCGCGCAAGTGGCTCCGGCCGTGGTTCGAGGTACGCGACGTTCCCCGCGATCCGCTGTCGCTGCCCTGCCGCCCCTGCGCCCACCGTGCTTGACGCTCGCCTGCATGTCGCCTTCGTTCTCGCGCCGTCGTTCTGCTGGCGCCCGCCGCCGACCGGGCACCGGCCGAAGGTCGCATGCCCCGGGCGAGCGGCGCGCGCCAGGCGCGCGCAGCGCGCCCTTGATGACGTATAGAAAGTTTGAACATGAAGGGCAAGATGCGGAACAAGAACGGAATCCAGCCGGAGAAGACCGGACGCTGCGCCTATTAAGAAAGTCGCTAGAATCGATGACATCCAGTGGAAGGAGAATCAGGATCATGAAGAAGATCGAGCCGGACCATAGGAGCAAATCGGGTCCAGTTCACATGTACTTGGATGATCTAGACGAAATTTACAAGGCTATATCTCGGATATCAGTGCCCGAGGTGATCGTGAACGAGCAATATCGAACGGAAGAATTGTCCGATATTCGTGAAACGATTCCCGGGAAACTTAGCTCGATTTCATTTCGGGCAACAAACAGGGAAACATGGACTAGGGCCTATATCGATATAGATTCAAAAGGTCTTTATCTGAGTTCGTCGAGACGCCCTGGCGATGCGATTACCGATGCGGAAAAGGCAACAATTAGTGAAATCGAAGCTATTTCTAAGCGTTGCCTAAGGCGAGTTCGGCATTGGCGTTTTATAGATGTAATTGGCTGGGCACTGCCTCCTTTGGGTTTCGCGGCGATGTTTCAATTGATTGCGCAAGATGATATACCTAGAAGTAGCAAGGTAATTATTGTATGTATTATTGCATGCTTGTCTATTATTTCTGTAATTTACACTTGGAATTCTGAAAGATTCCGACGTTCAATAATTTATCCGATCTATCGTCGCGAGAAAGCTAGCTTCTGGAGTCGAAAAAGAGACGACCTTCTGCTATTGATAATCTCATCCGCGCTATCGCTACTTTTCGGATTGATAGGCGGATTGATACTGGGAGTGATTATTGGATGATTGCTTCTCGGTTTAGCTATTTTGGATTTTGATAATCAGGTTTTCGTAGATATCCTGCCAGAAGTATAAGCACGGCCCCAGAATAAGCTGTAGATGTAGTATCTCGCTTAGTGCGACAAGTCCTAGAATTATTGATTCAACCGGAAGCAAGTAAACTACAATAGATGCTGCGGTTGGGCCGTCGTCGGTGATGATTTGATAATTCAGTATGTAGGAAACCCCGGTCCCGAAGGTGCCGAGAATGAACACTGCTAGAACCGAAGTTAGCTCGAAATGGGGTATGGTCCATTCGAAGAATGGAACCATTGCCAGTGTAAGTAGCGTGGCACAGATAAGCTGACCAGTCGCCATTCGGAGCACGCCGAGCTCCTGGCTGACGAGGAACTTGCCGATGTAGACGTAGGAGATGCCGTAGGAGGCTGCGGCGCCGAGGCAGGCGAGTCCTCCCCAGCTTGCTATTTCGGTGGTGTGGTTCCAGGGGGAGAAGATCAGTAGGACGCCTGCGAAGCCGAGGGTGAGGCTCCAGGCGTTTTTGCGTGCCGAGGATCTGCTGCGGTAGGCGAGGACGGCGACGAGGACGGTCCAGAGCGGGGTGCTGGCGTTGATGACTCCGGCGGTGGCGGAGGAGACGGTCTGTTCGCCGATGCCGAAGAGGAGGTAGGGCAGGGCGTTGCCGAAGAAGGCGGCGACGGTGAGGTGGCCCCAGGTTTTGCGGTCGCGGGGGAGGTGCAGTCCGCTGAGCCGGAGGATGACGAGGAGGACGGCGGCACCGAGGGCCATGCGGAGGAGGGTGATCTGGATGGGGGTGAATCCGGTGAGGGCGATCTTGATCCAGAGGAAGCCGGAGCCCCAGAGGAGTGCGAGGGCGGTGACTCTGAGGCTTCCGGCGAGGCGGGGATTCATTCAGTCCTCGATGTGGATGCGGTAGTCCAGGCCGTTGAGGTCGGCCCGCATGGTGAAGGTCGTGACCTCGAAGGGCTGCTCGTCCTGGTCGATGCCGGTGTGGATGACGTCGATGACGGGGACGCCGGCCGGAATCTGGAGGCGCTCGGTCTCCTCGGGGGTCGGCATCCGCGAGCCGATCTCTTCCCGAATCCAGGTGATGCGGTGCCCTTGGTCCTCGAAGCGGCCGTAGAGGCTGCCCTTGCCCATGTTCGCAGAGGTCGCGAGGACGGTGCCTTCGGCGATCGCCCACGGGATGTAGGTGATGCCGACCTGGACGGGGTCCTCGTCGGCGAAGTACCAGTTCTCGCGACGGACCACCGTGTTGTCGTCGGCCGGGAGGTCCAGGCGCTCGGCGATCTCTTCGGGTGCCGGAACGCGCTCGATGGAGGTGCAGTCGACGCGGGCAGTCTTGCCCTGCTTCTCGACCTCGGCGCGGAAGGGCGAGAGTCCGGTCTCGCTCCGCAGGCGGTTGGAGTAGCGCTCGGCACCGAGCCGCAGGGGCCGCTGCTTCTCGCGGACGGTCGGGCGTGCGCGGTTGCGGCTCTCGATGAGTCCTTCTGACTCCAGGATCTTCACGGCTTCGGCTGCGGTGTTGCGCGCGACGCCGTAGTTGACGGCTAGCTCCCGCTGCGAGGGAATGAGGCTGCCTGGCGTGAGGGCCCCGCTGAGGAAGCTGTTGTTGCCTAGCTCTGATCTGTTCTATTCAGCCGAGATCAATCTTCTGGTGCGAATCCCAAGCGATCTAGGTTGCCGAGACCATCGCTCCGGAGTGATTTGGTTGCCTGCTGGTGTACGTGGTTGAGACAGGGACAGGTTTCGAGCATTCCGGCTACTGCGCAGTGCCAGATGCCCGCGAAGCGGAGTGCTTTTGCGACGTCCTTGAGCGAGTTAATGCCGGTCAGGCGTTGAATGAGCTTCTCGGTCAAGGTTCGGATCAGGCTGGCTGTGGCTGAGCCGCAGCGCGCTTCGACTTGGTCGAGGAGAGGGCCTGGTTCGAGACGGGCAGCTTGGTCTAGGTAGTGGGCGACCTTGGCGAGGTCTTCGCAGTCCTTCAGGCCGCGCAGCTGGCGGGCTTTGGGCGATCCGAGAAGTTTGATGAGTACTTGCCCCTCCTGGCGTTGCCAGTTTCGGTCTCGGTATCGGCGTAGCTCATCTTCGTCGGGTCGCTCGGTTGGGGCCGTGCCGGAGCGCAGCCTTGAGGCCGGGTATTGACCGCTGCTGTGGTCTTTGCACGGGTAAAAGCGGGGGCGACGGCAGGGTTGTCCGTCCTTCTTCGTGGGGGCTCCGCATTCAGGTGCAGACATGGAATCCAATTTCCCATGTCTTGGACGATGATGGTGTGGAGCTGTCGCTAACCGGACAACCGGGCGTCTAGCGGGAGTGCTCTGGGAGAGTTGATGTGGTTGGTTCCGCTGTCGATGTCCTGGACTCCGGGAGGGTAGGCCGGGAAACCGGCATTGGCGGGTCCTCTGAAAACTCCTCGCCCTGGGACTATGTATTAGGGGTTCTGGGGTGTAGTTGGTTACTGGGGATGAGCTGCGTAAACGTGGGTTTCGGCTGTGTCGGTTATGGGTGGGGTTCATGCGCGGGGTTGGGTGGGGGTCGACCTTGTGGGGTCGACCCCCTGGGGGTCAGGCGGGCCGGTTTGGGTTTCGCATTTCTGCGGCGAGGGTGGGGAGTTCGGTCAGGTTGTAGATGCCGGACCAGCCGATGATGTGCCAGCGGCGGTCGTCGAAGGCGTCTGGGAACTCCTCGGGGTGGGTGAAGGTGCGCTCGTTCCGAGTCGCGACGCTGATGCCCACGATCAGACTGGGGTTCTCCCATTCGGCCATGCATGATTTCCACCTGTCGGTTGCGACTGGAAGGAAGTTGAGCAGGCGGCGCTGGCTTGAGAGTTCGAAGAGCAGGACCGTGTCTCGTCGGTCCGCGTATCGGCGGACCTTGTCGTCGTACGCCGTGATCTTCCTGGCGAGGTACTTCAGGGTCTCGGTGCCGCGGTCGTGTTCTAGCCAGAACCGGAGGTTTTGGCCGTCTTGCCAGGAGACTTCCCCAGTGCCGTCGGGCTTGATGGAGATCAGGCCCAGGTCGCGGTCTGACCACTCCTCGACCTGTACGTCGGATCGGTGCCGTGCCGAGTCGTAGAGACGGCAGAAGAATGCGTTCACGCCTTCGGTGTGAGCGCGGTGCTGGGACAGGAATCGGTGTTGGGCCTGGAAGATCGCATCCTGTTTTCGCGGCGGTTTCTCTCCCTTGATCGCTGCGCGGATGTGCTGACCTCTCCAGCCGAGGACGTAGCGGTACGCCTTGCTGTCCGGACTTCGCCAGCGGTCCAGAAGGCCCAGCTCGAAGAGCGTCAGCAGGCGGGCTCCTGCCTGGTGGCGGGAGGGGAAGAACAGTGCTTCGAGCATGCCGGCGGTCATGATCTTTCGGAGTTCCAGCGTCTCGAGGATGTCGTAGTCTCGGCTGGTCAGGCGCTCGGTGAGTTCGGTGAAGTCGCCTGTGTTCGTGCCTGGGATTCGCTTTGCGCACATCTGCCCTCTCACCGCCCTTCCGTTGCTGCCGGGGCGGTTTGGGTGGCATAGGAGGGTGTGGTGAGGCGCTGGTACAGGGCCTGTACTTGAGGCAGGGCGTGCCCGTACGTCTCCAACAGGCCAGCCAACAAAGGCCCGCTGAAAAGCGGGCCTTTTGTTTGGCCCTGTCATGGCTTCGACAACCGGACAGCGTCTCCGGAATCGCTCGGCCGGTCGTAACTTCGTCGTCCTCGTTCCGCGATCTCCGTCTGTCGGACCGGTGTACTACGTTGAGCGGATGGTTGAACCCGAGGTGCCAGATATGCAGGTGGAGTTGCCCGCGTATGCGATCGAGATCGGAACCGAGCAGCTGGCCGGACCGGTGCGGGACTCGCTGGGCGGCTGGCCCTACCTCGCGGAGGGCCAGGAGTGGCCGGAGTGCTTCTGCGGCGAGCGGATGACGCTGTTCTTCCAACTCGACCTGCCTGCGGACCTAGGGCCGTTCGGCGGCGATCATCTTTCGGTCTTCCATTGTCGGATCCACAACGACTGCACCAATCCGCCCTTGGTCGAAGGCCGTCTCATGGACAAGTACTGGGACGCGCCGCAGCCGCCCGAGTCGGGTCCGTTCTGGAGGGTGCTTGTGCAGCGCGGGGCGACACTGCCTGCGACGGATTTCGAACCGTTGGTGAGGGCCCTGCCGTTGACCCTGCGCGCCTTCGATGACGAGCCGAGTGCGTACGGGATAGGAGCGCAGAAGTTCAAAGTCGGCGGGATGCCATCATGGGCTCAATACCCTGAGAGCTATCAGTGCGCATGCGGTGCCGATCTGGTGTACCTATGCCAGGTGCCGGAAGACTGGGAGTTCGACGTGTATCCAGGCTCTCCGAAGCAGCCCAACGGCATCGGCAAGACATTTCACCTGTTCCTCGGCAATGAAGTCTACCTGCTGGCTTGCCCGGCCCACTGCAACCCGGCGGGCAGTCTGGCCGGTGAACCAGAACTGAATCCGAGTTCCGGTAAGTCCGTGTGTGAGACGGCGGCGATCAGCCATTGCGAAACCGAGGCACACGGGCCCGCTCTGCGGGCTTTTTGTATGTTCTCGGCACAATGCCCATTCGCTGTTCATTTTGCTGTGGTGCGGCCACCTCGAAAATCTCTGCTTCGATCGCAACTCGCCGGGGGTTGGACGCGTTCTGTTCATAGAACCGGCTCACCGGACGCCGCCAAGGCCCGGGTGATCGAGAAGGACCCCTCATGCGACCCTCATCTGACCTACGCGCCCGATGGCGTGTGCCGGCCGCCATTGTGGCGGCCGTATTCGGAGCCGGTGTGTTCGCTGCACCCGCTCAGGCCCAGTCGTTCGAACCGGTGGACGTGTTCGTCGACGACGGTTCCCCGACTTCTCCTTTCGATCTTCCCGCGCTGTTCCAGGCCCGCATCGAGTTCGGTGAGGACTTCGAACCCGGGGAGCACACCGTCACCGCGACGGTGACGGTCGACGCCCCCGGCGGCCTGTTCGCGTTCGGGCCGGACGGGTCCGGTGGGGGGTGCACGTTCGACGCCGGGAGCACGGTGGCCACCTGCGTGAGCGAGGGCGCCGAGGCGGAGACCGCGTTCGGGTTCCGGTACAGCGTGCCCGACTTCGAGGCCGAGCCCGGGTACTACGACTACACGCTCGTGTTCGCGGTGGACGGCGAGACCGTCGCGACCGTCGAGGACGCGCTCAGGATCCTCGGGAACGACATGGGCGATGAGGCCGAGTACGTCTACTCGTTCTCGGACCACGGCTTCCCGTCGGTCGAACCCGGGGGCACCATCGAGCTCGTCCCCACGATCTACCAGCACACGGCCTTCTCGGACTACGCCGCGGCCGCCGTGGTCGCGTTCAGCGGGGCCGAGGTCGATGTGGAGTTCGCGGCCCCGGACGCGATCGCCGACTTCGACAACTGCATGGAGTCCTTCCGGGGCGTCACCTGCCTCATCACCGATATCGAGAACTCGCCGGGTACGGTCTTCGGCCTCACCGACCCGATCACGCTCGCGCTCGACGAGCAGTTCCCCGGCCCCTTCAACCTGTGCGGCTGCGACTACCGCGTCTACGTGATCAACGACGACACCTTCGAGGAGGAATTCGGGGGCGTCTTCTGGGACGAGGACTCGGACAACCTGATCGGCATGGTGCCGGTGGACGCGCCGCCTCCTTACGAGGGCACCGGCGTGGTCACCTTCCGGACCGCGGAGAACCACTTCGACCTGTCCGTCGCCGACACCGAAGCGGCAGGGCCGGAAGGCGAACGGGTCACGGTGACGGTGCCGGTCGCCAACGCCGGGACCGCGGCGGCGGTGCCCTTCTTCGACCCGCCGGGCTCCTATGTCGTGACCGGCGACCTGCCCGACGGACTGCGCCTGCACGCGGTCGAGGGCGGCGACGCCGCGACCTGCCCCGACGACTGGGCCGACCGCCTCGACGGGATCGACACCGAGGGCCTCGACTTCGCATGCTTCTTCCAGAGCCTCCGCGCCGGGGACCAGCTCGAACTGGAAGTGGCCGTTGACATCACCGACGCCGACTCCACCGACGTCGGGCGCCTGGAGGTGCTGGCGCTCGGCGACCGGTACTACCCCGGTGACTTCGAGGCCGACCCGAGCGACAACGTCGCCGACTTCACGGTCGACGGGCATGGCGGGCATGGTCAGCTGCCGAACACGGGCGCTTCCCTGGGCCTGGTCATCGCCGTCGCGGCGGTCGTCGTCGTGGCCGGCGCGGTGCTCCTCGTGGTGACCGCCCGGCGCCGCAGGAGCGGAGCGGAGTAGACGGGAACGGCCCCGCCGAGGCGGGGCCGTTCATCGTCTGTCTCAGCGGATCAGTTCGTAGTTCTCGTCGAGGACTTGGCCTCGGTGGGGTTTGTAGAGGTCGTAGCCGCGGGAGTCGCATTGGAGGCCGCCGTTGATGCAGTGGTCGACCATGGCGGCGAGGGTGTCGGGGGCCCAGGCGTTGAAGAAGTCGTAGTGCCAGGAGTAGCCGGGGCCGCTGGCGAGTTCGACGCCGGTCATGTCGCCCTGGACGGGCCAGTGGATCTTGAACTCGATCATGGGGACGGGGACCGGGTGCGTGGCGGGGCAGGAGCCGTTCACGGGGTAGGCCATGTGGCTCTTGTGGTTCGGCGAGTCCAGGTTGACGCCGTCCCAGCAGCTCGGGGACTGGTAGCGGATGTTCAGCCACGACGTGCAGTAGTCGGGGATGTCCCAGTTGAAGAAGGACTCGCCGCACTCGTAGCCCTCGACCTGGCCCGGCGCGTCCGCGAACTGCTGCTCGGTCGCCATCATGTCCCCGGCGACGAAGCGCAGGCCCTCCGGGAACGGCTGGACCGCGGTGTAGTCCTCGATCCCGGACTTGTAGTAGACGACGAGGTGCCAGTCCGTGAGGATCGGCTCGCCGCCGCGCATGAGGGTCGGGAACCAGTACGCCGAGTGGTCGTCGGGGACCAGGCAGGTCGTCTCGCTCTCCTGGAGGGACTCCAGAGTGGTGTACGCGTCGACGTCCTCGGCGCCGATGAACGTGTGGTCGTGGGACGCCCCGGGGACGCCGGGGTAGACGATCGGGTCGTCCTGGGCGGTGTGATGGATGGTGCAGTTGGCCTGGAACTCGTGGTGGGTCACCTCGTCGGCGGCGTTCGCCGCGGGGGTCACGACCAGGGCCGCGGCGGCCGCCGCGAGGCCCGCCAGGGCGATCGCGGCGTGGCGCAGTCGCATCTCGGTCTCCTTTCGAAGGGGGCGGGCCGCGGGGGCGGCCCGCCCGCGGATCATCAGGTGTAGACGCCGAACTCGTAGAGCGAGAAGCCCCACTCGGTGGCGCGGTCGGTGCACAGGACGCGCACGTAGCGGCCCGTGCCGGAGATCTGGAGGGTGTCCGCGCCGCCGTTGCCGCCGGTCGCGGTGTGGATCGTGGTCCAGTCGGTGCCGTTGTCCGACACCTGGACCTGGTACCCGGTGGCGTACGCGGTCTCCCAGACCAGCTGCACGGCGTCGAAGTCGCGGCGCGAGCCGAGGTCGACGCGCAGCCACTGGTCGTCGGCCCACTCGCTGGCCCAGCGGGTCGCGAGGTCGCCGTCGAAGGCCGCGGCCGGAGTGTGGCCGCCCCACTCCTGGAACGTCGAGGCGTCGGCGGGCCGGCCCAGGGCGATGTTCTCGCCCGCGACGTCGGGGAGCGTCACCTCGAAGGAGCGGCTCTCGACGCCGACGTTGCCGTGCCCGTCCTCGACCCAGACGTACAGCTTCCACACGCCGAGGATCTCGGGCGCGCGGATCGCGATGGTGCCGTCCGCGTTCACGGTGTAGTCCGCGAGCAGCATGTCCCACGAGCCGTTCACGTAGGCGCTGTTGACCATCGGGATGTATTCGAGCGCGTCCCCGTCGGGGTCGGACACGTCGAGGTCGACGGTGAACTCCTCGCCGCCGACGACCGGGCCGTCGAGGCCCAGGTCCATGCCGGTGATCACCGGGGGCGTGTTCGCCTGCGCGGCGCCGCCGTACGCCTCCGCGACCGCGTAGAACGACAGGCGCCGGTTGCCGCCGGGGTAGAGGTTGAACCAGACGCCGCCGAAGTCGCCCTCGGTGCCGAAGTGGAACATGGTGGCGCCCAGGGCCACGCCCTCGTGGCCGGTGATGCACTCCCACGCCTCGGTGTAAGCCGCGGCCTTGTCCACGTCGGACGGTTCGTCGGGGACGCCGTTCGCGTCGTCGGGGACCTCCCACTCGCCGGCCGGGCCGGTCTCGGTGACGACGTACGGCCGGTCGTACCCGCCCGCCTCCCATGCTTCCTGCACACCGCAGATGTCGCCGTAGGAGTTCACGGCCAGCAGGTCCAGGTCGGGGGAGTTCGCCTCGTAGTAGGGCCACGCGCCGGTCCACGCGTCGGTGGAGGTCACCGGGTGGTCGGCGTCGATCGCGTGGATCGCCACGGCTACGTCGTTGACGAACGCGGTGTACGCGTTGCGCTGCGCTTCGAGCGCCGCGCCCGAGTAGCAGTTCTGGAGGCCGAGCACCGACTCGTTGCCGACGTTCCACATGAGCACCGCCGGGTGGTCGCGGTAGGTCTCGACCCAGCCGGTGATGTCGCCGAGCGCCTGGTTCTTGTAGGTCGTGTCGGTGGTGTAGTCGATGCACCCGCCCGAGCCCGGCCCGCCGCCCGGCAGGAGCCAGAAGCCGAGCATGACCCGCACGTCGTGCGCGGCGGCCGCGTCGAGCAGCGGCAGCGAGGAAGCGTCGGTGCCCCACGTGCGCAACGTGTTCACGCCCATCGCGGCGACCTCGGGCATGAGCGCGGCGGCCTCGGCGGGGGAGGGGCCCCACGTGAGGCCCTTGATCACGAAGGGCTCGCCGTCCACGGTGAGCTGCCAGTTCCCCTGGGAGCCCACGACCTCCACTTCGGCGGGCCCGTCGGGGACCTCGGTGCCCCCGCCGGCGGCGCAGCCGTACACGTCGAAGCTCCACAGCGAGTAGCCGTAGCCGCCGACGCGGTCGAGGCCCTGCATCCGCACGTACCGGCCGGTCGCGTCGAGGGTGATCGACTCGGACCCGCCGCCGCCGGAGGACTCGGTGAAGGCGGTGGTCCAGGTGGAGCCGTTCGCCGACACCTGGATCTCGTACGCGGTCGCGTAGGCCGCCTCCCAGACGAGTTCGACCCGCGTCAGGTCGAACTGGCCGCCGAGGTCGACCTGGATCCACTGGTCGTCGCTGAACTGCGAGGACCAGCGGGTGCCCGGGTCGCCGTCGAACGCGGCCGACGCCGGGGTGTAGTCCGGGCTCTCCTCGGACGAGGCCGAGGCGGGCCGCTGGTGGGACAGCAGCGCCTCCTCTTCCTGGGCCTGGGCGGGCGCGAGGGCCACCGCCCAGGCGGCGGCCGCGCAGAACAGCGCGGTCAGCATCGCGGTCGCTCTGCGGGACATGGGGGTTCGCATCGTCGCTCCTGTTCGGGGTTGCGGGGTCACGGGTACGCCACCACGTAGGCGGTGAACGACCCGGCGTCGACCTGGTCGCCGGTCTCGTTGACGACCCGGCGGATGGTGCCGACGCCGCCGAGGGAGACGCTGACCAGGGAGGTGAGCCGGATGCCGCCGTGGCCGGGGGTCTCGAAGACCCGGTCGCACACGACGTCCGGGTTGACGTTGAAGAAGCAGTAGCCGCCCCCGCCCCACAGGGCGTGCTCGGCCACGGAGTCGTCCACTTTGTACGAGGCCCAGCCGTTCGCGCCGGTGCGCCAGGTCGCCTGGTCCGGCGGGTCGTACGGCATCTCGTTCTGGAAGAAGTAGGTGCGGCCGCGCTCGCCCGCCCAGATCACCTGGTACTCCTGGTAGTGCTCGGCGAAGAGGCCGTAGGCGACGACGTCGTCGCCGTGGACGACCATGCCGTTCGCGGCCGGGTTGACGTCCCAGCCGACCCCCTCGCCGTGGTCGCCGCGCCACAGCCACAGGTGGTCGGCGATGACGTTGCGGGAGTTGATCTCCAGGCTCACCTTCGCCGACCCGGGGTGCGCGCCGCCGATGCGCGCGAACAGGTCGTGGAGCGAGACCGGGTCCGCGCTGTGGTCGGCGCCGGACCCGGGCGGGCCGATCTGGACGAGGACGTCGGACTCGGCCTCCCCGGCGTCGATGAGGAGCCCGGCGATGACGACGCCGTCCACGTCGGCGACGGCGATCGCGGTCTGCCCGCCCGTGGGGATGATCGTCGCCAGGCCGAGCCCGAGGACCACGGTCCCCGGCGCGGTGACGTTCAGGGTCCGGTCGAACTCGTGCACGCCGGGGGTGAAGAGCAGGTGCCGCCCTTCGGAGAGCGCCCGGTCGACGGTGGCGACGTCCTCGCCCGGATTGACGACGAAGAACTCAGCGAGGGAGATCGAGGTGCCCGCGGGGGCGCCGCCCTCCCAGCTGGTCCCGGCGGCGTCGCGCCTGACCGCGGGCCTGAAGACCCGGAACTCGCCGTCGGAGGCGGTGTACAGGAACGGCTTCTCGCGGATGACGGGCGCCCGGTCCACGACCGTGTGGGACGGGTCGGGGAAGTGGTGCGCGGGCGCGCCGCCGGTGCCCACGAACACCATGTTCCACACCGAACCCGCCCATCCCCCTTGGAGGTTCGAGTTGCGGGTGAAGAACTGCTGCTGCGAGCCGGAGACGACCCGGCCGGAGAACCGGGAGTCGGCGAAGAACCCGCCGGAGGCCCAGCCCTCGTACCCGTCCCACAGCTGCATCTCGGTGGTCTGGAGGTCGATGCGGCGGAACGGGGCCGCCTGGGAGACCGCCCAGCGGGCGATCTGGCCCGCGGGGTTGCGGATGGTGAGGTTCTCGGCCGAGCGCCAGAAGTTCTGGGTGGCGTTCCCGAGGTAGTCGGGCCGGTCGTCGCCCTGGGGGAGCCAGTCGGCCTCGACCCTGACGTGGCCGTCGATGACGGTGTCGCCGGGGAGGAGCCCGAGCCCGGCGACCTGCGTGTAGAACCGCAGGTCGATGTCGGCGGCGTAGGTCCCGGGACGGAAGAGCACGGCGTGCCGCTCGCGCCCGAACTGGTTGGTGCGCATCTGGTCGGTGATCGCGTCGACCGCGCTCTGGATCTCGGCCGCCGGGGTGGACGGGCCGAACACGAGGGTGTTCGGGCCGAGGTCGGGGTCGTAGGCGTCGGTGGGCGGGAGGACGTCGGGGTCCTCGCCGCAGGCGCTCGGCGGCTGGGCCTGCGCGCGGGCGACGAGGCTCCCGGCGCCGAGGCCCGCCGCGACGGCGGCGGCCGCGGCGCCGCCGAGCGCTGCGCGCCGTTTGAAACCGCGGTGGTCCGGTGGGGGTTGTTCCTGCATATGGGCCTCCAGGGAGGTGCGGAAGGGAAGGAACGGACGGATGCCTGCCGGGCTGTATGGGAGAGCGCTCTCCCATGAATTCATGCTAGAACGCCGATTTCGAGATTGTCAAGTTCTTCGATATCTAGATATTTCGACCGAATCGGCGGCACGGATGGGTGGTTGCCGCCCTGATGCGGCTTTTCTTGCGGGAGAGCGATTTCCGAGACCGTGCTATAACTTGGCGATGAGCGCTGATCCCTCCCCGACGCTTGAGGACGTCGCGCGCGTCGCCGGCGTCTCGCGCGCGACGGTCTCGCGGGTCATCAACCAGACGAGGAACGTCGCCCCCGAGATCCAGGAGGTCGTGCGTCGCGCCGTCGAGGTCACCGGCTACGTCCCGAACCGCGCCGCGCGGTCCCTGGTGACCCGCCGCAGCGAAGCCGTCGGGGTGGTCGTGGCCGGGACCGACCTGAGCGACAGCCTGAACGCCGGGCAGTTCCTCACCGACCCGTTCTTCGGGCGGCTCCTCACCGGCATCATCGGGGCGCTGAAGCCGCGCGGGATCTTCCCGGCGCTCATGCTCGCGGAGAACCCGGCCGACGACCTCGCGATCACCGCGTACTTCAAGCAGGGCAACGCGGACGGGGCCCTGCTCATCTCCACGTACCCCGACGAGCGGCTGCCCGCGATGCTCGCCGACGTGGGCCGCCCCTCGGTGCGGTTCGCCCGGCCCGCGCACCCCGGTCCGGTGAGCTATGTGGACCTCGCGCACCGCGAGGGCGGCCGCATGGCCGCCGAGCACCTGGCCTCGATCGGCCGCCGCCGGCCCGTCGCGATCACCGGCCCGCTGGAGATCCCCGCGGCCCAGGAGCGCCAGGCCGGGTACGAGGAGGGCTGGGCCCGGCACGGCTGCCCGTTCGTGCCCGCGGCCGAGGGCGGGTTCACCTACGACAGCGGCGAACGCGCCATGAAGGAGCTGCTCGACCGGGTGCCGGAGCTGGACGCGGTCTTCGCCGCGAGCGACCTCATGGCGCAGGGCGCGATCCACGCCCTCGGCGACCAGGGGCGCCGCGTCCCCGACGACGTGGCCGTCGTCGGCTTCGACGACAGCGCCCCGGCCCGCCTGAGCCGCCCCGGGATCACCACGATCCGCCAGCCGCTCGAAGCGATGGCCGCCGAGATGGTCCGGCTGCTGCTCCAGCGCATCGAGGACCCCTCGCCGGACCCGACCTCGGTCATCTTCGACCCGGTCCTGGTGCTGCGCGAGTCGGCCTAGACCTCGTCGCCCGCGGTGATGAGCTCGGCCTCGGTCTCGGCGTCCTGGTGCGGGTGCGTCAGGTGGGTCAGTGTGCGCCTTCCCAACGCGAGGACGGCGATGGCGATGACGAGCGCCGCCACGGCGAACCAGTAGGGGGACCCGGCGCCCCAGGCGTCGGCGATGTAGCCGGTGACGGCGGGGGCGATGGCGCCGCCGAGGAAGCGCACGCCCGAGTACGTGGAGGACGCGACGCCGCGAGGCAGGTCCGTGGCCTCCATGACCGTCTCCGTCAGCGCGGTGTTGAGCACGCCCAGGAAGAGGCCCGCCAGGATCACGACGGTGATCAGCAGCGGAGCGGACTTGACGCCGATGCCCATGGCCGCCAGGGCGATGCCGAGCAGCGCGAACATCGAGTAGAGGACCGGGAGCAGCCCGAAGCGGCGGGTGAGGATCGGGGCGGCGAAGACCGAGGTGATCGCGACGGCGGCGCCCCAGCCGAAGAAGACCAGGCCGAGCTCGTGGGCGCCGAAGTCGAGGCCGGACTTCGCGGCGGCGGCTTCGATCGGGTAGGGGGAGTAGGCGAGCAGGGTGAAGAACGCGTAGTTGTAGAACAGCGCGGTGATCGCGAGGGTGCGCAGGGCCGGGTTGCGCAGGGCCGTGAAGCCCGCGGTGAGCGGCACGGGGGCCGGTTTCGCCACGGGGCCCTTGAGGAGGACCACGATCGCGACCAGCGCGATCGCCATGAGGACCGCGGTGCCGAAGAACGGGCCGCGCCAGGACGCCTCGCCGAGCGCGCCGCCGAGGAGCGGGCCGACCGCGAGGCCGATGCCCAGGGCCGCTTCGTAGAGGATCACGGCCTGGCGGCTGCCGCCGGAGGCCGCGCCGACGATCGAGGCGAGCGCGGTGGAGATGAACAGGGCGTTCCCCAGGCCCCAGCCCGCGCGGAAGCCGATGATCTGGCCGACCGTGTCGGAGGCCCCTGCGAGCCCCGCGAAGACGACGATGAGCGCGAGCCCGGCGATGAGGGTCCGCTTGACGCCGACGCGGCTGGAGATGTAGCCGCTGAAGAACATCGCGACCGCGGTGATCATCAGGTAGCTCGTGAAGAGCAGCATCGTCTGGGACGGGGACGCCTTGAGGCCCTCGCTGATCGCGGGCAGGATCGGGTCCACGAGGCCGATCCCCATGAACGACACCGCGCACGCGAACGCGATGGCCCACACCGCCGTCGGCTGGCGCAGGATCGACGCCTTCTTCGGCTCTTCCATTCGGGCACTTCCTCCTATGTGCGGGGCCGGGGGCCCCGGGGTTCATTCCTTGTTGAGCCGGTCCGCGAGCGCTTCGAGCAGGTCGGCGGCCCTGGCGAGCACGGCCAGGTCCTCTTCGCTCAGCGCTTCGAGCGCGGGCCGCACCTTCGCGGCGGCGCGCATCCGGAACTCGTGGAGCTCCTCGGCCCCGGCCTCCGTCAGGCTCACGACGGACGCGCGCGCGTCGGCCGGGTCGGCGCGGCGCACGACGAGGCCGTCGGCTTCGAGGCGGTTCACGGCCGAGGTCATCGCGGGCTGCGTGATCGCCTCGCGCAGGGCCAGTTCGCCCACGCGCAGGTCGCCGTCCTGCTGGAGGTTGGCGAGCGCGCGGAGCGAGATGAGGGACCGGCGGGTCCCGGCCCTGCGGGAGGCGGTGCGGGCGAAACGGCTCGCCTGGGAGGTGAGCCGCGCGGAGAACTGGTCGATGTCGTCGGGGCTCCGTGAAACCATAGAGAAAGTATATACACTGCTTATGTAAATTAGCGAACGGAAGCCCGGCGCCCCCCGCCGCCGGGCCTCCCCCTACGCCGCGAGGCCCCAGTACACGCCCCACGGGATCATCAGCGCGACACCGAGGAGGAGCGCCGAGAACCGCAGCTTCGAGCCGGTTCCCAGGTCACCCCGGCGGCGCCACCACTGCACGCCCAGTACGACCGCCCCGGCCAGCATCGCCACCGCCGCCGCCTGGAGCACCAGCCACGGCAGCGGCCTCCCCGCGACTACTGGGCCCAGCAGCTCCTGGCCGCCGCTCATGAGGATCCACGCCGAATAGCACGCCGCCAGCAGCGGCAGCAGCAGGCCGATCGACGCGACGGTCCGCGACGCCCAGGTCGCCGCCAGCGGCCCGCGCCCGGAGACCTTCGCGGCCAGCGCCGCCACCGGATACGCGAGGAACAGCACCCCGAACAGGCCGATCGCGGCCAGCAGCGCCGTCGCCGTCCCGAACCACGGCGCCGCCGCGACCGGGCCCGTCGACACCGCCTCCACCGGGATCGGGTCCACGACCACCCCGGTCTCCCCGGCCGCGAGGCCGTGGACCCAGTCGGCGACCACGTCCACGTACCGCGGGTCGATCTCGTCCCGGTCGTAGTCCGGGGCCTTCGTCCCGTCGACCGTGGCCACCATCCGGTGGTCCACGCCCGGGATCAGCCGCAGTGCGTAGTTCTCGTTCCCTTGCAGCGCGGCCTGGTACAGCTCCATCGTGCGGCCGGGCGGCGTGTTCAGGTCGAACTCCGCGAACACCCCGAGGAACGGCCGGTCCAGCTCGCTCAGCGGCGGCGTCGGGTCGTACCCGGCCAGCCGGAACCAGTCGTCCGCGACGAGCGCCGCGATCATCCTGTCGCCCAGCGCCGCGGTGAGCGCGTCACCGGCGCCCGCGTCGACCAGGCTGTTGCGGTTCATCCACGCCTGCGTGTCCTCGGGCGGCAGCCCGCTCCCGCCCGAGGTGATCACGAACGCCGCCGCCTCGGACCGCGCCGAAGCCTCGATCACCGTCCACGCGCCCTCGCTGTGCCCGTGCAGGCCCACCAGCGCCGGGTCGACCTCGGGCCGGACGCGGAGCGCCTGGACGGCGGCGTTCGCGTCGTCGGCGAGCTCGGTGAACGAGCCCTCGAACTGCGTGTAGCCCTCGTCCGTGCCGCGCTTGTCGTAGATCATCGCGACGATCCCGGCCTCCGCGAACGCCTCCGCGTTCGCCCGGTACCGGTCCCGGTCGGGCCCCGGGCCGGACCCGGCCACCAGGACCACGCCCGGGAGCCCTTGCGCGCCTTCGGGGGCGATGATCGTGGCCCCGACTTCGCGGTCGCCGCTGTGGAACACCACTTCGGTCTCCACGAGGGTCGCCTCCTGCGCCGCGGCGGGCGCCGGCGGCCCCACCGCGAGTGCGGCGGCGGCCAGCAGCCCGGCCGCCGCCGCTCCGATAGTCCTCTTGAGGGATGACATCTCGATCGCCTTCCATTGGGGAATCTCCTGGAACCCCAACGTATGCAATGCAGGCGGCCGCCGGGAATCATGCTGGGGCCCGTTCCGGCCGGGGGTGCGCCCTACCCTCCGCGGGCGCTGGCAGAATGGCCCGGTGCCCATCACCATCGCCCACCTGCGCGAACACCTGACGGCCTATCTCACCCGCTGGCCCGAGTCGGAATGCGAGGTCCGGCCGCTGCTCGAACTCGACTCCCCGTCCGGGTTCGACCGCAAGACGGTCCCCGGGCACGTGACGGCCTCCGCGATCGTCCTGAACGCGGGCGGCGAGGTGCTGCTGATCCACCACCGCACGCTCGACCGGTGGTTCCAGCCCGGCGGCCACCTCGAACCGGGCGACGAGTCGCTCCCGGCCGCGGCCCGCCGCGAGGCCACCGAGGAGACGGGCCTCGCCGCGCTCGACCTGCTCGACCCGGCCCCGATCCACATCGACGTCCACCCGATCCCGGCCAATCCGCGCAAAGGCGAAGGGGCCCATGACCACTACGACGTGCGGTACCTGTTCCGGGCCACTTCGACGGACCTGAGCCCGGCCGCCGCGGAGGTCCACGCCGCGGAGTGGCGGCCGGTCGCCGACCTCGACAACGCGGACCTGATCGCGCGCCTGAAGTCCTACTGACCCCGGTGCCGGGCCAGGTTGTGGTCGGCCACGTCGCGGCGGAGCATCCAGTCCAGGTCCGAGTTGTGCAGCAGCGCGACGAGCGCGGGTGTCGCGAGTCCGAGCGCCTCGGCGGTCGCGTCGAGCCGCCATTCATTGCCCGCGAGCGCTTCGAGGAGCCGCCCGCGGCGGACCTGGGTCTCGGAGAGCCGGAACGACTGGAGGAACGCGGGCCGGCCTTGCGTGTCCAGGATCGCCTCGCCCACATGGGTCTCGGTGCCGACGCTGAACGAGGGCCGGTACCTGACGAGCCGGAAGTCGCCCATCGCGTAGGTCTCGGTGAAGTGGTAGTCGGGGCCGAGGAGCCCCGCGGCCAGCGTCCCGTCGTGGAGCGCGGCCCATTCGCTCCGGACCGCGGACACCTGGTCGCGCAGGTCCGCCAGTGAGTCCACTCGGGACGCGTCGAGGCGGGCCTCGAACTCGGGCACCGAGTGGTACAGCGTCGCGTACCGCCAGATCAGCTCGCCGTAGGAGTCCTCGACGAGGCTGGGGTGGAGTCTGCGGTAGTCCTCGGGGTGCGGGGTGACGAGGGCGCCGGAGAGGGCGTCGGCCACGTACACGAGCACGCCGCACTGGCCGGGGTGGATCTCGAAGACCCGCAGCGCGTCTGCGAGGCCGTCGACGAGGGAGCCGTGGACGGTCCGGTCCGGCTGCGGGGCGAGCCCGCGCCGGAACGCCCGCGTGGACCACTCGGGCCAGGCGGTGACCGGGGCCTTGAACGCGAGCGGCAGGTAGGTCTCCAGGGCGCCGCGGCGGGGGAGGAACCGCACGCGGGTGCGCCGGTCCCCGAACCGCGGCTTCGCCTTCGGCCGCCGTGAACCGCGCACTGTGGACGCGGCCATGCGCAGCGCCGTCCCGAACTCGGGCACGCCCGAGCCGTCGCCGGTCCACTCGGCGGTGAGCCCGTGCGGCGTGTACCAGCAGCGGTCGCCGGTCGCGTCGAGCTCGTCGCCGGGGTGCATCCGCAGGCCCGCCACCGGCGCCTCGCGCACGAGCGGCACCACCCGGATCTGGCCCCAGACCTGGCCGGGGCGGGTCTCCAGGCCCGCGAACGTCAAGCGGCCCATGCGTCCTCCTCGGCGAGCCAGCGCGCCACCCGCGCGTCCACGGCGGCTCGCAGTTCGCCGAGACCGGCGCGGCCGTCGCCGAATCGCGCGAACGCGATGAGCTCGGGCAGGTCCTCGGCGTCGCGGACGCCCGCGGTCGGCACGCTCGGGGCGAGGCGGCGCACGCCGATGCCGTCGGCGTCGAACACCGGGTTGAGGTGGACGATCGCGGTGCGCCGCCGCGGGTCGAGGCGCACGGCCCAGACCCGCAGGACCTCGGCGGCGAGGCCCGCGGGGGCGTTGTCCCAGCCGTCGGAGACGACGACGAGCGTCTCCGGGCCGGTCTCCAGCGCGTCGAGGATCCGGTCCCCGAGCGCGGTGACGCCCCGCGGCTTCACCAGCAGCGCGTCGTCGTTGCCCGACAACCACAGCGGCCGGTACTCGCCCGCGAGCACTTCGAGCAGGTAGTGCGAGGCGAGCGCGACGACGAGGGGCCGCCGCCGCTTCTCGGTGGACCCGCTCGCCGAGTACGAGTCGTCGAGGACGGCCGCCACGCGTCCCCAGGTTCCGGCCCGGTCCCCGGCGGTCCGCCGGGCCGCAGAGCGGAGCGCGCCGGTGAGTTCTTCGCGCCGCTCGCCGCGCTCCTCCTCAGGGATCGCGAGGACGTACGCGGCCAGGCGGGTCAGCGGCATCCGGCCGAGCGCCGCGGCGTCGAGTGCGACGGCCTCGCCGCCGCTGCGCTGGAGCCGCAGCCGCTCGTTCCGGGTGAGCCGCGGGGCGATCTCCTCCAGGAACTTGTCGCGGGGGATGCGGTGCGCGGCCGCGAAGCCCTCGGCGACGGTGTACGGCAGTTCGAAGACCGCGGCCCGCTCGTGGTGGGCGCGGCGCCAGGTCTCGAACAGCGGGGTCCGGAACTTCCCGGTCTGCTTGGGCGCGAACAGGAACGCGGCGAGCTCGGCGCCCGCCTCCCCGGGGAGGCCGTCCAGGTCGAGGTGCGCGTGGACGGCGGCGCGCTTGAAGGCCCCGCGGTACTTGACGGCCTCGAAGCCGAGGTCGGGGCGGGACGCCAGCCACTCGCGCACGACCGCGCGGGTGCGCCGGTTGTTGACCTTGGCCTTCTGGAGAGCCGTGAACAGGCGGTACACGCGGGATGAGGGCAGTTCGCGGAGGGCCCGGCGGATGAGGCGGCCCTCGACCGCCCGCTGCTCCGCGGTCGCGTCGGCGCCCGTGGAGAGGAGCCGCTGCACGATCAGGGCCTTGTTGCGGTCGTTGATCCCGAGGGCCAGCGCCGCCGCGTACAGGTCGCGGTAGTTCACGAGCATGTACTCGTGCAGGAAGTCCACGGACCACTCCTGCCGCTCGGCGCCGGTGTGGAACTCGGCCTGGCCGGTGGCGGCGACGGCCGCGTTGACGAACAGCAGCACGTCCTCGGCGGCGACGAGATCGGCGACGGACTCCATGGGGACCTCTGCGAGTGAAGGGAACAGGTGCCGGCCGGGGAGTGGGCGGCGCGATGGCGATGGATCGCTTACGAAACGAGTCGGGAATCGCACCTGAGTCCCGCGGCCGGCCCGTCCACTGTAACGGCCGCCCGCGCGGGCGAACGGAAAACGGGGCCGCCCGCAAGAGGCGGCCCCGTCACCGGGAGCTTCTATGCGGGGTCGCGGTTCCAGGTCCAGGCGTAGTTCGTGTCCTCCACGTCCAGTGCCGGTTCGCACAGCTCCAGGGGCCGGAACGTGTCGACCATGACGGCGAGCTCGTCGAAGAACTCGGCGCCGATCGAGCGCTCGGGCGCGCCCGGCTGGGGCCCGTGCGTGAACCCGGACGGGTGCAGGGAGATCGAGCCCTGCTCGATGCCGGAGCCGCGGCGGGCCTCGTAGTTGCCGCCGCAGTAGAACATGACCTCGTCGGAGTCCACGTTGTGGTGGTTGTAGGGCACCGGGATCGCGTCCGGGTGGTAGTCCACCTTGCGCGGCACGAAGTTGCAGACCACGAAGTTCGGGCCCTGGAACACCTGGTGCGCGGGCGGCGGCTGGTGGATGCGGCCGGTGATCGGCTCGTAGTCGTGGATCGAGAACACCCACGGGTACAGGCACCCGTCCCAGCCGGCCACGTCGAACGGGTGGTGCGCGTACGTGAACTTCGTCCACAGCGTTGCCGACCCGCGGCCGCGGTGCTGCACGTACACGTCGACGTCCTCGCCCTCCACGAGCAGCGGCTCCGCGGGGCTGCGCAGGTCGCGCTCGCAGTACGGGGCGTGCTCCAGGAACTGGCCGCGCACCGACAGGTACCGCTTGGGCGGCGTGATGTGCCCGGTGGACTCGATGACGAGGGTCCGCAGCGGCTCGCCCTCTTCGGGGAGGACGCGGTAGATCGTGGACATCGGCATGACCAGGTAGTCCCCGGGGCCGATGTCGATGGCGCCGAACGAGGTCTCGACGCGCGCGGCGCCGGCCTCGACGTACAGCAGCTCGTCCCCGATGGCGTTGCGGTACAGGGGCGAGGGCTTGTCTGCGACGGCGTACGAGATCCTGACGTCCGCATTGGACAGCAGGTGCTCGCGGCCGAAGACCGCGTCCCCGGCCGCGTCCAGCTTGTGGGTGCGGAAGTGGCGGGGCTTGAGCGGGTGGTTCGGGGACGGCTCGGCCCGCTCGGGCCGGTGCTCGGTGCTCGCGCTGATGGCCGTGGGCCGGAAGCGGTGGTACAGGAGCGACGAGTCCGAGGAGAAGCCCTCCTGGCCCATGAGCTCCTCGGAGTACAGGCTCCCGTCGTCCTGGCGGAACTGCGTGTGTCGCTTGTCGGGGATCTGCCCGACCGAACGGTAGAACGGCACGACGACTCCTTTGTCGGATCGGACGGCGGCCAAGGGTGTCGCCCCCGTCACGGATATGCCCCGAGGATAGCGCCGCCCGCGCGCGGATTCGACCGCTCCGCGCACCCGGATGCGCCGACCCGCCTGCTTCGCGCACGCCGTGCGCGGACCGCTGGACCCGCGCCCGGGTTCCGCTCTAGGCTTCGGGCATGGCCGGAATGATCCCCGCGGTGCTGCGGGGCCTGATCGACGACGCCGCGCTCTTCCCACCAGGAAACGCGCTGCTCGAAGCCGCCGTCCCCGCCCACCGCGGGTACCGGCAGTCCTGGTACGAGCCGCTCGTCGGCCCGCTCCTCGTCCCGCAGTCGCGCCTCGGCGACCTCGACCCGGGCCGCGGCGACCTCCGCATCGCCGTCATCGTCGACGGCGACCCGGCCGAGGTCCTCAAGACCGTGGACGCCCTCGGGCCGCAGGTCACCGTCGCGCACTACGAATCGAGGCACCCCCTCGCCGACCTCAAAGAACACCTCCCCGGCAAGCCCGTCTACGCCGAGGTCCCGATGGACGAGGACGCGCTCGAAGCGGTCCGCCCCACCGGGTTCACCCCCAAGTTCCGCACCGGCGGCCTCACCCCCGACCTGTTCCCCGCGCCCGCGGCCCTCGCCGCCGCGATGCACGGGTGCCGCCGCCGCGGCATGCGGTTCAAGCTCACCGCGGGCCTCCACCGCGCCGTCCGCCACCGCGACCCCGTCACCGGCGTCCACCACCACGGCTTCGTGAACGTCCTCGTCGCCGCCGACGCCACCGCGAACAACGCCGGCCTCGACGAGACCACCGCGATCCTCGCCTCCGAGGACGCCGCCGACCTCGCCGCCCGCGCCAAGCGCCTCCTCGACCGCCCGCGCGCGCTGTGGACCGGCTTCGGCTCGTGCTCTGTCAGCGAACCGCTGCAAGACCTCCTGGACCTGGGACTGCTACGACGAGGAGACGCCGCATGACCAACGCCACCAGCTGGGTCGAGGGCGCCGACCCCGGCCCCTACGGCCTCGCCCACCTGCCCTACGGCGTCTTCTCGACCCGCAAGGACCCGGCCCCGCGCATCGGGGTCCGCATCGGCGACCAGGTCCTGGACCTGCGCGCGCTCGCCACCGGCCAGTTCTTCCTGCCGTGGATCCGCCCCGCCTTCCACGAGCACGACCTGAACGCGTTCCTCGCGATGGGCCCGCCCGCGTGGCGCCTCGTCCGCCACCAGCTCACCGAGCTCCTCGCCGACCGCCGCCACCAGGACCAGTCCGCGACGCTCCTCACCCCGGTCCACAAGGCCCGCATGCACCTCCCGTTCAGCGTCGCCGACTACGTGGACTTCTACGCCTCCGAGCAGCACGCCACGAACCTCGGCCGCCTCTTCCGGCCCGACTCGGAACCCCTGCTGCCCAACTGGAAGCACCTCCCGGTCGGCTACCACGGCCGCGCCGGGACCGTCGTCCCCTCCGGGACGCCGATAGTCCGCCCCCGCGGCCAGCGCAAGACCCCTTCAGGCCCCATCGAGTTCGGGCCCAGCGCGCGCCTCGACATCGAGGCCGAAGTGGGCTTCGTCGTCGGCGTCGGCACCGACCTCGGCACGCCCGTGAACCCCGACGACTTCACCGAGCACGTCTTCGGCGCGGTCCTCGTCAACGACTGGTCCGCCCGCGACATCCAGGCGTGGGAGTACGTGCCGCTCGGCCCGTTCCTCGGGAAGTCCTTCGCGACCTCGATCGGCCACTGGGTCACCCCGCTCGACGCGCTCGCGGCCGCGAGGACCGAGGCGCCCGTGCAGGACCCGGCCCCGTTCGCCTACCTCCAGGAGACCGCGCGGTCCGGGTACGACCTGTCGATGTCGGTGCGCTGGAACGGCACCGAGGTCTCGCGCCCGCCGTTCAAGGGCATGTACTGGACGCCGGCGCAGATGCTCGCGCACATGACCGTCAACGGCGCCTCCCTGCGCACCGGCGACCTGTACGCGTCCGGGACGGTCTCCGGCGACGGCGCCGACGAGCGCGGCTCGTTCCTCGAACTCACCTGGGGCGGCAAGCAGCCGGTCAAGGTCGGCGACGGCGAGTCCCGCACGTTCCTCGAAGACGGCGACACCGTCGTCATCGAGGCCACCGCGCCCGGCCCGGACGGCTCGGTCATCGGCCTCGGCGAGGTCACCGGGACGATCCTGCCCGCCGTCAGCTGAGGCCCGCGGCCTCGTTGACCAGCGGCAGCGTCCGGTGGGGGATCTGCTCCGCCAGGGCGATCACCGTCGTGGCGCGCAGCACGCCCTCGCTCGCGAGGACCCGGTCGATGACCCCCTGGAGCTCCGCGTTGGTGCGGGCGACGATGCGGCACAGCATGTCGCCCGCGCCGGTCACGGTGTGCGCCTCCAGGACCTCGGGGATGCGGGCGAGCCGCTGCGCCATCGGCCGGTGGCCCACGGCCTGCCGCAGTTCGAGCGTCACGAACGCCGTCACCGGGTAGCCGAGGGCCGCGGGGTCGACCCGCGGCCCGAAGTCCCGCACCACCCCGCGCGAGACGAGCTTGTCGAGCCGCGCCTGCACGGTCCCGCGCGCGACGCCGAGGCGCCGGGCGCATTCGAGGAGGCCGATGCGCGGTTCGGCCTCCAGGAGCCCGATGAGCTTGGCGTCGAGCGCGTCGATACCCGTTCCACTGGTCATATCGACCAGTGTATGCGCCTTCCCTCTGGTACATCTGCGCAAGTTGACCAGCTTTCGCGGAACTGCTTGCCCAGTGCCCCGACGTGAACAATGATCAAGGCCACAGGGGTCACCGCCCCGCCCATCAGCCCCACGAGGACTACGGAGGCCGCCATGGTCGACACCGCCAGCCGCTCCGCCGACGCCGACGCCCCCGGCCTGGTCGGCGCCGTCGAGCACGACATCCGCGAGGACGCCTTCCCCATCAAGGGCTGGGACCACGTCAAGTACTACGTCGGCAACGCCCGCCAGGCCGCCCACTACTACTCGACCGCGTTCGGCATGACGCTCTTCGCCTACCGCGGCCCCGAGCAGGGCTACCGCGAGCACGCCGAGTACGCCCTCAAGTCCGGCGGGGTCGTGTTCGTCCTCGCGGGCGGCACCACCGCCGACTCCGCGGCATCCGAGCACTACGCCCGCCACGGCGACGGCGTCATCGAGGTGGCCCTCGAAGTGCCCGACGTGGACAAGAACTACGCGCACGCGATCAAGCAGGGCGCCATCGCGATCGAGGAGCCCCACGACCTCACCGACGAGCACGGCACGATCCGCCGCGCCGTCATCGGCACCTACGGCGAGACCCGCAACGTCCTCGTCGACCGCTCCGGCTACACCGGCCCGTTCATGCCCGGCTTCGTCGCCGCCGAGCCGATGGTGACCCCGCCGCCGAAGCGGTTCTTCCAGGCGATCGACCACATCGTCGGCAACGTCGAGCTCGGCAAGATGCGCGAGTGGGTCGGGTACTACGAGCGCGTCATGGGCTTCACGAACATCGTCGAGTTCGTCGAGGACGCCATCGCCACCGAGTACTCCGCGCTCATGAGCAAGGTGGTCGCCAACGGCTCCCGCAAGATCAAGTTCCCGATCAACGAGCCCGCCGTGGGCAAGAAGAAGTCGCAGATCGACGAGTACCTGGAGTTCTACGGCGGCCCCGGCGTGCAGCACATCGCGCTCGCCACGAGCGACATCCTCGCCGCCGTCGACGCCATGCGCGAGCGCGGCGTGGAGTTCCTGGAGGCCCCCGACGCGTACTACGAGGACCCCGAGATGCGCGAGCGCATCGGCGAGGTCCGCGTCCCGATCGAGGAGCTCCAGAAGCGGCGTGTGCTGGTCGACCGCGACGAGGACGGCTATATGCTCCAGATCTTCACCAAGCCGCAGCAGGACCGGCCCACGATGTTCTACGAGATCATCGAGCGGCACGGCTCGCTGAGCTTCGGCAAGGGCAACTTCAAGGCCCTCTTCGAGGCCCTTGAGAAGGAGCAGGCCAAGCGCGGCAACCTCTGAGCGGGGAGCGACATGCACGCACCACACGGGACCGACCTGCACTGCCGGACCTGGCAGACCGAGGCCGCCTACCGGATGCTCCAGAACAACCTCGACCCGGCGGTCGCCGAGCGCCCTGAGGACCTGGTCGTCTACGGCGGCACCGGGAAGGCCGCGCGCAGCCGCGACGACCTCGCCGCGATCCTGCGGACCCTGCTGACCCTCGCCCCCGACGAGACCCTCCTGGTCCAGTCGGGGCGGGCGGTCGGCGTCATGCGCACCCACGAGTGGGCCCCGCGCGTGCTCATCGCGAACTCGAACCTGGTGCCCGACTGGGCGACCTGGCCCGAGTTCCGGCGCTTGGAGTCCCTCGGGCTCACCATGTACGGGCAGATGACCGCCGGATCGTGGATCTACATCGGTACACAGGGGATTCTCCAGGGCACGTACGAGACGTTCGCGGCCGTCGCCGCGAAGCGCTTCGGCGGCACCCTGAAAGGCACCCTGACGCTGACGGCCGGGTGCGGCGGCATGGGCGGCGCGCAGCCGCTCGCCGTCACCATGAACGACGGCGTGTGCCTCATCGTGGAAGTCGACCCGCACCGCCTGCAAAGGCGCGTCGAGACCCGCTACCTCGACACCGTCGCGGCCGACCTGGACGACGCCGTCGCCCAGGCCCTCGCCGCGAAGAAAGCCGGGGAGGCGAAGTCGATCGGCCTGGTCGGCAACGCCGCCGAGGTCCTCCCGGAGCTGCTCGCGCGCGGCGTCGAGGTCGACATCGTCACCGACCAGACCTCCGCGCACGACCCGCTCGCGTACGTCCCCGCCGGAGTATCCCTTGAGGACTCCGCGGACCTCGCGAAGGCCGACCCGGACGCCTACACCGACCGGGCCCGCGAGTCCATGGCCCGCCACGTGGAGGCCATGGTCGGCTTCCTCGACGCGGGCGCCGAGGTCTTCGACTACGGCAACTCGATCCGCGGCGAGGCCCTCACCGGCGGGTTCACCCGCGCGTTCGACTTCCCCGGGTTCGTCCCCGCCTACATCCGGCCCCTGTTCTGCGAAGGCAAGGGCCCCTTCAGGTGGGCCGCGCTCTCCGGCGACCCCGCCGACATCGCGGCCACCGACAAGGCCGTGCTCGACCTGTTCCCCGAGAACCGGTCCCTGCACCGGTGGATCTCGCTCGCCCGCGACCGCGTCGCGTTCCAGGGCCTCCCGGCCCGGATCTGCTGGCTCGGCCACGGCGAACGGGACGTCGCGGGCGTCCGCTTCAACGAGATGGTCGCCGACGGCACCCTGAAGGCCCCCATCGTGATCGGCCGCGACCACCTCGACTGCGGCTCGGTCGCCAGCCCCTACCGCGAGACCGAGTCCATGAAGGACGGCTCCGACGCGATCGCGGACTGGCCCCTGCTCAACGCCCTCGTCAACACCGCGTCGGGCGCGAGCTGGGTCTCCATCCACCACGGCGGCGGCGTCGGCATCGGCCGCTCGATCCACGCCGGGCAGGTGAGCGTCGCCGACGGCACCGCGCTCGCCGCGCAGAAACTCGAACGGGTCCTGTCCAACGACCCCGCGATGGGCGTCATCCGCCACGTCGACGCCGGATACGAGGAGGCCGACCGCACCGCCGAGGCCAACGGCGTCCGCATCCCCGCCCGGGAATCCTGATGGACGCCACGGGGTTCCGGCGGCTCTGGGACGAGATCGCCCCGGTCGGCCGCGCCGACAGCGGCGGCTACCTGCGGTTCTCGTGGAGCGCGACCGATCTCGCGCTCCGCGAGTGGTTCGACGCCCAGGCCGCCCGCCGCGGCCTGCGCGTCGAGGCCGACCGCAACGGCAACCGCTACGCCTGGTGGGACCTCACCCCGGAAGCGGTGGTCCCGCCCGGCGAGGCCCCCGACCGGCGCGCGGTCCTCACCGGCAGCCACTTCGACTCCGTCCCCCACGGCGGCGCCTACGACGGCCCCCTGGGGATCGTCTCCGCGTTCCTCGCCGTCGACGAACTCCGCTCCCAGGGCTTCGAGCCCAAGCGCCCCATCGTCATCGGCGCGTTCACCGAGGAGGAGGGCGGCCGGTTCGGCGTCCCCTGCCTCGGCTCCCGCCTCATGGCCGGCGTGGTCGACCCCGAGCGCGCCCGCGCGCTCACCGACCCGTCCGGGACCACCCTCGCCGACGCGATGCGCGCCGCCGGGGCCGACCCCGACGCGCTCGGGCCCGACCCCGAACGCCTCGCAGGGCTGGCCGCGTTCGTGGAACTCCACGTCGAGCAGGGACGCAACCTCGAAGCGCCCGTGGGCGTCGCCAGCGCCATCTGGCCGCACGGGCGCTGGCGCATGACGTTCACCGGCGCGGGCGACCACGCCGGGACCACGCGCCTGCCCGACCGGCGCGACCCGATGCTCACCTTCGCGTTCGCGGTGCTCGCCGCCCGCAAGGAGGCCCGCCTCGCCGGGGGCCTCGCCACCGTCGGCCGGGTCGAGGCGGTCCCGAACGCCACCAACGCCATCGCCTCGCAGGTCACCGCCTGGCTCGACTCGCGGGCGCCCGACGAGGCCGTGCTCGCGGAGATCCTCACCGGCTTCGAATCCAAAGTGTCCGAACGCGCGAAGCGGGACGGCACCGGCTTCACCATCGGCCCCGAGTCCGAGACCCCGATCGTGGAGTTCGACGCGTCCCTGCGCGACCGCCTCGCCGACCTCCTCGGCGGCGTCCCGGTCCTCCCCACGGGCGCGGGCCACGACGCGGGGGTGCTCGCCGCGCACGTGCCGACCGCGATGCTGTTCGTGCGCAACCCCACCGGCGTGTCCCACGCGCCGGGCGAGGGCGCGAGCGACGAGGACTGCGCGGCAGGCGTGGACGCCCTCGCAGCGGTGCTGCGGGACCTCGCGTGCTGACCTATTGGGCCCGGTACGCCCGGCTGCCCGGCGGCATCGCCGAATCCGTGGCGATCGACGTCGCCGACGGCCGCATCACTGCCGTCACGCCGGGGGCCGTGCCGCGCGGCGAGATCCTCGGCGGGCTCGTGCTCCCGGGCTTCGCGAACGCCCACTCGCACGCGTTCCACCGGGCCCTGCGCGGCCGCACGCACGACGGCAAAGGCACCTTCTGGACGTGGCGCAAGGGCATGTACGCCCTCGCCGAGCGCCTCGACCCCGACTCCTACCACCGGCTCGCCCGCGCGGTCTACGCCGAGATGGCCCTCGCCGGGATCACGTGCGTCGGCGAGTTCCACTACCTCCACCACCGGCCCGGCGGCCGCCCCTACGCCGACCCGAACGCCATGGGGGAGGCCCTGATCCAGGCCGCCGCCGACGCGGGCATCCGCATCGCGCTCCTCGACACGCTGTACCTCTCCGGCGGGTTCGGCGAACCCCTCGAACCCGCGCAGGAGCGCTTCGGCGACACGAGCCTCGAAGGCTGGCTCGACCGCGTCGAGCGGCTCGACCTGCCGCCGCACGCGGTCCTCGGCGGCGCCGTCCACTCCGTGCGGGCCGTCCCCGAAGAGGCCGTCGCCGCGTTCGCGTGCTCCACCGAGGGCCGCCCGGTCCACGTGCACCTCTCCGAGCAGCGCGCCGAGAACGAGGCGTGCCGCGCCGAGCACGGCTGCACGCCCACCGAGCTCCTGGAGCGCTGCGGGCTCCTCGGCCCCGACCTCACCGCCGTCCACGCCACGCACCTCGCCGACCACGACGTCGAACTCCTCGCCCGCTCCGGCACGAACGTCGCGTTCTGCCCCACCACCGAACGCGACCTCGCCGACGGCATCGGCCCCGCCCGCGCGCTCGCCGACGCCGGGGTGCGCCTGACCCTCGGGACCGACTCGAACGCCGTGATCGACATGTTCGAGGAGGCCCGCGCCGTCGAGATGCACGAGCGCCTCGTCAGCGAGGAGCGCGGCCGGTTCACCGCCGACGCCCTGCTGGACATGGCGACCGGCCACGCGGTCCTCGGCTTCCCTGACGCGGGCGCCATCGCGCCGGGCGCCCGCGCCGACCTCGTCGCCGTCGCCCTCGACACGCCCCGCACCGCCGGGGCCCGGCCCGACGGGATCGTCTACGCGGCGAGCGCCGCAGACGTGGTCGACGTGGTGGCAGACGGCCGCCACATCGTCCACGAAGGACGCCACCGGTACATCGACGCCGGTGCGGAGCTGCACGAGACGATCGGGGAACTGTGGCGATGAGCGGGTCCAAGAGCCTCCTGATCGACAGCATCGGCGAGCTGTTCACCGCCAACGACGACGGCGACCTCTACTACGACGCCGCGCTCGTCGTCGAGGACGGCAAAATCGCGTGGGTCGGCCACCGGCTCGAACGGCCCGCCGCCGACGAGTACCTCGACCTCGGCAACCGCGCCGTCGTCCCCGGCTTCGTCGACAGCCACGCGCACCTTGTGTTCGCGGGCGACCGCTCCGGCGAGTTCGACGCGCGCATGAGCGGCGAGCCCTACGACGGCGGCGGCATCCGCAACACCGTGGCAGCGACCCGCAACGCGAAGGACGACCGCCTGCGCGAGAACTGCGCCCGCCTCACCGCCGAGATGCTCCGGCAGGGCACGACCACTGTGGAGATCAAGTCCGGGTACGGGCTCACCGTCGAGGACGAGCTCCGGTCCCTGCGCATCGCGGGCGAGTTCACCACCGAGACCACGTACCTCGGCGCGCACACCGTCCCCACGGGCGCGGACCCCGACGAGTACACGGCCCTCGCGGCCGGGCCGATGCTCGACGCCTGCGCGCCGCACGCGAAGTGGATCGACGTGTTCTGCGAGCGCGGCGCCTTCGACGGCGACCAGGCCCGCGCCGTCCTCACCGCCGGCGCCGCCGCGGGCCTCCAGACCCGCGTCCACGCCAACCAGCTCACCGAGGGCCCCGGCGTGCGCCTCGCCGTGGAGCTCGGCGCCGCCTCCGCCGACCACTGCACGCACCTGTCGGACGCCGACGTGGACGCCCTCGCGAACTCCTCCACCGTCGCCACCCTGCTCCCGGGCGCGGAGTTCTCGACCCGCTCGCCCTACCCGGACGCGCGGCGCCTCATCGACGCGGGCGCGCGCGTCGCGCTCGCCACCGACTGCAACCCCGGGTCCTCCTTCACCTCCAGCATGGCGTTCTGCATCGCGCTCGCGGTCCGCGAGATGCGCATGACCCCCGCCGAAGCCCTGTACGCGGCGACCTCCGGGGGCGCCGACGCGCTGCGCCGCACCGACATCGGCCGGATCGTCCCGGGCGCCCGCGCCGACTTCGTCGTGCTCGACGCCCCCTCCTACGTCCACCTGGCCTACCGGCCGGGGACGCCCCTCGTCCAGGCCGTTTATCGCGAAGGCAGAGTCGTGGCCTAGCACCGTCGTCAACCAGAGGAACCGCGACGGCAGGGCCGCGGCACAGCACCGTCGTCAATTGAGAGGAGCAGCGATGTCGTCCACCGTCCGCATCAGGCCGGTCCCCGTCTCACCCGAGGAGGTCGTGGCCGTCGCGCGCGACCGCGCCCGGGTCGTCATCGACGACGAGGCCCGCGAGGCCATGGCGCGCAGCCGCGCCGTGGTCGACGCGATCGAGCGCGACGGGCGCCCCGTCTACGGCGTCTCGACCGGGTTCGGCGCACTCGCGAACACGTTCGTGGCGCCCGAGCGGCGCGCCGAGCTCCAGCACGCGCTGATCCGCTCGCACGCCGCGGGCGTCGGCGACCCGATGCCCGTCGAAGTGGTCCGCGCGATGATGCTGCTGCGGCTGCGCTCGCTCGCCATGGGCCGCTCCGGGGTCCGCCCCGAGGTCGCCGACGCGCTCGCGGCGCTCCTGAACGCCGACGTCACCCCGTGGGTGCCGCGGCACGGCTCCCTCGGCGCGTCCGGGGACCTCGCGCCCCTGGCGCACTGCGCGATCGTGCTCCTCGGCGAGGGCTGGGTGCGCGCGGCGGACGGGACCCGTGCGGAGGCGGGCCCGGTCCTCGACGCGGCGGGGCTCGCGCCGATCACCCTCTCGTCCAAGGAGGGCCTGGCGCTCATCAACGGCACCGACGGGATGCTCGGGATGCTCCTGCTCGCGGTCGCCGACCTGCGGCACCTGCTCACCATGGCCGACGTGTGCGCCGCGCTCTCCAACGAGGCGATGCTCGGCTCCGACCGGCCGTTCCAGCCCGAACTCCACGAGATCCGCCCGCAGCCGGGGCAGGCGCAGAGCGCCGCGAATATCCACCTGCTGCTCCAGGACTCCGAGGTCATGGACTCCCACCGCAACGACACCGCGCACGCCGTCCAGGACGCGTACTCGATGCGCTGCGCCCCGCAGGTCGCGGGCGCCGCGCGCGACGTCCTCGACTACGCGACCACCGTGGCGGCCAGGGAACTGCTCTCGGTCGTGGACAACCCGGTCGTGCTGCCCGACGGCCGCGTCGAGTCCACCGGGAACTTCCACGGCGCACCCCTCGGCTACGCCGCGGACTTCCTCGGCATCGCCGCCGCCGACGTCGGCTCGATCTCCGAGCGCCGCGTGGACCGCCTCCTCGACGTCACGCGCTCGCGCGGCCTCCCGGCGTTCCTCAGCCCCGACCCGGGCGTCAACTCCGGCCTCATGATCGCCCAGTACACGGCCGCCGGGGTCGTCGCCGAGAACCGCCGCCTCGCCTCGCCCGCCTCCGTCGACTCCGTCCCCACCTCCGGCATGCAGGAGGACCACGTCTCCATGGGCTGGGCCGCGGGCTGCAAGCTCCGCACCATCATCGACAACCTCGGCACCCTCCTCGCCGTCGAACTCCTCGCCGGCGTCCAGGGCCTCCAACTCCGCCAGCCCCTCATCCCCAGCCCGGCCGCCCGCGCCGCCATCGCCGCCGTAGCCCCCATCGCGGGCAAACCCGGCCCCGACCAGTTCCTCGCCCCCGTCCTCGAACAGGTCAAACACCAACTCCAAGGCCCATCCCTCCGAGCCGAGATCGAAGCCGCAGTCGGCCCGCTCCGGTAACCCATCGCCGCCTTATAGCGTATTCGCTATAATCAGGGGTATGGAACGATCACTGCCCCCGACGGTCGAGCGCCTGCGGGCGGAGCGGCTGCGCCGCCGCCTCTCGCAGGCCGACCTGGCCTCGCGCATCGGGACCACGCAGTCTGCCGTCGCGCGGTTGGAGTCCGGCGACGCCGATCCGCGCCTGAGCACCCTGGAGCGGTACGCGGGCGCGGTCGGCGCCGCCGTGGCGGTCGAGACCGCCGCGGGTCCCTCGCTGGACGCCACCGCCGTCGCGGTGCGGCGGTCGCTGTCCGGCGGCGACCCGAACGACGCACTGCGCCATGTGATCCAGTTCCTCGACGACGCCCGCGGCGCCGACGCCGCCGCGGTCCGCCGCTCGATGCGGACCGAGCCCGACACCACGGGGGACCGGCGCTGGGACGCGCTGCTCGCCGGGGTCGCCGAGTACGCGAGCCGCCGGGCCCGCATCCCGGTGCCGGGATGGGCGACCGCGCCCGGACGGTTCCTCAAGCGGTTCTGGCTCGTCATCGAGGACCTGCTCGGCCGCCCGGCCCCAGGGCTCGCCGCCATGTCCTTCGCCGACTCGCCGCCCGAGCTGGCGAACCGCGGCGTCTTCCTCGACCGGTCCTCTTTGGAGAGCGTGTGACCCTGCTGAGCCGCGAGGCGATCATCGACCTCCTCACCGAACTGGGGGCCGAGCTCGAAGCCGCGGGGGAGCGCGCCGACCTCTTCCTCGTCTGCGGCACGGCGATGGCCCTGGCGTACAACAGGCGCGCGACCCGCGACCTCGACGCGGTCTTCGAGCCGAAGCAGGTCGTCTACGCGGCGGCGCGCAGAGTCGCCGAGCGGCACGGCATCGCCGAGGACTGGCTGAACGACGCGGTGAAGGGCTTCCTCCCCGGCGAGGACCCGAACGCCACGCTCCTCTTCGAGAAGCCCGGCATCGCGGTTCGCGTCGCTTCGCCTCGGTACCTGTTCGCGATGAAGGCCGTCGCGGCGAGGGTCGGCCGTGACTCGGACGACCTCCGGCAGCTCTACGCGCTCGCGGGGTTCGCCTCGGTCGACGAGGCGCTCAACAGCGTCGAGGAGTTCTACCCGCCGCACCTGCTCAGCCCGAAGACCGAGTTCCTGGTGCGGGAGCTGCTCTCGTAGCCGTTTGGCGGATCCGCCCCGCGATGCTGTAATTGGGGCCCGTTGAGCTTGGAGGGCTTCATGACTGGGACCAGTGCCGGGGACGGCGTCCACGCGTACCTCGCCGTGCAGGCGGAGGCGCTGCGGGAGTGGCGGGGGCCGGTGATCGGGCGGGAGGACGATGCGGTGCACCGGATGCGGGTGGCGACGCGGCGGCTCAGGTCGGTGCTGGCGACGTACTCGGGGCTGTACGCGGAACTGCCGCTGACGCGCAGGCGGCTGCGGTGGCTCGCCGACGAACTCGGGAAGGTCCGGGACCTCGAAGTGCTGCGGACGCGGTTCGCGAAGCGGCTGGGGGAGGAGCGGCCCGAGTGGTTCCTGGCGCTCGAAGCGCAGGAGCGGGACGCGTACGGGCCGTTGGAGCTGGCGATGCTGCGGGAGCGGACCACGAAGCTGCTCAACGCGGCCCAGGCGCTCGCGGAGGCGCCCGTGTTCACGCCCGCGGCGGCGCAGCCCGCCGACGCGGTGCTCGGGCCGATCGTGGAGGCGTCGCGGCAGGAGATGCTGCGCGCGCTGGCGGCGATCGGGGGCGCCGAGGACGCGGACGAGGCGCGGCACCAGGCCCGCAACGCCGCCAAGCGGACCCGGTACACCGCTGAGGCCGCAGTGGTCCTCGGTGAGGACGCCGAGGAGGTCGCGGCAGAGGCAAAGAAGATCCAGAACCGGTTCGGGCGCTGCCAGGACGACGCGGTCGCCATCGCGTACCTGGAGGCGCACGCCCCCGATTCGCCGCTGCTGGAGGACGAGCGCCGCCGCCACGCGAAGCACGTCGCGCGAGCGGAGGAAGCGCTCGTCGCCATCTGACGCGCAGACGCGGAAGCGGCCCGACGGATCTCCGTCGGGCCGCTTCCACGTTGCAGGGGCTAGAGCCCCGAGAGTTTCTGCCCGGCGCGGATGACCGCCATGCCGAGGCGGTCGCCGGGGCGGCGGCCGAGGCGTTCTATCGGGCCGGACACGGAGATGGCGGCGACGACGCGGCCGGTCTTGTCCCGGACGGGGGCGGAGACGCTGACGACGCCGGGTTCGCGCTCGGCGACCGACTGCGCGAAGCCGCGGCGGCGGACCTCGGCGAGGGTCTTGGAGGAGAAGCGGCACTTCGGCAGCAGGGGCAGGATCCCTTCGGGCGGTTCCCAGGCGAGGAGCACCTGGGCGCCGGACCCGGCGGTCATCGGCAGGCCGGCGCCGACGGGGACGGTGTCGCGCAGCCCGGAGGCGCGCTCGGCCGCGGCGACGCACACGCGCTCGTCGGCCCTCCTGCGGTACAGCTGCGTCGACTCGCCGGTCTGGTCCCGCAGCAGGTTGAGGACCGGTTCGGCGGCGCTGAGGAGCACGTCGGCCGTCGACCCGGCGAGCTCGCCGAGCTTCGGGCCGGGACGCCAGCGCCCCTCGTGGTCGCGTTGCAGCATCTCGTGGGCCTCCAGGGCCTGCGCGAGCCGGTGGGCCGTGGCCCTGGGCAACCCCGTCTCGTGCACGAGCTCAGCCAGGCTGGCGCCGTTGGTGCAAGCAGTGAGGATGAGCACCGCCTTGTCGAGGACGCCCACTCCGCTGATAGTATTCGTTCTCACGAGCTGAACATTACCTCCCATATTTCGAGAAGTCCAACGACTGGGAACAGAGATGTCACGTACACCACACGAAGCCGAGGGCGCGCGACCGCAGACCCTCGCCGAGAAGGTCTGGAACGCCCACGTGGTCCGCACCGGCGGCCAGCAGCCGGACCTGCTCTACATCGACCTGCACCTCCTCCACGAGGTGACCAGCCCCCAGGCATTCGACGGCCTGCGGCAGGCCGGGCGCAAGGTCCGCCGCACCGATCTCACGATCGCCACGGAGGACCACAACACGCCCACCGACAACCTCTTCACCATCGCGGACCCCACCAGCCGCAAGCAGATCGAGACGCTCCGCGCCAACTGCGAGGAGTTCGGCGTCCGCATCCACTCGCTCGGCGACGCCAACCAGGGCGTCGTCCACGTCGTGGGACCCCAGCTGGGACTCACCCAGCCGGGCATGACCGTCGTCTGCGGCGACTCGCACACCTCCACGCACGGCGCCTTCGGCTCCATCGCGTTCGGCATCGGCACCAGCGAGGTCGAGCACGTCCTCGCCACGCAGACCCTGCCGCAGGCGAAGCCGAAGTACATGGCCGTCACCGTGAACGGCTCCCTCCCCGAGGGCGTCTCCGCGAAGGACCTCATCCTCAAGATCATCTCGATCACCGGCACCGGCGGCGGCAAGGGCCACATCGTCGAGTACCGCGGCCAGGCCATCGAGGAGCTCTCCATGGAGGGCCGGATGACGGTCTGCAACATGTCGATCGAGTGGGGCGCCAAAGCAGGCATGATCGCCCCCGACGAGAAGACCGCCGCCTACGTGCAGGGCCGCGCCCACGCCCCCCAGGGCGAGGACTGGGACGCCGCCGTCGAGTACTGGCAGAGCCTCAAGACCGACGAGGGCGCCGTCTTCGACAAGGAGATCGTCATCGACGCGGCCTCCCTGAGCCCGTTCGTCACCTGGGGCACCAACCCCGGCCAGGGCGTCGAGCTCTCCGGGAACGTCCCCGACCCCGCCGACCTGGACGACGCCGTCGCGCGCACCACGGCCGCGAGCGCCCTGGAGTACATGGGCCTCGAAGCGGGCACGCCCATGCGCGAGATCGACGTGGACGTGGTCTTCCTCGGCTCCTGCACCAACGGCCGCATCGAGGACCTCCGCACGGCCGCCGACGTCATCAAGGGCCGCAAGGTCGCCGACACCGTCAACATGATGGTCGTCCCCGGCTCCGCGAAGGTCCGCGAGCAGGCGATCGAGGAGGGCCTCGACCAGGTCTTCATCGACGCCGGCGCCGACTGGCGCTTCGCGGGCTGCTCGATGTGCCTGGGCATGAACCCGGACCAGCTGACGCCGGGTCAGCGCGCCGCCTCCACCTCGAACCGCAACTTCGAGGGCCGCCAAGGCAAGGGCGGGCGCACCCACCTGGTCAGCCCGGCCGTCGCCGCCGCCACCGCCGTCGCGGGCCGCCTCGCGGGCCCCGCGGACCTGTAGGAAGGGCAAGGGACATGGACAAGTTCACGACCCACACCGGCCGCGTGGCCCCGCTGCGCCGCTCGAACGTCGACACCGACCAGATCATCCCGGCGGTCTACCTCAAGCGGGTCACCAAGACCGGCTTCGAGGACGGCCTGTTCGCCGAGTGGCGCGAGGACGAGAAGTTCCTGCTGAACCAGGACGAGTACCGCCACGCCACGATCCTCGTCGCGGGCACCGAGTTCGGCACCGGCTCCTCGCGCGAGCACGCCGTCTGGGCCCTGAAGGACTACGGCTTCAAAGCGGTCATCGCCCCCCGCTTCGGCGACATCTTCCGCGGCAACTCGCTCAAGAACGGTCTGTTGACTGTGGAGCTGCCCGACGCGGCCGTCGAGGAGCTGTGGCACCTGGCCGAGGTGAACCCCGAGGCCGAGGTCACCGTGGACCTGGAGGCGTGCGAAGTCCGTGCGGGGGACCGCACCTGGGGCTTCGAGTTCGACGAGTTCCTGCGCTGGCGGATGATGGAGGGCCTTGACGACGTGGCGCTGACGCTCCGCGACGAGGCCAAGATCGCCGCCTTTGAATCGAACCGGGACGCTTGGCGGCCTAGGACTCTCCCCGCGGCGGCCTAGCCGCGCAGAGCCGATCCTTTTAGCGCTCACGTACGGAGCCGGTGGCGTCGCCACCGGCTCCAGGCGTGTTCCGGGCCCCGCCAACGGGGTTGCGAGCGTCGATTTCGGGCACCGGATTAAAAATTCCTTGCGACACAACGGGTCGATTTTCGCGGAAACAGTTGCCTTCGCTCTCGAAACGTCATAACGTGCGCTTAACAAGCTGGTATGACTCCAGAACCTTATCGGGAGGGTAGGACTCGTGAACAAGGCAGAGTTCGTCGATCGGATCGCCGCTCGCACTGGCGACCGCAACGCCGCGAAAGAAGTCGTGGATGTCGCGATCGACGAGATACAGCGCGCGGTGGTGAAAGGGGAGAAAGTCTCCTTCGCCGGTTTCGGCGTCTTCGAGAAGCGCCAGCGCGCTGCTCGCATGGCCCGCAACCCGCGCACCGGTGAGGCGGTCAAGGTCAAGAAGACCGTCGTCCCGGCGTTCCGCCCCGGTACCGGGTTCAAGGAACTCGTGACCGGCAAGCGCAAGGCGGCCAAGTCCGCCACGGCCGCGAAGAAGGCCGCGCCGGCGAAGAAGGCCGCCACCAAGAAGGCGACCACGGCCAAGAAGGCCGCCAAGAAGACCACGCGCGCCGCGTCCACCGCTGCGCGCTCGACGGCCACGAGCCGCGTGGCCGCCAAGAAGACCGCGACCAAGAAGGCGACGCCGGCGAAGAAGGCCAGCACCGCCAAGAAGGCCGTGCGCAAGACCGCCACCAAGGCCACGGCCAAGAAGACCGCGGCGAAGAAGACCGCGAAGCGCGGGCGCAGCTTATGCCGTGCCCCGAACCGGTTCGGGGCACGGTGGGGCACCCGTCCGACTCGCACGGGGAAGAGGGCATTCAGGAGCCGCCTGAATGCCCTCGCTGCTTTTCCGGAATCGGATCGGACCCGGCCGGGCCGCGGCCCGGCGGCCGCCGGGGGCGATTAGGACGCGGCGGAGTCGAACAGGCCCGCGGAGAAGCCATTCATGAACTTCCCCTCTGGATCGACGCGGGCGCGCAGTTTCGCGAAATCGCCCATTCGCCGATAACGCGAACCGATTTCATTCATTGGTATCGTGAACAATTTCCCCCAATGGGGCCGCGCAGAAAACGGTTCCAATGCCGCTTCGAGCGCACCGACCACCGGACGCACCGCCGCATCGTCACTCGTCCACGTGAAGTGCAGCCCCACGGTGTCGCGCTCGAACGCCGGAGAGAGCCACAGGTCGTCCGCGGCCATCGTCCGCACCTCGCAGATCTGAAGGACCGACCCGAGCCGCTCCCCGATGCCCGCCAGGGCCTCCAGGGCCGCCACGGCGTCGCCGCGGCCGATCAGGTACTCCGACTGGATCTCGTCCCCCGACGAGGGCGTGAACTCAGGCTTGAAGTGCGGCAGGCGCTCGTGCCACGGGCCCGTCTGGCCCTGCTGCACGGTGCACGCGGCCGGGTCCACGCCCGGCACCGGGTGCCGCGGCCCGTCCGCCAGGGGCGCACCGTGGCGGCTGGAGGGCGGGAACGGGTGCGTCTGGTCCTTCGTGCGCTGCTTGACCCAGAACTGGAACCGCGGATCGGCGCCCCACGGCGTGAACAGGCTCGTGGAGTACGCCGAGCCCGTGAGCTCGTCGAAGTTCGCCAGGACCGCGTCCAGGCCCAGCCCGTCGTACACGTACTGGCGCATCTCGAACGCGGGCAGCAGGTCCAGGGTCACCGAGTGGACGACCCCCAAGGCCCCCAGGTGGACCACCGAGCCCGCGAAGTCCTCCTCGCCGCGCCTGACGGTGCGCAGCTCCCCGTCGGGGCCGATGAACTCGATCGCGGCCACCGCGGTCGCGAGGTTCCCGTTGCGGTCCCCGGAGCCGTGTGTGCCGGTGGCGATCGACCCGGCCACCGAGATGTGCGGCAGCGACGCCATGTTGTGCAGCGCGAACCCGGCCCGGTGCACCGCGGCGCTCAGCTCCGCGTAGGTGAGCCAGCCCGCGGCCCGCACGGTGCCCTTTAGGATGTCCAGCTCCGCGAACGGCTCCATGCCGGCGAGGGACAGCATCACGCCGTCGGAGGCGGCGATCGCGTTGAACGAGTGGCCCGATCCGAGCACGCGGACCCGGTCCGCCCCGGCGACGATCCCGCGCGCCTCGTCGAGGGTCGTCGGCTTCTCGAACGAGGCGGGGGAGAACGCGACGTTCCCGGCCCAGTTGTGCAGTGGGGCGCGCTCAGGCACGGGCCTACCTCCTGTGAAGGCGCACTCCGGCGCCGGAATCCGTTTGCGGAGGCAACCCTAGCGCGACCCCTCGGGGCCTACAGCCGCTCGATCCCCGCGGGCTTCTCCAAACCCGGTGCCCTACAGCCGCTCGATCCCCACCAGCTTCTGCCCCGACAGCGACAGCACCCACGCCTCGCCCGGGCGCGTCGACACGTCCGGGGCGTCGATCCCGTCCTCGTCGGCGAGGATCGCGACCGTGTCGCACACGACCTCCGGTTCGGCGCAGACGATCACGGCCCCGCCGCCGCCCGCGAGCTCGCGCACGCGCGCACTGGAGCGCTCGGGGTTGCGTTCGTGCGCTTCGGTGTCGAACACCGAGTCGCCGGTGAGCGTGCAGCGCACGGCCTGCGCGATCGGCTCCACGGTCTGCACGCTCGCCCGCCCGGTCGCCGTGAACGCCCGGTCCGGCTGGTACAGCGACGCGAGCGCGGCCAGCCGCACCGCCTGGTCCTGCCCGCGCAGGCTCAGCGGCCGCGCCACCACCGGCCCGTCCCAGTCCTGCTCGACCTCCGCGGGGGCCGTCAGGAGGACCGTGGACGTCACCGCGGGCAGCGCCGCGAACGCCGACAGCACCTGCTGGTCCCGCGGCCGCGTCAGCGCCTCGCGGGCCTCGGCGAGGGTGAGCCAGCGGCGCTCGCCGATCTCGTCGTCGGCGGTGAACACCGCGTCGGGCTTCTCGGTGCGCATGGACCAGTAGTCGACGTGCTTGTACACGTCGCCTTCGGGATTGGGGAGCACGTACGAGGCCCGGCACAGCCACAGCTGCGGGATGACCGGGACGCCGGTCTCCTCCTCGACTTCGCGGCACGCGGCCGCGAGCGGGGGCTCGCCCGGGTCGAGCTTGCCCTTGGGCAGCGACCAGTTCCCCACCACGGGCCGCCACACCGCGACCACCTCGACCAGACCGCGCTCGCCGTTGCGCCACAACAGGCCGCCGGCGGCGGCCACCCGCCTCTGCGTACCGCTCACGCTCATACCGTACTGGGGATCACCCACTGCGGGGAAGCTCGCCACTCGCGCGGAGGACGCGGTGGGGGATCTACTCGCGCATCGTGAAGATGCGCACGGCGACCACTGTCCCCGCTTCGTCCGTTTCGAGCGAAACGCGCTGTCCCAGGCGGAGGAAGCGCAGCCCGGAGACGGCGAAGGCCGCCGCGTCGAAGGCGACGCGGCGGCCGTTGTCGAGGACGGCCTCGCCGGAGGCGTCCTCGTTGAAGATCGAGACGGTGCCCTGCATGGCTTCAGCATGGACCAGGGCGGGCCCTGAAAGCCAGAGGCGCAGCTGATTACTTGCGGCTGTGCCTTCTTCTCCGGAACTGCTTCCGGCTGCGCTGCTTCCGGCTGTGCTACTTCCTGATCTGGCGGCGCTCAGAGCCGCCGATCGCCTTGTAGCCCTTGTAGGCGAACCAGCCGATGACACCGATGATGCCGACGACGATCGCGGCCTTGATGAGGAAGCCGAGGGCGCCGAAGATGAAGCCGATCAGGGAGGCCACGATCCAGATCACGATGATGGCACCGCCGAACAGGGCCGCGAGCCAGCCGAAGAGCCGCCAGTTCATGTCACTCACTCCGAGTCGAGTCGTATTCCGGGTCGACTGGGTTCGGCCGACCGGCTAGATGTCACTTTGACTCTATGATGACATCATAACCGATCCGGCGCAACCCGTGAGTCCCCGCCGACCGACCGTCCACCGCGGCGCGTACCTGCGGGTTCACGCCGCGTGAGCCGTACCCCCGGTGCAGGGAGTCAAACCCCACGCTCCGCTTCCCGTCGCCCGTGCGCCCCGGTGAGGACGTTAGAGTGCAATGCACTGACGATCCCGTACACAACGGCACAGGCCGAGCCCATGCGGCCCGTGCCCACCGAGAAAGCGAGCCAGCAGGTGAACGAGCCTAGCCCTGAGGCGCAGTACACCTTCCGCCGCCGCGGCGGCGACCGCATCACCCCGGACGTCCAGGCGTACGCCAACATCGTCAAGGGCGGCATGCTCGGGCTGACCCGCCGCACCTGGTCCGGGATGGAGAACATCCCGCTCACCGGGCCCGCGATCCTCGTCTGGAACCACTACTCCGACATCGACCCGCTCCTGGTCGTCCACTACGTGTACAACGCCGGGCGCCACCCGCGGTTCCTCCTCAAGGACTCGATCACCAACGTGCCCGTGATCGGCCCGCTCCTCAAGCGCGCCGGGCAGATCCCGGTCAAGCGCGGCAGCGCCGAGGCCGCCGACTCCCTCCGGGTCCTCAAGGACCAGCTCGCCAAGGGCAACGTCGTGATCATGGCCCCCGAAGGGACCGTGACGAAGGAGCCCGACCGCTGGCCCATGCGCGGCAAGACCGGCGTCGCCCGCCTCGCGCTCGAATCCGGCGCGCCCGTGATCCCGGTCGTCCAGTGGGGCGCCCTCGGCATCCACGACCGCAACCGCGACCCGAAGTTCAAACTCGGCCGCAAGGCCGTCACCGTCCGGGCCTTCCCGCCCGTCGACCTCTCCCCCTGGCTCGGCGAGGAGCCGACCCGCGAGGACCTCGCCGCGGTCACCGACCGCATCATGGAGGCCCTCCGCGCCGGCCTCGCCGAGGTCCGCGGCCAGGAAGCACCCCCCTTGTTCGACCCCCGGCAGCACCGTCCCGAGGAAAGCGAGTCTTCTGAGTGAAAGCAGCCGTGATGGGAGCCGGTTCGTGGGGGACCGTCTTCGCCAAGATCCTCGCCGACGCCGGGACGCCGGTCACCATCTGGGCGAGGCGGGAGTCCGTGGCGGCGGCGGTGAACACCGGCCACCGCAACCCCGACTACTTCCCGGACATCGAACTGCCGCGGCTCGTCTCGGCCACCAGCGACCCCGCCGAGGCGCTCGCGGGCGCCGACCTCGTGGTCCTGTCCGTGCCGAGCCAGACCCTCCGCGGCAACCTCGCCGCCTGGTCGGGCCTGCTCGAACCGCAGTCGACGCTCCTGAGCCTCATGAAGGGCATCGAACTCGGCACGACCGAGCGCATGACCGAGGTCATCGCCGAAGTCACCGGCGCCGCCGAGTCGCGCATCGCGGTCCTGTCGGGCCCGAACCTGGCCCGCGAGATCGCCGAGCAGCAGCCGACCGCCTCGGTCGTCGCCTGCATCGACCACGGCCGCGCCGTGGACATCCAGAAGGCCGTCACCACCGGCTACTTCCGGCCGTACACGAACACCGACGTCGTCGGCTGCGAACTCGGCGGCGCCGTCAAGAACGTCATCGCGCTCGCCTACGGCATGGCCGCCGGGATGGGCATGGGCGACAACACGAAGGCCACGATCATCACCCGCGGCCTCACCGAGACCACCCGCCTGGGCGTGCGCCTCGGCGCCGACCCGGCCACGTTCGCCGGGCTCGCGGGCCTCGGGGACCTCGTCGCCACCTGCTCCTCGCCGCTGTCGCGCAACCACACCTTCGGCGAGCAGCTCGGCCTCGGAGCAACCCTGGAGGAGGCCGCGCGCGTCACCAAGCAGACCGCCGAGGGCGTGAAGAGCTGCCGCTCGATCACCGACCTCGCCCGGAAGGTCGGCGTCGAGATGCCCATCTGCGACGCCGTCGAACGGGTCTGCCATGAGGGGCTCGACCCCAGAGCCGCGGTCGCCGAACTCATGGGGCGCGAGACCAAACCAGAAATCGACAGTTTGAGGTCCGACAATGACTAAACCGACCGTCGCCGTCTTCTTCGGCGGGCGCAGCGTGGAGCAACCAGTCTCGTGCGCCTCCGGCTCCGGGGTCGCGAAGGCGCTGCGCGAACGCGGCTTCGACGTGACCTCCATCGGCATCACCCGCACCGGCGAATGGGTCGAACTGCCCGCCGACTCCCTCTTCGCGATCGACGCCGCCGACGCCCTCCCCGAGGTCACCGCCGAGGCCGGCAAGTCCGTCGCCGTGGACCTCGGCCCCGGCTCGCGGCCGATCGCCGACGTCGCCTTCCCGGTCCTCCACGGCCCCTACGGCGAGGACGGCACCATCCAGGGCCTCTTCGAGATGGCCGACCTGCCGTACGTCGGCTCCGGCGTCCTGTCGAGCTCCCTGTCCATGGACAAGGAGTTCTCCAAGCGGCTCCTGGCGGCCGAAGGCGTCCCGCAGGGCGCGTTCGCGGTCCTCAAGCCCGGCGAGGAACTCGACGCGGACGCCGTCGTCGAGAAGCTCGGCCTGCCGATCTTCGTCAAGCCCGCCCGCGCCGGCTCCAGCCTCGGCATCAGCCGGGTCAAGGCCGCCGCGGACCTTGCCGACGCGGTCGCCAAGGCCCGCGAGGTCGACGAGAAGGTCGTCTTCGAGGCGGCGTTCCTCGACGTGCGCGAGATCGAGATGGGCGTGCTCGAAACGCTCGACGGGGACCTGGACGTCACGTTCCCGCTCGAAGTCCTCGCGATGGGCGAGGAGGGCTGGTTCGACTTCGACGCCAAGTACCTCGACAACCCCGAGCCGTTCAACCTGCACCCGGACTACCCCGAGGGCGTCGCCGAGCGCGCGCAGGAGCTGGCCCGCAAGGTCTTCCGGCTCCTCGACTGCCGCGACCTCGCCCGCGTCGACTGCTTCCTGGCGCCCGACGGCACGGTCTACCTCAACGAGGTCAACACCATGCCGGGCCTCACGCCGATGAGCGGCGTCCCGCAGGCGTTCGCCGCCGCGGGCGTCTCCTACGGCGACCTCGTGGAGCGCCTGGTCACTCTCGCGGCGGCCCGGGTGGGCGACACGAAGGACGCCGCGTAACCTGGACCCGAGCTCTGTACCGCCTCGGTGGTGCGAAGCGACCGCATCACCGTGTGCGCGCCAGGCCCCGACTGTGCTTCGAAAGACAGCCCCGGGTGCACTCCTGAGCGCGCTACACTCACGCGTTTCTGCACGTCAGGGATGCATTCCGCCTCGTCATATCCTTCGAGGCAACGCATGAATTACTGGAGAGATCATTGCAAGCTAAGGCGAAAGTCAAGCTTTCCCGATCCCTCGGCATCGCTCTGACGCCGAAGGCCGCCAAGTACATGGAGCGCCGTCCCTACCCTCCGGGGCAGCACGGCCGCGGCCGCAAGAAGGAATCGGACTACAAGAACCAGCTGGTCGAGAAGCAGCGTCTTCGCGCGCAGTACAACATCTCCGAGCGCCAGCTGCGGAACGCGTACGCCGAGGCCGTGCGCCGCTCCGGCAAGACCGGTGAGAACCTGGTGAGCCTGCTCGAATCCCGCCTGGACGCCTTCGTGCTCCGCGCCGGGTTCGCGCGCACGATCTACCAGGCGCGCCAGTTCGTCAACCACGGCCACTTCACCGTGAACGGCCGCAAGGTCGACATCGCCTCCTACCGCCTGAAGGCGGGCGACTTCATCCAGGTCCGCAAGAAGTCCCGCGAGACCACGCCGTTCCAGCTCGCCGCCGCCGGCGCGTGGGCCGGCGAGCAGACCCCGGCCTACATCGAGTCCCACCTCGAAGGCCTGATCGCCCGCTTCCTGTCGGTGCCCGAGCGCAAGCAGATCCCCGTGATCTGCGACGAGCAGCTCGTCGTCGAGTACTACTCGAAGTAAAGCCTGAGCGACTGAACGCCGCCGAGGCCGGCCATGCGTCGGCCCGGCGGCGTTCGGACGTCGTTCGAGTGCCGTCCGTCACGGTCAACCCCCTGGTAGGCGGCTCCCGGGCGCGAGTAGACTCGCTCAGTGGTGCAGTGCGTCCCTTGTCGGGTCGCCCCGCGGTCGCACGTCGATCGCACCCGGCGCCCTGTCTCTTCGGGGACTGCCGCACCGTTCTTTCGCCCGCCCGAAGCTCTCAGCCTCGGATGGGCGTGCCAGTAGCTCCGCACACCAGTTCCACGTGCGGGGTTTTCAGACCGAGTTGTCACGGTAGCGGAGGACATGCCGAAAAAAGACGGTGCCATCGAGATTGAAGGCAAGGTCGTCGAGTCCCTCCCGAACGCCATGTTCCGGGTGGAACTCACCAACGGCCACAAAGTACTCGCTCACATCAGCGGCAAGATGCGCCAGAACTACATCCGGATCCTCCCCGAGGACCGGGTCGTGGTGGAGCTCTCGCCGTACGACCTGTCGCGCGGGCGGATTGTCTACCGTTACCGCTGACCTGACGACTACATGAAGTAGGACTCGTGAAAGTCAAGCCGAGCGTCAAAGTGATCTGCAAGAACTGCCGCGTGATCCGCAGGCACGGACGAGTGATGGTTATCTGCTCGACCGACCCGCGTCACAAGCAGCGTCAGGGCTAAGCAGCACACACGCCAGCAGGAAGGCCCCAGAAGGGGAAACCGCCGCCAGTGCGCAAGCACAACCCACGGCTCGGAGGCCGTGGCTCGCATCGCCCGTCAGGGCAGGGGACGAACGAAACCCCGGCGAGAAGGCAGTGGTCAGACCTCCGACAACACTAGGAGTACGCCTCAGTGGCACGCCTGGTTGGAGTGGACCTCCCGCGCGACAAGCGCCTGGAGATCGCACTCACCTACATTTACGGCATCGGCCGCACGCGCTCGCTTGAGACGATCGCCGCGACCGAACTCGACCGCGACAAGCGCGTCAAGGACCTCACCGACGAAGAGCTCGTGTTGCTCCGCAACTACATCGAAGAGCACTTCCAGGTCGAGGGCGACCTGCGCCGCGAGGTGCAGGCCGACATCCGTCGCAAGATCGAGATCAACTGCTACCAGGGTCTCCGTCACCGCTACGGCCTTCCGGTCCACGGTCAGCGGACCAAGACCAACGCCCGTACTCGCAAGGGTCCGAAGAAGACCGTCGCGGGCAAGAAGAAGGCACGTTAGGAGACCATCTGATGCCACCGAAGACTCGCGGCGGTTCCAAGAACCCGCGCGCCAAGAAGAAGAACGTGCCCCACGGGCACGCGCACATCAAGAGCACCTTCAACAACACCATCGTGTCGATCACCGACCCGACCGGTGCCGTGATCGCCTGGGCCTCCTCCGGCCAGGTGGGCTTCAAGGGCTCGCGCAAGTCGACCCCGTACGCCGCGCAGATGGCCGCCGAGGCCGCCGCCCGCCGTGCGATGGACAACGGCATGCGCAAGGTCGACGTCTACGTCAAGGGCCCGGGTTCGGGCCGCGAGACCGCGATCCGCTCCCTCCAGGCCGTCGGCCTTGAGGTCGGCTCGATCAACGACGTCACCCCCCAGCCGCACAACGGCTGCCGCCCGCCGAAGCGCCGCCGCGTCTAACGCGACGCGCTTCAACGGAGCTCTTCAATCCAAGTGTCTAGGCGTCAAATAGCGGGCGCCCCGAACAAAGGAAACATCGCACAGTGCTTATCACTCAGCGGCCCACGCTCACCGAGCAGCAGATCAGCCCGACCCGCTCCAAGTTCACCATCGAACCCCTGGAGCCCGGCTTCGGCTACACGCTCGGCAACTCACTGCGGCGCACGCTGCTGTCGTCCATCCCGGGCGCGGCGGTCACGTCGATCAAGATCGACGGCGTCCTGCACGAGTTCTCCACCATCCCCGGCGTGAAGGAAGACGTCGTGGAACTGGTGCTGAACGTCAAGCAGATCTGCGTCTCCTCGGAGAGCGACGAGCCGGCCACCATGTACCTGCGCAAGGAAGGCCCCGGCGACGTCCTCGCCGGCGACATCCAGCCCCCCGCGGGCGTGCAGGTCCACAACCCCGAGCTCAAGCTGGCGACCCTCAACTCGAAGGGCCGCCTCGACATGGAGTTCGTGGTGGAGCGCGGCCGAGGCTACGTCTCGGCCCCGGCGAACAAGGCCGACACGAACGAGATCGGCCGCATCCCGGTCGACTCGATCTACTCGCCCGTGCTGAAGGTCGCCTACTCGGTGGACGCGACCCGCGTCGAGCAGCGCACCGACTTCGACAAGCTCACCGTCGACGTCGAGACCAAGGCGTCCACGACGCCGCGCACCGCGCTGGCGTCGGCCGGCTCCACCCTGGTGGAGCTGTTCGGCCTGTACCGCGAGCTCGACACCGAGGCCGAGGGCATCGACGTCGGGCCCAGCCCGGCCGACCAGCAGCTGGCCGCCGATCTGGCCCTGCCGATCGAGGACCTCGACATGACCGTCCGGTCCTACAACTGCCTCAAGCGCGAGGGCGTCAACACCGTCGGCGAACTCATCAACCGCACCGAGGCGGACCTGCTCGACATCCGCAACTTCGGGCAGAAGTCGATCGACGAGGTCAAGATGAAGCTCGCCGGCATGGGCCTGAGCCTGAAGGACTCCCCCGGGACCTTCGACCCGAGCGAGGCCGCTGTGGCCTACGGCGGGTCGCCGGTCGCCGAGTCCGACGAGTACGAGGACGACGGCGAAGACCTCCGCGAGACCGAGCAGCTCTAAGAGCCGCGTGAATACGGCGGTCGGTTCCGTAAGACGGCCGGCCGTGTCAAACCAAGAGGAGTAAGAAATGCCTAAGCCCACTAAGGGCCCGCGTCTGGGCGGTTCCCCGGCGCACGAGAAGCTCATGCTCTCGGGCCTCGCGGCCTCCCTGTTCGAGCACGGCAGCATCACCACGACGCTGACCAAGGCCCGCCGCCTGCGTCCCTACGCTGAAAAGCTGATCACGCACGGCAAGAAGGGCACGCTGCACCACCGCCGCCTGGCGCTGGCCAAGCTCCGCAACAAGGACGCCACGCACGACCTGTTCGAGCAGGTCGCCCCGCGCTTCGCCGCCCGCGAGGGCGGCTACACCCGGATCATCAAGGCCGGGAACCGCAAGGGTGACAACGCGCCGATGGCGATCATCGAGCTCGTCGACTAGTACGGCTTCGAACCGCGCGCAGGGCACACGCTCTGCGCGCGGTTCTGTTTTCAGGGCAAGTACGGCACAGCAGTCCACGGGAAGGGATTCCGGCATGGAGGACACGACGCGCCTGCGTCTGGGCGTCGCCTACGACGGGGCCGAGTTCTCCGGCTGGGCCCTGCAACCGGGCCTGCGCACCGTCGCCTCGGAGGTCATCCGCGGCCTCGAACTGCTGTTCCGCGACATCGCCGACTTCACCGTCGCCGGGCGCACCGACGCGGGCGTCCACGCCACCGGGCAGGTCGTCCACGTGGACGTGCCGACCGCGAAATGGGAGGAGCTGCGCGAGCGGCTCCTGTGGCGCCTGCGCGGCATCCTCCCGCCCGACGTGCGCGTCGTGTCCGCTGAAGCCGTGGACCCGACATTCAACGCGCGCTTCGCGGCCCGCTGGCGCCGCTACCGGTACCGGGTCGCCGACGCGGTCTTCGGCGTGACCCCGCTGCGCCGCCTCGACACGCTCGCGTGGCCGCGGCCGCTCGACGTCGGGCGCATGCACGCCGCGTCCCAGGCCCTCCTGGGCGAGCACGACTTCGTGGGCTTCTGCAAGCAGCGCGAAGGCGCCACGACCATCCGCGAACTCCTCCAGTACGACTGGGCCCGCGACGAGGACGGCACCGCCGTCGCCACCGTTCGCGCGGACGCGTTCTGCCACTCCATGGTCCGCAGCCTCGTGGGCGCGTCCCTCGCCGTCGGCGACGGCCGCCGCGACGAAGCCTGGCTCGCCTCGATCCTCACGATCGGCGAGCGCGCCAACGACGTCCACGTCGTCGGCCCCCACGGCCTCACCCTCGTCGAAGTGTCCTACTCGGACGACCCGGGGGACTGGGCGGCCCGCGTGGACCTCACCAGGCGGGTGCGCACCGCCGGACCGGGGGCACAGTGAACCCCGAGGAGCTGAACGCCCTGCCGATCGAGGGCCGCGCCCGGTACGCCGTGCTCGGCGTCCTCCAGCGGGCCATGAGCGCGCGCCTCGACTGGGTCGACGCGGCCTCCGGACTCGAAGGGGCGTCGGACGATCCGCGCTGGCCCGGCGCGCTCGCGCGCGTCTTCGGCGAGCTCGGGGACGACGCGGTGCTGCGCGCCTGGGAGTGGGGCTGGATGCCCCGCGAGGTGACGAGCGCGCTGAAGAAGTCCCTCAGCCCCGAAGCGGCGCGTGCCGGGGCCGTGATGATGCGCGGCCAGCTCGCCCGGTACACCGAGGCGCAGCTCAGCGACCGCTGGATCGCCCACCGCGACGAGCTCGACGCGGCCTCGCCGTACGCGAACGTCGCCGAAGCCGTTGCGGGCCTGGGCCGCTGGGACCGGATCGTCGCGTGGTCGGAGGTGCTCGAAGCGCTCGACTGCGTCGGCGGCCTCCCGAAGATCCCGCGCGTCGAGCCGCTCCCGGGGACGCCCTTGATCGCGCACAAGCTCGGCGTGGCCGAGTCCTCCAAGGAGTACGAGAAGATCCGCGCGCTCCTGGCGAAGGCCGAGTCCACGGACTCGGACGCCGAGGCCGAGGCGTTCACCGCGAAGGCCCAGCAGCTCATCGCCCGCCACAGCATCAACGAGGCGCTCCTGGCCGAGTCGGGGCAGGAGAAGCGCGAGCCCGAGGCGCTGCGCATCGTGGTCGAGCGGCCGTACGAGCAGCCGAAGGCAGAGCTGCTCGCCCAGATCGCCGACGCCAACCACTGCCGCTCGGTGTACTGGGCCGAGGGCGGCTTCATGACGGTCATCGGCGACCGCACGGACCTGCGCTCGGTCGAGCTGCTGTACCACTCGCTGCTGGTGCAGGCGACCGCGGCGATGTCCCGGGTCGGCTCGGTGTCGGCCCGGCGCGGCAAGTCCCAGACGCGGTCGTTCCGGCAGTCGTTCCTCGCGTCCTTCGCGATGCGCATCGGCGAGCGGCTCCGCGAATCCGCCGACGACACCGCCCGCGAGGTCGCCGAGGAGACCGGCACGGACCTCGTCCCGGTGATGCGCCAGCGCGACGACCGCGTCGACGCCCGCACCGACGAGCTGTTCCCGCGCCTGAAGACCGGCCGCTCCACCCGCATCACCAACTACGAGGGCCACCTGGCGGGCCTCGCCGCGGCCGACGCCGCCCGCCTCCACCCCCAGGAGCCGATCGCCCGCCGCTGAGAAACGTCACCGGGGGTCCGGGCGGTGTTCATCCGCGGGTCAGGCCGGTGTCCCAGGCTGAGGCGATGAGACGTTTTCTCACCGCAGGCGCGGTGGCGGTCGTGGCCGCCTCTGCGCTGTTCATCGCCCTCCCCTCGCCCGCCGACGCGCACCCGAAGCGCGACTTCGACCTCCAGGCCCACCGCGGCGGCATCGGGCTCGTCGTCGAGAACACGCTGCCCGCGTTCGCGAACGCGCTCGAACTGGGGGTCAGCACGCTCGAACTCGACGTGCAGATCACCGAGGACGGCCACGCCGTCGTCACCCACGACCGCCGCGTCACCGGCGCGAAGTGCCTCGACACGGCCCCGGCGTTCGCGGGGGACCCCGAGTACCCGTACGTCGGGAAGTACATCGTCAACCTGACCCTCGAACAGGTCCGCACTCTCGACTGCGGGTCCCTCGCCCAGGCGGCCTTCCCCGGGCAGGAGCTGCACCCGGGCGAGCCGATGCCGCTCCTGTCCGAGGTCTTCGACCTGGTGCGCGAGTACCGCGCGAACGGCGTGAAGCTGAACATTGAGACGAAGGTCGAAGCCGGTGCGCCGCAGGAGACCGCGCCGCGGGAAGCATTCGTGGAGACTGTCGTGGCCGACATCCGGGAGGCTCGGATCGGGCGGCAGGTGACGATCCAGAGCTTCGACTGGGGCGCGCTCATGCTCATGGGCGAGACCGCGCCGGAGCTGCCGCTCGTGGCGCTGACGAACATCGACTTCCTCCAGACCGGCAAGCCCGGGGCCTCGCCGTGGCTGGGCGGCATCGACATCGACGACTTCGGGGGCGACCCGATCGCCGCGGTCGACTCGTTCGGCGCGGACGCGTTCTCGCCCGTGCACGGCTCCCCGCAGAACGGGAAGGTCGGCGACGCGAACTACGTGCCGTACGTGACCGAGGCGATGGTGGACCACGCGCACGACTTCGGGATCAAAGTGGTCCCGTGGACCGTGGACGACGAGGCGACCATGCGCAAGCTCATCGACGACGGTGTGGACGGCATCATCACCGACTACCCGGACGTGCTGCGCGACGTGATGAAGGACTACGGCTTCAAACTGCCGAAGAAGTACCGCTCCTGTAGGTGATCATTCCGTTACTCGATCTCGGTTCGGCGACAGGACGGTCCTGTTTGCTCTCCGGACCGTCACGGTTCGGGCGCAACGGGAACCGCAGTGCGAAACAGGCGGTCTCATGGAGGTAGTCCCCGCTACCCCCAAGTGAGAAGGGATCCTCCATGAGACGCCTGCTGAAGGCCGCGATACCCGCGGTGCTCCTCGCCGCCTCCCTCGCCGCGTGCTCCGAACCGGGCGGCGACTCCGCCGTCAGCGACATGGCCGGCGAGGCATCCCCCGGCTACGCCGACCCCGACGGGGCGGAGTCCTACGGCCTGAACGAGGCCGTGGACCCGGACGACGATCCCGAGTCCACGTTCGCCGTCGACGTCGACACCGCCTCCTACGACTACGCGAGAAGGTCCCTTCTGGACGGCGAGCTGCCGCCCGACGACCAGATCCGGCCCGAGGAGTTTGCGAACTCCTTCGACTACGGCTACGAGGAGCCCGCCGGGAACGGCTTCTCCGTCCAGGTCGACCACCAGGAGCTCCCCGAGTGGTACGACTCGGGGGACGCCTCGCAGGTGCTGCGCGTCGGCCTCCAGACCAGGACCGTGCCCCACGCCGAGCGCGCGGACGTCAACCTGACCTTCGTGATCGACGTGTCCGGCTCGATGGAGGGCGACCGCATCGCCATCGTGCGCGACTCGCTCCACATGCTCGTCGACGAGCTGCGGCCGGACGACGCGGTCGCGATCGTCACCTACGAGACCGACTCCGACGTGCTCCTGGAGATGACCGGCGTCGGCGACGGGGAGGAGCTCCACGACGCCATCGACGACCTGGAGGCGCGCGGCTCCACCAACATGCAGGCGGGCCTTGAGGACGGCTACGAGCTGGCCGCCGAGTCGTTCGACGCCGACCGCGACAACCGGGTGATCCTGCTGTCCGACGGCGAGGCCAACGTGGGGCTCACCGAGCACGACGCGATGCTGGAGGAGATCGGCGGCGAGATCGCCGACGGGATCACGCTCCTCACCGTGGGCGTGGGCGACTCCTACAACCAGGAGCTCCTTGAGCAACTGGCGGACAACGGGGACGGCTGGGCCGTGTACTTCGCGTCGGAGAGCGAGGCCGAGGAGGTGTTCTCCGAGCGGCTCACCTCGACGCTCGGCGTCACGGCCGAGGACGCGAAGATCCAGGTGACGTTCGACCCCGACACGGTCGCGGACTACCGGCTCATCGGGTTCGAGAACCGCGCCATCGAGGACGACGAGTTCGAGGACGACTCGGTCGACGCCGGCGAGGTCGGCCCCGGCCACAGCGTCACCGCGCTGTACGCCCTCACCCCGACCGGCGAGTCCGGCGAGTACGCGACGGTCGCGGTGCGCTGGACCGATCCCGAGACCGGCGAGACCGGCACCGCGGAGGCGTCGGTCGACACCGGGTCGGGCGCCGACGGCTCGGATGCGGGCCTGACCACCGCGGTCCTCGCGGCGGCCTTCGCGGAGGCCCTCCGCGGCGGCTCCGAGTTCTCCTGCGCGGACCTCCTCGCCGACGCCGAGGCCCTCGCCGCGGAGTCCGACGACCCGGACGTGGACGAGCTCGCGGAACTGATCGCCGTCGCGGCCGAACTCCAGGGGTAGCATCGCCGGGGCCGGGCGGCGCCCGGCCCCGGATCGAGCCTTCGTCCCGCGCCGTCCGTCCCCGGAATCCCGAAATTGAGCGCGCCGCCTCCCGGCCGCTAGCCGCACGGCTTGCGTCGCAGCGTCTGCGGCATTTCCCCAGGCCCCAGCGTTTTTGAACACGTTCGGAACACATTCGCCGGGCCTTGTGAAAGCTTTCACAAGAACGTGGATCCGGACGTTCGGGCACCTATGTTCAAGGCATGGACGCAACCCAGCTCCTCGCCCAGGCCGCCGAAGCGGCGGCCGATCCCGCGGGCCTCATGCCCGCCCGGCAGCAGATGGCGCTGTCGCTCGGATGGCACATCATCCTCGCGTGCTTCGGCGTCGCCTTCCCCGCGATCATCTTCGTGATGCATCTGCGCGGCATCCGCAAGAAGGACCCGGTCGCCCTCGGCCTCGCGAAGCGCTGGGGCAAGGCCTCGGCCGTGCTCTTCGCGATCGGCGCGGTCTCCGGGACCGTCCTCAGCTTCGAGATGGGCATGCTCTGGCCCGGCCTCATGGGCACCTACGGGGACGTGCTCGGCCTCCCGTTCGCGTTCGAGGGCCTCGCGTTCTTCCTCGAAGCGATCTTCCTCGGCATCTACCTCTACGGCTGGGGCCGCATGCCGCAGAAGCTCCACCTGCTCATGGTGGTGCCCATGGCGATCACCGGCGTCATCGGCACCTACTGCGTGCTCGCCGTGAACGCCTGGATGAACGTCCCCGTCGGCTTCGACATTATCGACGGCGAGGTCACCAACATCGAACCGTGGGCCGTGCTGTTCAACCAGCACGCCTTCATGCAGTTCGCGCACATGTGGGTCGCCGCCTACATGGTCGCCGGGTTCTCCATCGCCGCCGTCTACGCCGCGGGGATGCTCAAGGGCCGCCGCGACCGCCACCACCGGCTCGGGTTCATGGTGCCGTTCGCGTTCGCCACGGTCGCCGCGCTCGCGCAGCCGTTCGTGGGCCACTTCCTCGGCGAGGGCCTGGACGAGCGGCAGCCCTCGAAGCTCGCCGCGTTCGAGCTCGCCCTGGAGACCGACGACGGCGCCTCGCCGCTGCGCCTCGGCGGCGTCGTCATCGACGGGGAAGTCAAGGGCGCCATCGAGATCCCCTACCTCGGGTCGATCATCTCGATGGGCTCGCTCGACCCCGTCCCGGGCTTCGACCAGATCGCCGACGAGGACGAGCCGCCCGTCAACATCACGCACCTCGCGTTCCAGGCCATGATCGGCCTCGGCCTGTTGCTCATGGCCGCGGTCGCCCTCTACTGGTTCCTCAGATGGCGCAAGCGGGACCTGCTCGACAACAAGTGGTTCCTGCGGTTCATGGCGATGACCGGGGTCCTCGCGGTGCTCGCGATGGAGGCCGGGTGGATCGCCACGGAGGTCGGGCGGCAGCCGTGGATCGTCTACGGCGTCATGCGGACCACCGAGGCGGCCGGGGACCACGCGGGGGAGCTGTGGGGGATCTACGGCGGCTCGGTCGTCCTCTACGGCGGGATGACGATCGGTGCGATCGTGGTCCTGCGGTCGATGGCCCGGCGCTGGCGCAAGGGCGCGGGGGACCTGCCGAGCCCGTACGGGCCGCAGTCGCCGCTCGCGAAAGCGGAAGGGCCCGAGGAGATCCGCGACTGCGGCGATGAGAAGGAGGACGCGCGATGATGACCCTTGAGTTCGCCGTCGCCGCGGCGCTGTTCGCCGGGGTCCTGTTCTACGCCGTGCTCGGCGGGGCCGACTTCGGGTCGGGCTTCCACGACCTGGTCTCGGGCGGGAGCCGCCGGGGCGCGGAGGTGCGCACGCTCATCGACCAGAGCATCGGGCCGGTGTGGGAGGCCAACCACGTGTGGCTCATCTACGTGCTGGTGATGTGGTGGACCGGGTTCCCGGAGTCGTTCGCCGCGGCGATGACCACTCTGTACGTGCCGCTGCTGCTGGCGCTCGTCGGGATCGTGCTGCGGGGCGCGAGCTTCGCGTTCCGCAAGTACAGCGAGACGCTCGCGCAGGCGCGGCTGTTCGGGGTCGTGTTCGCGACCTCGTCGGTGCTGGCGCCGTTCTTCCTCGGCACCGTGGCCGGGTCGCTCGCCTCGGGGCGAGTCCCCGAGGGCGGGTACGGGGACGCGTGGTCGTCGTGGATCGCGCCGACGCCGCTGCTGACGGGCGCGATCTCGGTGGGCACGTGCGCGTTCCTGGCCGGGGCGTTCCTGACCGCGGACGCGGCCCGGCGGGGCCGGACGGCGCTCGCCGAGCGGATGCGGCGCCGGTCCATCGCGGTCGGCGCGGCCACGGGCCTGGTCGTCTTCGCGGGGCTCATCCCGATCGAGCACGACGCGCCGACGCTGTGGGAGGGACTGGTCGGACGCGCCGCCCCCGTCATCGCCCTCTCGGCGGTCGGGGGTGCGGCGACATTGGTCCTGCTGTGGCGCAGGCGCTTCGGCCCGGCGCGGCTGACCGCGGTGGTCGCGGTGGCGGCCGTGATGGCGGGCTGGGGGATCGGGCAGTACCCGTGGGTCCTGGTCGACCAGGTCCAGATCACTGAAGCGGCGGGCGCGCGGGCGACCTTGCAGGGCCTCCTGGTGGCCGTCGGCATCGCGGCCGTGGTCGTCGGCCCGGCACTGGGCTACCTGCTGTATCTGACGCAGACCCCGCAGTGGAGCGACCAGGAACCCGAAGGGGCCGAACGCGTCCACTGGAGTGCCAGGCTCAGTGATTGACCACATAGGACATACTTGATTCCGCGGTGGATGGAATGGAGGGCCGGGCGCGCGGTGCGCCCGGCCCTCCGCGCGAGCCCTGGGGGACCGCGGGGGAGTGCTTAGATGCTCAGCGACCAGGAGTTGAACGTGCCGGTCGAGCCGCCCGAGTAGGTGTCGGTCACCAGGAGCGTCCAGGTGCCGGACCTCGCCTCGCTCGACAGGTTGAGGCTGTAGCTGCGGCTCCCGAAGTTGCCGGTGGCCGAGCTCGACGCCTGGACGGTGCGGACCGTCCCGTCGGGCGCCTGGAGCTGCACCTGGATGTCGCCGTAGTACGGGTGGGTGATGCTCACCGTCACCGAGCTGGTGGACGAGGCGGAACCGCTGCAGCTCAGGGAGATCGCGCGGGTGATCGTGCCGCCCTCGGTGATCGTCCCGGCGGTGGTGTTCGAGCCGGAGCAGCCGGTCGGGTCGCCGCCGGAGGAGCCGCAGTAGTTCGTCAGGTGCGACTGGATGGCGGTCTTCTCGGCGGAGTCGATCGTCAGGTCGTACAGGTACTTGACGTGCGTCCACGCCTTGACGTAGTCGCAGCGCACGGAGCTGTTGGAGGGCATCCACTCCGCGGGGTCGTAGTCGCTCTTCGAGGAGTTCGCCGAGGTCGTGGCGATCCACAGCTGCGGCGAGTTGATGTCGTTCGCGAACGCCTGGCGCTCGGCGGTCGTCCACGCCCACGCGCCCGACGCCCACGCCTCGGAGAGCGCGACGACGTGGTCGATGGTGGCGTTGGAGACCGTGGTGGTCCAGGTGTTGTCGAAGTCGGACTGCCAGTTGCCGGAGGTCGGCTGGCAGCCGTCGCTGGTGACGACGTTCTGGCCGTCGCGCTTGAGGATGTACTGGCGGGCGGTGCAGCCGCCCGAGCCGGACACGGACTTCCAGTGCGGGAACAGGTCCCGGTCGTAGGTGGAGCCGTGGGACTCGGCCGCGACGGTGAGCGCGTTCAGTTCGGACTGCGCGGTCGCGGTGGAGGGGATGCCCGGCGGGCGGACGGCCTCGGCCGGGGCGGCGTCGACCGCGAGGAGGCCGAGCAGCGCCAGCGCGGCGGCGGCGAACGCGGCCGTGGCGCGGCGGGTGAGCTGGGACCAGGAAGACATGTGGGACTCCTGAGGCGATGGGGGAAGGTGATGGGGGGAACGGCGATGGGGAACCGGTTGCGGGGCAGGCAGACGGGGAATCGGGTGCATTTGCCTGCTTCGATGTAAACATGGGATCATGGGCTCAGGCAAGGGTTTCGGGCGAATGTTCACGAGCCGGACACGACGGCGCCGCCCGGCCGACGGCCGGGCGGCGTCATTGAATAATCCTTACTGGACTTCGCGGCGGGGGCTCAACTGGTCCACGAACCAGATGTCGAGCACGTCGCCGACGACGGTGCGCACCGCGTCGTTCGCCTCCGTCAGCGCCTCGCCGTCGGTGCGACCGATGACGACGTACATCAGGTAGTGCCCGTACGTGTTGTAGCCCAGCTGGGTGTCGGCGCGGCCGAGCTCCTCGGCGTCGCCGTCGGTGCGCAGTACTGCGAACCCGCCGTCGAGGTCGCTCGCGATGGCGGCCCGGAGCGCTTCGGCCTCTTCGGCGGTGGCGAGGTTGAGGACCCCCGCGGTGGCGGCGTACTCGCCGTCGGGGTTGACGATCGTGGCGCGCGCGGCCTGCGTGCAGTCGGCGTCGGCGAGGAGGTCGGCGAGCTCGTCGAGCCCGGCCTCGGCGCAGTCGGACAGCTCCTCGGCCTGGAGCACCTCGTAGGTGCCGGCCGCCCCGGCGGGCGCGAGCGGCCCGGTGCCGAACAGCTCCTCCGCGGTGAACGGGGCGGCGTCGGTCTCGCGGCTCGCGATCGGGTCGACGACCTCGGGCGCCTCCGACGCGTCATCCACTGAGGACTCCTGGTCGTCGTCGGCCCCTGCGTTCTGCGCCGCCGGGTCCTGCTCGCCCTCGCGGAGCACGATGAACGCGCCCGCCGTGCACGCCGCCGCGACCGCCAGGCCGCTCACCACCGCGAGCGCCACCAGCCACCACTTCGTGCGGCGCCGCGCGCGCTGGGCGGCGCGGCGCAGGGGGCGCGAAGCGTGGATGCTCTCCAGGTGCGCCTCCATCTCCTCCTCCGGGGAGCGCGTCGCGTCGAGTTCGAGCTGCGCGCGCTCCTCCGGACTGAGGCGGACGGTGGGCGCGTTCATCTGCGCGCGCTCGTCGTACCGATCCCAGTCGAATCCCGGTTCGTGCTGGTTCCCTTGTCCCGCCTGCTGCGGGACCCCGAAGGGGGACGGGCCATGTGCCATGTTGGCAGCTTAGCCCCGCACGGGGGCGAAACGGCGAATCGTTCCCCCTGGAGATGGACGGCGCGAGCCCGGTTCATCTCCCCGGGTGACACGTGTGACCCGCGGTTCCCCGCCAGCCGGTCCCGCCGCCGCACCCCGCCCCGGCAGGCGACAATGGTCCGCATGTCCAATGGCCCAGCCGACCAGCCCGAGCACTACTTCAGCGAGCAGCCCGCCGTCGACGACCGCGAGCGCACCATCGCGTTCGACCTCGACGGCGTCGAATACGAGCTGACAACCTCCACCGGCGTCTTCTCCGGCGGCCGCCTCGACCCCGGCACGAGCGTGCTCCTGCACAAGGTCGTCCTGCCCGAGGCCGCCGGCGTCTTCCTCGACCTCGGCTGCGGCTACGGGCCCATCACCAAAGTGCTCGCGCAGCGCGACGACGCCGAGGTCTGGGCCGTCGACGTCAACCGCCGCGCCCTGGACCTGACCCGCCGCAACACCGAGCAGGCCCCGGGCACCGTGCACGTCGCCGTCCCCGAGGAGGTCCCCGCGGACCTGCGCTTCGACGAGATCTGGTCCAACCCGCCCATCAAGGTCGGCAAGGACGCGCTCCACGACCTCCTCGACACCTGGCTCCCGCGCCTCAAGGACGGCGGCGTCGCCTGGCTCGTCGTCTCCAAGCACCTCGGCGCCGACTCCCTCGCGCGCTGGCTCACCGAACGCGGCTGGACCGTGGACAAGCACGCGAGCGCGAGGGGCTACCGGGTCCTGCGGGTGGACCGGGCCGAGGCGTAGCGGAACGGGGTGCCTTTGCTTTGAAAGCAAAAGCACCCTGCCTCAAGAACTATTTTGCTTTCAAAGCAAAGCCATGCCGGAAACTTCCTTTGCTTTGAAAGCAAAGGGACCGGCGGGGCGCCCAAGGCGCCCCACCGCCCTGCTTACTGGATGCCCTCCTTCACGAGCCGCCACTGCTGGCAGGCCGCGCCGTTGGCGGTGTACTGCTGCGCGACTGCACCATCTGCCGTCGAGCAGCCGTCGATCTCAAGAAGCTTGCCGCTGTTGGCGTTCGCGAACGTCCAGTAGCCGCCGCTGGTCGCGGCCGTCCACGACTGGGTCGCGTGGCCGGTCGAGCCCCACTGGACGGCGTCGACACCGTCGGCGGTCTGCGCCGAGGGGATCTCCAGGAGCTTGCCGCTGTTCTGGTTGGCGAACTGGACCGTGGCGCCGCCGGTGACGGTCCACCGCTGGGTCGCATGGTTCGTGTCGCCCCACTGGCCCACGGCCGCACCGTCCGTCGTCAACGCGCTGACGACCTCGAGGTACTTGCCGCTGTTGCGGTTCTGGACCTGGAAGACCGGGTCGAGCGCGGTGCTGCGGTACAGGTGGATCACGTCGAGCTCGGCGAAGTTCGTGGCCTTGGTGAACCGGATCGTGTTGACGCCCGCGTTCAAGGTGACGGACTTCTGGGCCCAACCGAACCGGCCCCAGTCCACGGTGACCGGGTAGCTGATCGAGGAGGCCGTGCCGCCGTTGACGCTGACCGAGTGGGTCGCGGTCGAGCCGTAGCCGTTGTCGTAGCGGACGTTCATCGTGTAAGTGCCCGCGGCGGGAACGTTCACGGTGAACTCGACGTAGTCGCCGGTGTCGTTGATGTTGCCGATCTTCGACCCGTTCGACGCCTGCACGTGGGTGACCGTGGAGACGCTGTTCAGGGTCGCGTTCTCGGCCTCGTACTGGAGGGCGTCGAGCGGGACCGAGCCCACGCGGATGTCGTTCAGGTCCGTGGCCGTGTTCTCGACGTTCACGGCCTGGTAGAGGGTGCGGCCGTCGGCGCCGTAGTCGATGCCCTGGGCGAAGCCGGAGAAGTTCCCGCCCTGAGTGTCGGTGGCGTCGTAGGTGACCGCCATCGGCAGGCGCTCCCAGGGGCCCTCGCCGAGGTTGTAGTTGACGTAGAAGTTCTGGCCGCCGTCGATGTTGCCGCTCGCGTCGAGCGACCACTTCGAGGCCACCACGACCATCCCCTTCGGGCCGCCGCTCGGCACCCACTTCACGTACGGGGAGGAGCCGATGCCGCGGCCGTTCGCGAGCTGGATCGGCGTGCCGATGCTCGTGGTCGAGCCCCAGTTCAGGCCGTCCGCGGAGATCTTGTAGTAGACCGGCGCGGTGTTGTTGGACTGGCTGGGGCGGTTGACGACCTCGAAGGTCGCCATGTAGGTGCCGTTGGGCAGCTCGGTCACCGTGATCATGCCGGGCCGGTCGCTCTGGTTGGTCGGCGCCGAGACGTTGACGAGGGAGCCCCAGGTCTGGCCGCCGTCGGTGGAGCGGCGGTAGGAGACCGCCTGGAGGACGCCGTTCGCCTTCTGGCGCTCGTCGGAGTAGTACGCGACCAGGCCGCCGTTCGCGTCGATCGCGAGCGAGGGCTCCCACACGGTCGTGGTCGTCGACGACGGGGTCGGGTCGTAGACCGCGGGGCCGCCGGTGTCGATGGTGGACAGGTAGCTCCAGCTGGTGCCCTGGTTGGTGCTCTTGTAGACGACCAGGCGGCTGGTGGACCGGTCCTCGGGCATGACCATGCCCGCCAGGAGGATCGTGCCCGCCGTCAGGTTCCCGGTGGTCTCGGTGACCTCGAACAGGAACGGCTGCGCGGTGCGGGTCAGCGCCGGGAACGTGTCGCTCGGGTTCACGTCGGCGACGTGGGTCCAGCTGGCGCCGTCGTTGGTGCTGCGGTAGATCGGGTAGACCTGGTCGCCGTTCTGGAGGACCAGCTGGTCGTACGTGACCAGTTGCGTGCCATTGGAACTGCCGCTGTTCTTGAGCACGATGATCTTGGCGTAGGTGGTCCCGGCGGGCGTGCCGCCCTCGGGGTTGAACGAGCTGCCGGCCGCGGGCGAGTACACCAGCGCGCCGTTCCCGGTGGTGACGGCCGAGGCGGGAGCGGCCCACGCGAGGGACGCGGCCACGGCGGCGGTGAGGAGGAGGACCGCCGCGAGGAGGAGGGCGCCCCCTCTCCGGAGGTCGAGGGGATAGGGGTGTCGCATGAGGAGCTCCCGTTCTTTACAACGTTGTAGTATGGGTGCGGGTCATCGTAAGACCCTTCGGGGCTGGAGGTCAAGCCCCAGGTCACAGGTGCAAAACCGGCCTCAAACGGGCCGCGGAGGGCAATGGCGACAGCCCCGCGGACCCGCGAACCGCCGTGTCCGCTTGCTGACACACCGGTTGCGAAAACCGCTCGCGATGGCGTAGCGTGACCGCCGAACGACGAAACCCGCGGGAGTCCGATGCATCGGGCTGAGAGGGGACTTGGTAGTCCCGACCGTCGAACCTGATCCAGGTCATGCTGGCGCAGGGAGAAGGAGCCTATGCGAGCCATTCGCCTACCCCGACTGCACGTCATCACCGACACCCGCGACTCTGTCGCGGGGGGCCGGATCTCCGAAGCAGGTGCGCCGCAGCGCGAACCGCTCCGGGTTGCCCCCGCCGAGGCGGGCGTACCCGGCTCCGAAGCGGCTGCGCGCCGGCGCGACCCGCTCGAAGCCGTCGCCGCCGCGCTGGCGGCCGGGGCCCGCCTGATCCAGGTCCGCCCCGAGGACCACTACACCGATCGGGCCGCCTTCGACCTCGCCGCCGCCGTCGCGGACCTGTGCGACGCGTACGGGGCTGTATGCCTGGTCAACGACCGCGTCCACATCGCCCAGGCCGTCGGCGCCGACGGCGTGCACCTCGGTGCGGACGACCTCCCGCTCGACGCCGCCCGGCGGCTGCTGCCCGCGGCGATCATCGGCGGGACGTGCCGCGACCCCGAATCCGCGCGCGCGGCCCGGCGGGCCGGTGCGGACTACCTGGGCGTCGGCCCGGTATGGGGGACCACCACGAAAACCGGCCTGCCGCAGCCGATCGGCCTCGCGGGCCTGGCCGCGGTGTGCGCGGCCGTGGACCTCCCGGTGATCGCGATCGGCGGCATCACGGCGGAGCGCGCGGCCCTGTGCAGGGAGGCCGGGGCGCACGGGGTTGCGGTGGTCGGCGCGGTCGCAGCCGCGGAGGACCCCGCCGCTGCTACGGCGGAACTGCTTGCGGCCGTGGGCGAGACGCCCGACGAGCGGCCGGACGGAATGGGCACCGGCGCAGGCGATCGGGCCGCTTGGCGGCCCGTGGCCTTCGGGGCCGGGCGCCGTTCGGCGGGCGTGCCGGAAACGGGCGGCTCCGCGAGTGACCTGGCGGCTTCGCCCACCGTCGACCCCGCGACCGACCCCGCCGTCGCGTTCGGGACCACCGGCCCTGCCGTCGCTATCGGCGCCGCTGATGCTCGGCGCGGCGAGGCTGCGCGCCCGGTCGGGTCCGATGACACTGCGCGCCATCAGGAATCGCCGTCGCCGGAGCCTGATCGACTACTCGACCCCCTGCGAGGGACGGGCGCGGGCTGATGCGCGTGGCCGTCGTCGGTGGCGGCTCGATCGGGCTCGCCGTCGCGTGGCGGGCGGCGCAGGCCGGGGCGGAGGTCGTCGTGTACGACCCGGAGCCCGGGTCGGGGGCGTCCCGTGTCGCCGCCGGGATGATCGCGCCCGTCACCGAGTCGCATTACGGGGAGGCGGCGCTGACGCCGTTCATGGCCGCGTCGGCCGACGCCTGGCCTGCGTTCGCCAGCGAGCTCGAAGCGGCCTCCGGGCTGCCGGTCGGGTTCCGGGACGTCCCCACGGTGGTCGTGGGCATCGAGGACGGTGACCGCGCTGAGGTCGAGCGGCAGACCGCGCTGTACCGCGAGACCGGCCGCGGCGTCGAAGTCCTTGCGGGACGGTCGATCCGGAAGGCCGAGCCGCTGCTGAGCCACCGGGTCCGGGCCGGGGTGCTCGCGACCGAGGACCGGGCTGTCGATCCGCGTGCTGTGCATGCGGCGCTGCTCGTCGCGGCCGAACGCGCTGGCGTCGAGTTTGAGGCGGTCGAGGTCGCCGACCTCCGGGCGCTCGGCGCGGACCAAGTCGCGGGCCGCGGGGCGTTCGGCGCCGACCAGTCTGCGAACCTCGGGGCGTTCGGGGCCGACCAGGCCGTGGACCCCAGGTTGTTCGGGGTCGACGAGGTCGCCATCGCGGCGGGCTGCGGCTCGGCGCGATTCGGGCTGCCGGTGCGGCCGGTCCGCGGGGTCGTGCTGCGGCTGCGCGCCGCCGCGGGGCAGGCCGTGCCGCGGACCACAGTGCGCGGCTACGTGAAAGGCCAGTCGGTGTACATCGTGACCCGCGAGAACGGCGAGGTCGTGGTGGGCGCGACGAGCGACGAGCGCGGCTTCGACCGCACCACCGGCACCGCCGGAGCGGTCCACGATCTGCTGCGGTGGTCGATCGCGCTCGTGCCCGAGATCGCGGAGTACCACCTCGGTGAGGTGACCGTCGGCTTCCGCCCCGGCACCCCCGACAACCTCCCGATCATCGGCCGCCTCGCCCCGGGCCTGGTCGCCGCGACCGGTCACTACCGCAACGGCATCGCCCTGATCCCGGCCACCGCCGACGCGGTCGCCGCGGTCCTCGGCGGCGAAACCCTGGCGTCGATCGCGGCCTTCGACCCGGCGCGGTTCGAGGGCAGCCTTCAGCCCGGGCGTCCGGCGAATCCGGGCGCCCCCGAATCAACAGTGCCTGAAGGGTCCGACAGTCCGAGTGAGCGGGAGGAAACGTGAGCGTCGTCGTCAATGGGGAAGTGCGAGAAGGGGTCGCGACCGTCGCCGATGCGGTGGCGGCCGTGACCGAGGCGCGGCGGGGGATCGCCGCGGCCGTCAACGGGGAAGTGGTGCCCAGGTCGGAGTGGGACCGGGCGCTCGCCGACGGGGACGCCGTCGAAGTCCTGACCGCCACGCAAGGAGGCTGACAATGTCCACTGTGCTCAGAAAACGCGACACCGCGTTCACCATCGCCGGGCGGACCTTCGGGTCCCGGCTCATCCTCGGGACCGGCGGCGCCGCCAGCCACGTGCAGCTCGCCGAGGCCATCACCGCCTCCGGGACCGAACTGGTCACCGTGGCGCTCAGGCGCGTCGACCCCGGCGCGTCCGGGTCCGTGCTCGACGTCATCGAGCAGTGCGGCGTCGGCGTCCTCCCCAACACCGCGGGCTGCTTTACCGCCGAGCAGGCCGTGCGCACCGCGCATCTCGCCCGCGAGGCGTTCGGCACCGAGTGGATCAAACTCGAAGTGATCGGCGACGAGGACACGCTCCTGCCCGACCCCGTCGAACTCCTCGACGCTGCCGAGACCCTCGTCCGCGACGGGTTCACGGTCCTCCCGTACACCAGCGACGACCCGGTCCTCGCCCGCCGCCTCGAAGACGCCGGATGCGCCGCCGTCATGCCCCTCGCCGCGCCCATCGGCACCGGGCTCGGCGTCCGCAACCCCCACAACCTGGCGCTCATCTGCGACAACGCCGTCGTCCCCGTCATCTGCGACGCCGGTATCGGCACCGCCTCCGACGCCGCCCAGGCAATGGAACTCGGCTGCGCCGCGGTTCTCCTCGCCACCGCCGTCACCCGCGCCGCCGACCCCGCGCTCATGGCCGCCGCCATGCGCGACGCCGTCAACGCCGGGCGCGCCGCCCGCCTCGCCGGACGCATCCCCAAGCGGCACTTGGCGAAAGCGTCCACAGCCTTTGAAGGGATGGCCGACCTGTGAACCGCGCCCACCCGCAGCCGCCCGTCGCCCTCACCATCGCCGGATCGGACTCCGGCGGCGGCGCCGGCATCCAGGCCGACCTGCACACGTTCGCCGCGCACGGCGTCCACGGCACCAGCGTCCTCACCGCGGTCACCGCCCAGAACACTCGCGGCGTCACCGCCGCCGAAGCGGTCTCCGAGGCACTCGTCCGGGCCCAGCTCGACGCGGTCCTCGCTGACTTCCCTGTTGCCGCCGCCAAGACCGGGATGCTCGGCGGGGTCCGGCTCCTGGAGCTCGTGGCCGAATACGGACGGGACGACCGGCTGCCGAACCTCGTCGTCGACCCGGTCATGGTCACCACCACCGGCGACTCCCTGTACGCCGGGGACCCGGCCGCATACCTCGGCGGGCTCGGGCCGCTCGCGACGGTCCTGACCCCCAACCTGATCGAGGCGCAACTGCTACTGGGGCGCGCCATCGCCTCGGTCGAGGACATGCGCGAGGCCGCCCGCGCGCTGGCGACCTACGGGCCGCGGGCCGTGCTGGTCAAAGGCGGACACCTCAAAGGCGGCGACACGGCCGTCGACGTGCTGTGGTGCGACGGGCAGATGCTCGATCTGGCCGCCCCGCGCGTCGCCACCCGCAACGACCACGGCACCGGCTGCACCCTCGCCTCGGCGATCGCCGCGCGCCTCGCCCTCGGCCACCCGCTCGCGCAGGCGGTCGCGGGCGCCAAGGTCTACGTCACCGAGGCCCTCAAAGCGGCCGCCGACTGGCACTTGGGCACTGGCCCCGGGCCGGTCCACCATCATCACGGCCGCAAGAGCGCGGCCCTCTGAACGGCATGGCAAATCGCAGGCACACCAAGCACCGCCCGGATCCGAAATCACGGGCCCCCGGTCAAAACCCTGGCACGGGGGTACGACAGCGCCCGGCGAGCGGCGGAAGGCGGGCAGCACAAGCATCGCCCGAATCGGGAAATTCGGGCCCCCGGTTCAAACCCTGCATTGCAGGTACGACAGTTCGCGGCCGGGCCGCGGGTCGGTTGATCGAGATCACTGAGGAGAGAGCATGAACGGCAGGAGCAAGGTGTACGTCGAAGGGGCGCGGGCGGGTGTGCGGGTTCCGTTCACCGAGGTGGCGCTGAGCGGCGGGGAGGCTCCCGTGCGGTTGTACGACACGTCGGGGCCCGGGTCGGAGCCGGAGGTCGGGCTGCCGCAGCTGCGGGCGCACTGGATCGCCGAGCGGCACGGGGCCGGGGAGACCGTCGAGGTCGGCGGCCGCGAGCTGCCCTGCCGGACGCAGCTCCACCACGCGAAGCAGGGCGTCGTCACCCCCGAGATGGAGTTCGTCGCGATCCGGGAGGGCCTCGACGCCGAGTTCGTGCGGGCCGAGATCGCCGCCGGGCGGGCGATCCTGCCCGCGAACGTCAACCACGCCGAGACCGAGCCGATGGTCATCGGGAAGAACTTCCTCACCAAGATCAACGCGAACATCGGGACCTCCGCCGTCTCCGACTCCATCGCCGCCGAGGTCGAGAAGCTCACCTGGGCCGTCAAATGGGGCGCCGACACCGTGATGGACCTCTCCACCGGGAAGCACATCCACGAGACCCGCGAGCACATCATGCGCAACTCCCCGGTCCCCATCGGCACCGTCCCGCTCTACCAGGCCCTCGAAAAGGTCAACGGCGACCCGGTCAAGCTCACGTGGGAGGTCTACCGCGACACCATCATCGAGCAGGCCGAGCAGGGCGTCGACTACATGACCGTCCACGCCGGGGTCCTCCTGCGGTACGTGCCCCTCGCCGCCGAGCGCGTCACCGGAATCGTCTCGCGCGGCGGGTCGATCATGGCCGCGTGGTGCCTCGCGCACCACCGGGAGAACTTCCTGTACGAGCACTTCCGCGAGCTGTGCGAGATCTTCGCCGAGTACGACATCGCGTTCTCTCTCGGCGACGGCCTGCGCCCCGGGTCCATCGCCGACGCCAACGACGAGGCCCAGTTCGCCGAGCTGCGCACCCTCGGCGAGCTCACCCACATCGCGTGGGAGTACGACGTGCAGGTCATGGTCGAGGGCCCCGGGCACGTCCCCATGCACAAGATCAAGGAGAACGTCGACCTCCAGCAGGAGATCTGCGGCGAGGCCCCGTTCTACACGCTCGGGCCGCTCACCACCGACATCGCGCCCGCCTACGACCACATCACCTCTGCGATCGGCGCCGCCATGATCGGCTGGTTCGGCACCGCGATGCTCTGCTACGTGACCCCCAAGGAGCACCTCGGCCTCCCGAACCGCGACGACGTCAAGGAGGGCGTCATCGCCTACAAGATCGCCGCCCACGCCGCCGACCTCGCCAAAGGCCACCCGCAGGCCCAGGCATGGGACGACGCCCTCTCCAAGGCCCGCTTCGAGTTCCGCTGGCAGGACCAGTTCAACCTGGCCCTCGACCCCGACCGCGCCCGCGAGTACCACGACGAGACCCTCCCCGCCGAACCCGCGAAGACCGCCCACTTCTGCTCCATGTGCGGCCCCAAGTTCTGCTCCATGAAGATCTCCCAGGAACTGAAGGAGTACGCGGCGAAGGGCATGGCCGGCAAGAGCGAGGAGTTCGCCGCCTCCGGGGGCCGCGTCTACCTGCCCGTGGTCGACCAGTAGCGCCGACCGGCAGCGCCGACGAGGAGCTGTATCCGAGGTCACGGCGGCCGCCTTCAAGGGGGCCGCCACCACCGCGTAGACTTGGCAGCTGTTGTTCGAGTGCCCCCAGCGGGGGCGCTGTCCAACGAATCCCGGACGGCCGTCGAACGGCCGGCGCGCGCCGCATCGCGGCCGCGGGGATTCAGGCGGTCCCGCCCTCATCTGCGGGATTCGTTCCACACCGACAACGAAAGCTAGGTAACACTGTGCCGACGTACACTCCCAAAGCGGGTGACCTCGACCCGCAGTGGCTCGTGATCGACGCGACCGACGTGGTGTTGGGTCGTCTCGCGACGCACACGGCCGAACTGCTCCGCGGCAAGCACAAGCCGACGTTCACCCCGAACGCAGACACCGGCGACTACGTCATCGTGGTCAACGCCGAGAAGGTCGTGCTGACCCGCAACAAGCTCCAGACCAAGAAGGCGATCCGCCACTCCGGCTACCCGGGCGGTCTCAAGGAGAAGTCCTACGCCGAGCTGATGGAGAAGGCCCCGACGAAGGTGGTCGAGAAGGCCGTCATCGGCATGCTGCCGAAGACCAAGCTCGGCCGCAGCGTGTTCAAGAAGCTGAAGGTCTACGCGGGCCCCGGCCACCCGCACGCCGCCCAGCAGCCGAAGCCGTACGAGATCACGAAGGTCGCGCAGTAGCGCGCGGTCAGGAGCAGACACATGAGTGACGAGATCCAGGCCACCGAGGCCGTCGAGACCGAGGCCGTCGAGGCCCCCGCCGCTGAGCCCGAGACCGAGACCGCCGAGGTCGTCGAGGTCGCTGAGACCCCTGAGGCCGTCGAGGTCCCGGTCGAGGTCCCCGCCGACGTCGCCGCCGCGCCGTCCGTGCCCAGCATCCCCGCGATCCCGATCGACCGCCCGATCCAGACCGTGGGCCGCCGCAAGCGCGCCATCGCCCGCGTCCGCCTGGTCCCGGGCACCGGCAAGTACGTCGTCAACGGCAAGAGCCTTGAGGACTACTTCCCGTCCAAGGTCCACCAGCAGACCGTCGCGGAGCCCTTCGTGACCGTCGAGGCCGGCGACAACTTCGACGTCCTCGTCAACATCCACGGCGGCGGCGCCACCGGCCAGGCCGGCGCCCTGCGCCTCGGCATCGCCCGCGCCCTGCTGGAGGTCGACCCGAACATGCGCCCGGCCCTCAAGGCCGCCGGCTTCCTGACCCGCGACGCCCGCGAGAAGGAATCGAAGAAGTACGGCCTCAAGAAGGCCCGCAAGGCGCCGCAGTACTCGAAGCGCTAGCACGCACCGCCCGGCCGGGGCGAAGCTCACGAGCCGTGAGACCACCCGGCCGGGGGACGCGCTAGTCTGCACAAGCGACGGGGCTGCCGAGGAGGACATCCTCGGCGGCCCCTTTTTCCATGCCACCCGGCAGGCCGAACCGGCGCTGCCACCGACCGACCGGTCCGGTCCCGCTCCGCAGGGCACGCGAGAGGCCCGCGGACGCCGCGCCCGGCACCAAGATGGGAAGCCACACCGTGTCACGACTGTTCGGCACCGACGGCGTACGGGGGCGGGCGAACGCCGACCTCACGCCCGACCTGGCACTCCGCCTCAGCATCGCCGCCGCCCGCGTCCTCGGCGCCACCGGCAGGCGCACCGTCGCCGTGATCGGCCGCGACCCCCGCGCCTCCGGCGAGATGCTCGCCGCCGCCAGCGCCGCCGGCCTCGCCGCCGCCGGAGCCAAGGTCATCGACCTGGGCATCCTTCCCACGCCCGCCGTCGCACACCTCACCGCGCTGACCGGCGCCGACTTCGGCGTCATGGTCTCCGCCTCCCACAACCCCATGCCCGACAACGGCATCAAGTTCTTCGCCACGGGCGGGCGCAAACTCCCCGACGACGTCGAGGACGCCATCGAAGCCGCCATGGACGACCCCGCCCCCCTCCCGCAGGGCGAGGGCGTCGGCCGCATCGCCCGCTCCGTCGACCCCGTCGAGTCCTACATCGAGCACCTCGTGGCCGTGTGCCCGAACCCGCTCACCGGCATCAAGGTCGTCGTCGACCCCGCCAACGGCGCCGCCACCGGCGCGGCCCCCGAGGCCCTCCGCCGCGCGGGCGCCGAGGTCGTCACGATCAACGCCGACCCCAACGGCCTCAACATCAACGAGGACTGCGGGTCCACGCACATGGACGGCCTGCGCGCCGCCGTCGTCGCGCACGGGGCCGACGCCGGGATCGCCCTCGACGGCGACGCCGACCGCTGCCTCGCCGTCGACGCCGAGGGGAACACCGTCGACGGGGACGCCATCATGGCGATCCTCGCGCTGGCGATGCGCGACGCGGGGAACCTCCGCGGGGGCGTCCTCGTGACCACCGTCATGAGCAACCTCGGCCTGCACCAGGCCATGGGCGAGGCCGGGATCGAGCTGGAGACCACGAAGGTGGGGGACCGGTACGTCCTGGAGCGCCTCGCCGAGGGCGGGTTCTCCCTCGGCGGCGAGCAGTCCGGGCACATCATCATGTCCGACCACGCGACCACCGGGGACGGCTCGCTGACCGCGATCATGCTGCTCGCGCGCATGGCCGCGACGGGGCGGACCCTGAAGGACCTCGCGTCGGTGTTCACGCCCGCGCCGCAGGTGCTGCTGAACGTGCGGGTCGCCGACAAGTCGGTGATCGACCACGAGGACGTCAAGAGCGCGGTCGCGCTGTGGCAGGCGAAGCTCGGCGCCGACGGCCGGGTCCTGCTGCGGCCCTCCGGGACCGAGCCGCTCGTGCGGGTCATGGTCGAGGCGTCGGAGGAGCCCGTCGCGCAGTCGGTCGCCGCCGAGCTCGCCGCGGTCGTGGAGCACGCCCATTCCTGACCATTGACCACCGTCTCTGTACGCGGGAGGGCCCCCTCGGGGGTGCCCTCCCGCTGGCACAGATGGACTAGGCTCACGGACTATGGACAACCCAATCGTCTGGATCCTGATCCTCGTTCTGCTGATCGGCCTGATCGTGCTGTTCGCCGTCATCGGCGGCCGCAACAAGCTGGTCCGCCTGCGGAACATCACCCAGGAGTCCTGGGCGCAGATCGACGTGGAGCTCCAGCGCCGGTACGACCTGCTCGACAACCTGATGTACATCGTGCAGCAGGCCGCGGGCGCCGAGAACGCCACGCTCCGCCAGGTCGCCGAGGCCCGCTCGGCCGCGATGCAGGCCCGGCAGGACCCGAACGCCGGGCACGGCGTGCAGGGCCAGGTCGAGGGCCAGCTCGGGAACGCGATCCGCGGCGTCATCCACATGCAGGAGGCGTACCCCGCGCTCCAGACCAACCAGAACTTCCTCCAGCTCCAGACGGAGATGGCCGAGACCGAGAACCGCATCGCCGCCCCGCGCCGGTTCTACAACGCGAACGTGCGCGAGTACAACACCGCGCTCCAGGTCTTCCCCGGCTCGATCTCCGCGAAGATGGGCGGCTTCACGCCCGAGGAGTACTTCGAGCTGGACACGCCCGAGGCCCGCACCGCCCCGAAGCTCCGCGAGATGGGCCAGCCCGGCTTCATGCAGCAGCCCCAGCAGCAGCAGATGCCGCCGCAGCCCGCGCCCGGCCAGCTCCCCGGCTACGGCCAGCCCCAGCAGCCCGGTTACGGCCAGCAGCCCGGCTACCAGCAGCCGATGCAGCAGCCCGGGTACGGCCAGCAGCCGCAGCAACCGGGCTACGGGCAGCAGCCCCCGCCCGGGTACGGCCAGCCCCAGCAGGGCTACGGCCAGCCCGGCTACCCGCAGCAGCCCCAGCAGCCCCAGCAGCCCGGGTACGGCCAGCAGCCCTACGGCCGGTAGCCCGCCGCCCCGATCCCCCCTGCCCCGCCGAGAGCCCCGAGCGACCCCGGCACACCGTAAGAAGGAATGCGCCCCGTGGACAGCAGCAACTGGGTGATCTACGTCGTCTGCGGCGTGATCGTCGCCGCCATCGCCTACTTCGGCTGGCGCGCCCGCCAGAAGAAGATCGCGATGTACCGGGCCTGGGCGGCCCAGTACGGCTTCACGTACGAGCCGTCCGACAACTCCGTGGTCGGCCTCTCCAGCGAGGACCCGTTCAACAACGGGCACTCCCGCAAGGGCATCGACGTGTTCCGGGGGATGTACAAGGGCTCCCACATCGTGTTCTTCCAGTACCAGTACACGACGGGCTCCGGCAAGGAGCAGCAGACCCACACCAACCAGATCGTCGCGATCGGCCTGCCCACGACCCGGCCGCTGCTGGACATCAGCCAGGAGAACTTCCTGACGAAGCGGTTCGCGAAGGACATCGACTTCGAGAACCAGGCGTTCAACGACTTCTTCCGCATCAAGTCCCCGAACCGCCGCTTCGCCTACGACGTGATCCACGCCCGCACCATGGAGTGGATGCTCGCCGACCAGCGCGCCCGCTCCTACCAGTGGCGCTTCGAGGGCCCGTGGCTCATGACCTTCCGCTCCGGCGCCCTCAAGCTCGACGAGGTCTTCTTCTACGCCGACTTCCTCGTCGACATCTACGCCCAGGTGCCCAGACACGTCTGGTCGAACAGCTAGCTGCAAGGGCCGCGCCATCCGGCGCGGCCCGCGCCTTTTGGAGGACCCCTTGGCCGGACTGGTGGTGGTCTTCGCGCTGTTCGTGATCGTGGCCGCGGGGGCGGTGATCGGCGCGGTCCTGCTCCTCAAGGCGGACACCGTGCAGCGTGCCAAAGGCGATCCCAACGCGGAGTGGGCCGCGGTGTACGGGCTGCACTACCTGCGGGAGGACCGCATGGTGCTGCGCCTGTCGCAGTGGCCGCCGTTCAGCGGCACGCTCAGCGAGCGGTTCACGCACGTGACGCGCGGGTACTACCGCGGCAAGCCGCTGCTGTGCTACACGTTCCGGTACACCACGGTCGTCGACGTCTTCGTCCGCGACCGCCAGACCGAGAGGGTGGTGTCGCTGGTCGCGGTCGGCGTGCGCGGATCGTTCCCGGTCCTCGACGTCGCGCCCCTGGGCACCCAGGCGTGGCTGCTGAGCAAACGGGTCGAGTTCGAGCATCAGGCGTTCAACGACCGGTACGTGGTCGGATCGCCGGACCCCCGCTTCGCCTACGACGTGATCCACCCGCGCCTGATGGAGTGGCTCATGGCCGACGCCCGCGCGCTCACCACCGGCTGGCGCCTGGAGGGCCCGTGGATCATGGCGTGCAGCGAGGGCCCGCTGCGGGTCGCCGAGGTGCCCGTGCGCGCCGACTTCCTCCACGACGTGATCGCGTACATGCCCGGCCACGTGTGGCCCGACCAATAGCGATATCCTTGTTCCGGCCGCCCCGTGCGGCCATTGGCCCGTGGTGTAATCGGCAACACTACTGATTTTGGTTCAGTCGTTTCAGGTTCGAGTCCTGGCGGGCCAGCCAGAATGCGGACGCCGTCAGGCGTCGTAGCGGCCGCGGGCCTGGATGATCTCCAGCGTGTCGTCCCGGACCCGGTAGACGAGGCGGTGCTCGTCGTCGATCCGGCGCGACCACCAGCCGGACAGCGGGCCCTTCAGCGGCTCGGGTTTCCCGATGCCCGTGAACGGCTCGCGCTTGATTTCCTCGACCAGGCGGTTGATCCGCTTGACGAGCTTGCGGTCGGTCTCGGCCCAGAAGGTGTAGTCCTCCCAGCCAGCCTCGGAGAAGACCGTCTTCACTCAGTCGTCCTCGACTTCGATGAGGTCGCGGACGGTGCCGCCCCCGGCGTCCATCTCGGCGATGGACTTCATCAGGCGCTCGGCGTTGCGGCGCGACCGGAGCAGGAACATCGTCTCCTGCCACGCTTCGTAGTCCTCTTCGGACATCAGGACGGCGTTGCCGGCCTTCGAGGCGATGCGGACGGGGGCGTGGTCGTCGTTGACCTTCTTGATGAGCGGGAACAGATCCCTCCGGGCCTCACTGGCTGTGATGGTCATCGGGCCGCCTCCTCTCGCAGCAGTGGGACTTTACATGGTACACGACATGTACGGAAAAACGTACCAGCCTGCCTCAGCGCATGCCGTCAATGACCGCTGCGAAGCCTGTCTCCGATGCTCCGATGAGGGCGCCTTCGTCTCCGAGGACGGGGGTGCGGAGGCGGAGGCGGGAGCGGAGGTGGGGGAGGGTGGTCTCGGCGAGGGCGGAGCGGACGGGGGCCGCCGCGGAGAGGTAGAGCTCGCGGAGCCAGCCGCCGAAAAGGATCTCGTCGGGGCCGGTGGCCGTGACGACGGCGCCGAGGGCGCGGCCCAGGTCCTCGCCGGAGCGGCGGAGGCCGTCGCGGGCGAGGGCGTCGCCCATGCCGGCGGCGGCGGTGGCGTGCTCGATGTCCTCCGCGTACCCGAACACCTCCATCTCGGCCTCCAGGCACCCGCGCAGGCCGCACGCGCATTCGCGCCCGCCGGGCTGGACCACGATGTGCCCCAGCTGGATCGAGCCGCCGCGCTGGGCGCGGCCGTCGGCGACCAGGCCCGCGGTGAGGCCGCGGCCGCCGTGCAGGTACAGGAGCTTCACGGACTCGTGGGCGTCGCCGCGGGACCACTCGCCGACCGCGGCGGCGGTCGCGGTGTCCACGACCTGCCAGGCGCGGCCGGTCGCCGACGCGAGGTCGGCGGCCAGGTCGCGCCCGGCCCAGCCGAGCTCGGTGGAGTGGGCGACGACGCCGGCGTCGACGAGGCCCGGGACGGCCGCGACCGCTTCGAGGGCGTCGCGGGCGGTCCCGCCGGTGACGACCGCGACGGCCTCCACGGGGTCGGTGCCGTCGAGTTCGGTCTCGGCGCGTTCGAGGACTTCGCCGCCGAGGCCGACGAGCGCGAACCGCACCCGGTCGGCGCGGATCTCGACGGCGGTCACGGTGGCGGCCTTGGGGACGCACTCCACGAGGGTGGAGGGCCGGCCGGCCGAGCCGGTCGACCGCCCCGTCGTCTCGTGGAGGTGCCCCGACTCGGCGAGGTCCGCCGCGAGCGCGCCGATCGTCGACCGGTTGAGCCCGAGGGCCTCGGTGAGTTCGGCGCGGGTCTGGGGACCGTGCCGGTGGAGCTGCTCGACGAGCGCTGCGCGGTTGCGTCGCCGCAGCTCCTCGGTCCCGGTCCGGGCCACCGGTCAGTGCCTGCCGAAGAGCTTGCCCCGGCCCCGCGACATGGCGTCGACGCCCGCCGCGAGGAGCAGGACCGCACCGGTGACGCCGAACCGCACCCCGGCGCTGAGGCCCATGAGCCCCATGCCGTTGTTGATGATCGCCACCACCGCTCCTCCCAGGAGGGCAGCCCGCACCGTGCCCTTGCCTCCGAAGAGGCTAGCACCGCCGATCACCGCCGCCCCGACCGAAAGCAGCAGCACATTGGACCCTCCGGTGTTGGGATCCACCGAGGCCGCACGGGATGCGGCGACGACGCCGCCGACCGCGGCCATGCCCGAGCAGATGACGAACGCGGCGATCCGCACGCGGTCCACGTTGACCCCGGCGCGCACGGCCGCCTCCGGGTTCCCGCCGACCGCGTAGAGGTGGCGCCCGAACCTGGTGCGGTGCAGGATGAACGTCCACACCGCGAACAGGCCGCCGAGGATCACCACGACGACGGGCACGCCGGTGAGGGAGATGATCTGCGGGTTCGCCGAGCGCTCCAGGTTGAGCAGGAACACGCCCGCGGCCAGGAGCGCCGTGAGCGCCCCGATCCGCGCGAGCACGACCGCGAGCGGCTCGTGCACGAGCGACCGCGCGATGCGCCGCCGCCACCGCTGTATCTGTATGGCGCCGTAGGCGGCCGCGGTGACGGCCAGGAGCGCCCAGCCCTGCCACCGCTCCAGGTTGCCGCCCGCGATGGTCTTGACGGTCTCGTCGTTGATGGAGATGTTGCTGCCCTCGTCGAGGATCATCAGCACGATCCCCTGGAACGCCAGGAACGCCGCCAAGGTGACCACGAAGGAAGGGATGCCGAGCTTCACCACGAGCGTCCCGAGCACCAGCCCGATGACGACGCCGGTGGCGAGCGCCGCGCCGATCGCCAGCGGCCAGGGCATCCCCCAGTCGGTGAGGATCACGGCCATCACGGAGGCGCACACGCCCGACGCGAAGCCCGCGGACAGGTCGATCTCGCCGAGGATGAGCACGAACACCAGGCCCATCGCGATGCACGCGACGGCCGCGCCCTGCCCGAACAGGTTCGCGAGGTTCCCCACGGACAGGAACACGGGCTTCGACAGCCCGAAGAACACGCACAGCGCGATGATCCCGGCGACCGCCGGGAGCGCCCCGACCTCGCCGGACCGGACGTTCGCCCAGTAGTCCTTCGCGTGGTCGACGACGGCCTGCACCGCGCCGGGGGCGGGCGGGGCCGCCTGCGGGGTGTCGGCGTCGTTCGGAAGCACAGGGGTGGTCACGGCCGGGCTCCGTTCTGGTCGGTCAGGCCCAGCTGGCCGGAGCGGCCGCTGGTGATCAACTCGACGACCTGCGACTGCGTGGTGTCGGCCGCGTCGAGCACGGCGGCCATGCGCCCCAGGTAGAGCGCGGCGATCCGGTCGGCCACGGCGAACACGTCGTTGAGGTTGTGGGAGATGTAGAGGACGGCCAGGCCCTGGTCGGCGAGGCGCCGGATGAGTTCGAGGACCTGGCGGGTCTGGGCCACGCCGAGCGCGGCGGTCGGCTCGTCGAGGATGACCAGCCGCGAGTTCCACAGGACCGCCTTGGCGATGGCGACGGTCTGGCGCTGCCCGCCCGAGAGGCTCGCGACGGGCTGGCGGAGGTTGCGGATGGTGCGCACCGCGAGCGAGGAGAGGGTCTCGGCGGCGAGCTGCTCCATCGCGTCGTCGTCGAGGACGATGCCCCGGAGCTTCTCGCGCCCGAGGAAGAGGTTCTCGACGACGTCGAGGTTGTCGCACAGGGCGAGGTCCTGGTAGACGACCTCGATCCCGAGGCCCGCGGCGTCGCGCGGCCCGGAGATGGTCCGGGGCTCCCCGTCGACGCGGACCTCGCCGCCGTCGACGCTGTGGATCCCGGCCACGCATTTGACCAGAGTGGACTTCCCTGCGCCGTTGTCGCCGACCAGGGCGCAGACCTCTCCGGCGTCGATCGCGAGATCGACGTCGGAGAGGACCTCCACCGGTCCGAAGCGCTTCGAGATGCCGGTGAGTTCGAGCAGCACCGTATTCTTCTCCTTTAACCGATCCCGTGCTCGGTGCACAGGGCCGCGTAGTCGCCGGCGCACAGCTCCGCCGCGTCGGCGAAGCCCTCGTCGACGACGGTCTGGATGTTCTCGACCGTGACCGAGATGGGTTCGAGCAGCACCGCGGGCACGTCGTTCCCGGACACCGGGTCGACGACCGAGGCGTCGGTCTCGGGCTTCTCGCCGTTCGCGAGGGCCACCGCGAGCTCGGCCGCGCTGGACGCTTCCTGCTGGATGGGCTTGTAGACGGTCATGCACTGGTCGCCGGTGAGGATGTTCTGGAGCCCCTGGACGGTGGCGTCCTGGCCGGTGACCGGCACGGTGCCGTTCAGGTTGTTGCGCTGGAGGACGGTGATCACGGCGTGGGCGAGGCCGTCGTTGGCGGCCAGCACCCCGTCGATCTCGGCGCCGGTGTCGGTGAGCATCTGCTCGAACAGCGTGCCGCCCTGGGCGTTGTCCCAGTCGGGGACCCACTCGTCGGGGCCCTTCTCGAAGGTCCCGTCGGCGTACAGCGGGTCGAGGACCGAGTCGTACCCGTTCTTGAACAGGGTCGCGTTGTTGTCGGTGGGGGAGCCGTTCAGCTCGGCGATGAGGGAGGGGCCCGCGGCGCCTTCGAGGCACGTGACGAGGCCCTGGCCCTGGAGGACGCCGACCTGCTCGTTGTCGAAGCTGACGTAGTAGTCCGCGCCGCCGTCCTCGGTGAGGCGGTCGTAGTCGATGGTGGCCACGCCCTGGGACTTGGCCTTCTCGATGACCGTCTTGCCGGTGCCGGAGTCGAGGTTCACGGTGACGAGGACGTCCACGCCGTTGGTGAGCATCTGGTCCGCGATGGTCTGGAAGTCCTCGCGGCTGCCCTGGGCGTTCTGGATGTCGTAGTCGACCCCGGCCGCCTCGAACGCCTCTTCGAGGTACTTGCGGTCAGCGGTCTCCCACCGGTCGGACGAGGCGGAGTCGGGGAGGATGACGCCGATGAGCGGGGTGTCGCCGTCGCCCCCGGCGCCGTCGTCGCCGGAGCCGCAGGCGGCCGCGGTCAGGGCCAGGGCCGCCGCGCCCAGCGCGGCGAGGAGTCGGAGCGGGCTGCTGGTGGAGTGCATGAGAGGTACCTCCGAGATTTGTTGTTGACTGCAACATATGATGGGCGACACACATCGCACAAGAGGCGGCGGGGTGGAGAACGTGTTCCAGACGTAACGATTCGGTAATGGGGCGACTGCGCTTCTCTGCACGGCTCGCAAGCTTCGCCGAGGCGTCAGCGGTCCGGCGGCCCGGGCCGTTCACGTCGGCGCCACCGACTACCATGGCCCATCATGAGCAGTGAGCGTTCTGCGATCATCCTGGCCGCCGGCCTGGGCACCCGCATGAAGTCCACCAAACCGAAGGTCCTCCACGAGGTGCTCGGCCGCACCCTGGTGGGCCACGTCCTCCGCAGCGTGCGGGCGATCCGCCCCGAGCGCCGGATCGTGGTCGTCGGGGCCGCCGCGGACCAGGTCCGCGCCCACCTCGCCGAGGTCGCCCCCGAGGCCGACACGGTCTTCCAGGACAAGCAGCTGGGCACCGGCCACGCCGTGCGCATCGCCATGGACGCCAACCCCGACCTCAAGGGCACCGTCCTGGTCGCCTTCGGCGACGCGCCCCTGCTGCGCGCCGCGTCCATCGCCGAGCTCGTCGAGGTGCACGAGAAGAAGGGCAACGCCGTCACGGTCCTCACCGCCGTCGTCGACGACCCCACCGGCCTCGGCCGCATCGTGCGCGACAACGAGGGCAACGTGCTCCGCAACGTCGAGCACCGCGACGCCGACCACGCCGAGCTCGCCATCCGCGAGATCAACTCCGGCACGTTCGCGTGCGACGCCGACGTGCTGCGCGAGCAGCTCGACCGCCTCTCCACCGCGAACGACCAGGGCGAGTACTACCTCACCGACATCATCGAGCTCGCGCGCGAGGCCGGGCACACCGTCGGCGCCGTCGTCGTCGACGACCCCACCGAGACCCTCGGCTGCAACGACCGCGCGCAGCTCGCCGAACTGCGCCGGATCCTCCAGGGCCGCATCAACACCGAGCTGATGAAGTCCGGCGTCACCATGGACGACCCGGCCACCACCTGGATCGACGCCACCGTCAAGGTCGCCCCCGACGTGCTCATCCACCCGGGCGTGCAGCTCAAGGGCGCCACCGCCGTCGACTCCGGCGCCGAGATCGGCCCCGACACGACGCTCACCGACACCATCGTCGGCGCGGACGCCGAGGTCGTGCGCTCGCACGCCACGCAGGCCCACATCGGCGAGGGCGCCCACGTCGGCCCCTACGCCCACCTGCGCCCGGCCTCGAAGCTCGCCGAGCGGTCGAAGATCGGCGCGTTCGTCGAGACGAAGAACCTGGAGATGGGGGCGGGCGCCAAGGCCGCGCACCTCGCCTACCTCGGGGATGTGACGGTCGGCGCCGACGCGAACATCGGCTGCGGCGTCATCGTCGCCAACTACGACGGGGTCAAGAAGCACCACACCGAGATCGGCGAGGGCGTATTCGTCGGCTGCGACTCCGTGCTGGTCGCCCCGGTGTCGGTCGGCGACGGCGCGTACATCGGCGCCGGGTCCACGATCGTCAAGGACGTCGAGCCCGGCGACCTCGCCGTCGCCCGCGCCCGCCAGGCCGCGCTGGAGGACTGGGTCGCCAAGAAGCGCCCCGGCACCGTCTCCGACAAAGCAGCAAGGCGAGCGAAAGGTGAGGCGGGAGTGTCCGAAGCGTGACGCGACACTAAACGCGCCGGTCCCCTCGCGCTTCCGGGCAGGGTCGGGGACACTGGAACCGTCGAGGTTCTGGTGAGACGACCTATGGGGGAGCCCACGTCATGGCGAGCATGTCCGCTGTCAACTCCAAGATGCTCATGCTGTTCTCCGGGCGCGCGTACCCGGAGCTGGCCGAGGAGATCGGCAAGCACCTGGGGGTCGCGCCGACCCCGATGAGCGCGTACTCGTTCGCCAACGGCGAGCTGTTCGTGCGCTACCAGGAGTCCGTGCGCGGCTGCGACGCCTTCGTCGTGCAGTCCATGCCCGCGCCGATCAACGAGTGGGTCATGGAGACCCTCATCATGATCGACGCGCTCAAGCGCGGCTCCGCCAAGCGCATCACGATCGTCCTCCCGTTCTACCCGTACGCGCGCCAGGACAAGAAGCACCGCGGCCGCGAGCCCATCTCCGCGCGCCTGGTCGCCGACCTGTTCAAGACCGCCGGCGCCGACCGCATCCTCACCGTGGACCTGCACACCGCGCAGATCCAGGGCTTCTTCGACGGCCCCGTCGACCACCTCTTCGCCATGGGCACGCTCGCCCGCTACGTCGAGGAGAAGTACGGCGACCGCCCGATGGCGATCGTCTCGCCCGACACCGGGCGCGTGCGCCTCGCCGAGCGCTGGTCCGACCGGCTCGGCGGCTGCCCGATCGCGTTCGTGCACAAGACCCGCGACCCGCTCAAGCCCAACCAGGTGGTGGCGCACAAGGTCGTCGGCGACGTCGAGGGCCGCACCTGCCTGCTCATCGACGACATGATCGACACCGCGGGCACCATCTGCTCCGCGGCCGAGATGCTCGCCAAGTCCGGCGTCGAGGACATCGTCATCGCGTCGACGCACGCGATCATGTCCGGCCCCGCCGTCGAGCGCCTCGCCAAGGCCCCCGTCTCCGAGGTCATCGTGACGAACACGCTGCCCCTCCCCAAGGAGGCGCAGGACCTGGAGAAGATCACCACCCTGTCCATCGCCCCGCTCGTCGCGAAGGCCATCTGGGAGGTCTTCAACGACGGCTCCGTCACGACCCTGTTCGGCGGCCTCTCCTAAATCACATATCGACGCCCGTGGCAAGCCCCACCGGATGCGCGTAGTACTCTGGTGGGGTTGCCGACGGCGAGGGTGTCCTCCAGAGGGCGCCGTAATCGACGCAAAGGCGTAGGTCTTTTCAGGGCTGCTGTGCCCTTCTGAATGCCGACGTGAGCGTCGAGCGCCGCATGAATCGTTGCTAAAACACAGGGGAGTATTTCCGTGTCCGAAGTTCGTATCAGCGCAGAGCCTCGCACTGACTTCGGGAAGGGCGGTGCCCGCCGTACGCGCAGGGCTGGAAAGGTTCCCGCGGTGGTCTACGGCCACGGCGAGAAGCCGCGCCACATTTCCCTTCCCGGACTCGAATTCGCCGCCGTCCTCCGCAAGGGCGGCCTGAACCAGCTCATCCAGGTCGAGGTCACCGACGGCACCCGCGAACTGGTGATCCCCAAGGACATCCAGCGCGACCCGCTCCGCGACGAGATCGTCCACGCCGACCTCCTGATCGTCCGCCGCGGCGAGACCATCACCACCGACGTGCCGATCTCCTTCACCGGCGAGGTGGAGAAGGGCGGCCTGGTCGTGCACGAGCTCACCAGCCTCAACATCGAGGCCGAGGCCACCGCCATCCCCGACTCCATCGAGGTGGACCTGGAGGGCCTGGCCATCGGTGCGCAGCGCACCGTCGCCGAGATCGCCGTCCCCAAGGGCGTCGTCATCCTCAACGACGGCGAGCAGTCCGTCGCCACGGTGAGCGAGCCCCGCTCCGAGGCCGCCGCCGACTCCGAAGGCGACGAGGCCGCCGAGGCCCCCGCCGCCGCGGAGTAGATTCGACTCATGACCGACACCCCGACGCTCGTGGCGGGCCTGGGCAACCCCGGGCCGAAGTACGCCGCGAACCGTCACAATGTCGGTTTCATGGTCGCCGACGCCCTCGCCCGACGCGTCGGCGGCAAGTTCGCCGTGGTCCGCAAGGTCCGCGCCGAAGTCTGCGAGGCCCGCCTGGGGGTAGGCGGGCCTCGCGTCATCCTCGTGAAGCCCCTGACCTTCATGAACCTCTCGGGCGACTCGGTCGCCCCGCTCGCGCAGTACTACGGGGTCCCCGCCGAGTCGGTGATCGCCGTCCACGACGAGCTCGACATCCCGTTCGGGGAGATCCGCATCAAGCGCGGCGGCGGCGAGGGCGGCCACAACGGCCTGCGCTCGCTCTCGAAGTCCCTCGGCACCAAGGACTACGCCAGGGTACGGTTCGGCGTCGGCCGCCCGCCCGGCCGCCAGGACGCCGCCGACTTCGTCCTCAAGGACTTCGCCAAAGCCGAACGCCCCGAAGTGGACCTCGGCATCGAACTGGCCGCCGACGCGGTCGAGGCGATCATCGAGAAGGGCTTCGTGATGGCGCAGAACGTCATCAACGCGCCCTCTTAGGTTCTCCCTGCACCGCTTCCACTTTCAGGTGGACTCCCCTGACGCTCCTCGCGTGTGGACCGGTCTCATGTACTCCTTAGCGTGACAATTCCGTCACTCTTCGTCCACTCGGTCGTTAGATCCCTTGTGACGGTTACCGAGGCACTTGAGAGCTCCGAGAGCACCCATGGCGTGCAGGCGCGCGGGCGCGTCTACTCCATCAGTCCTCAGGGGACCAGGCCCTACAGCGGCCCACCCGCGTGGCAGCGCAAGTACTTCGCCGGGATCATCGCCTCGGACGTCACCGCGGGCATCCTCGGCGCGGGCCTGGCGTTCGGCGCCAGGTTCGGGCACCTCGACGGGCACACCCGCGTGTACGCGCTCGCGCTCATCGCCCTGCCTGCCGTGTGGCTCTTCGCGCTCGGGCTCTCGCGGGCCTTCGAGAAGCGGTACCTGTTCGTGGGCACCGAGGAGTACCAGCGCGTCGTGCACGCCGCCGTGGGCCTCACCGCCGTCGTCGCGATCGTCTCCTATGGACTCGAAGTCCCGACCTCGCGGGTGTTCGTGCTCATCGCGATCCCCACGGCCGCAGCGTTCTCCATCACCGCGCGCTTCGCGTGGCGCAAGTGGCTGCACCGGATGCGCCGCTCCGGCAGGTGCATGAAGCGGGTCGTCCTGGTCGGACACGAGTCCTCCGTGGCCGCGCTCATCGTGCAGCTGCGCCGCGAGCACTACCACGGGCTCAACGTCGTCGCGGCCTGTCTGCCGACCGAGCGGCCCCGGGGCGCCCTGCTGGAGTTCAACACCCGCGTGCGCGGCAGCTTCGACCGGATCGCCGAGGCCGTCGCGGCCGAGCGCGCCGACACCGTGATCGTGCTGTCGTGTCCCGAGATCGACGGGCAGGCGCTGCGGCGCCTCGCGTGGAAGCTGGAGCGCAGCGAGGTCGACCTCATCGTCGCGTCCGCGCTCGTCGACGTCGCGGGCGACCGCACCACCGTGCGCCCCGTCGACGGCCTCCCGATGCTCCACCTCGACCACGCGCGCCTCACCGGCGTGCGCCGCGTCGCCAAGGACGCCGTGGACCGCCTCGGTGCCGCGTTCATGCTGCTCATGCTGTCGCCGCTGCTGCTCGGCGCCGCGTTCCTCATCCGCTGCACCTCCCCGGGCCCGGCCCTGTTCAAGCAGGAGCGCATCGGCAAGGACGGGCAGCCGTTCACGATCTGGAAGTTCCGCACCATGTACACGGACGCGGAGCGGCGCCTCGCGGAGATCGCGCACCTCAACGAGTCCGACGGCGTGCTGTTCAAGATGAAGGACGACCCGCGGATCACCCCGATCGGGAAGTACCTGCGCCGCTTCTCGATCGACGAGTTCCCGCAGCTGGTGAACGTGCTGCGCGGCGACATGAGCCTGGTCGGGCCGCGCCCGCCGCTGGCCGTGGAGGTCGCCGCGTACGAGTCCGACATGCGCCGCCGCCTCGCCGTGAAGCCCGGCATGACCGGCCTGTGGCAGGTCTCGGGCCGCTCGGACCTGCCGTGGGAGGAGGCCGTGCGCCTGGACCTGCGGTACGTCGAGCACTGGACGCTCTCGCTCGACTTCGTGATCCTGCTGCGCACCGTCACGGCGATCCTGCGCCCGCAGGGCGCGTACTAGCACCATGCCCCCCGAGGTCGGGTGTGTCGCTGCGGCGGCGCCCCCGGCTTCAACGATGACACCGGGGTCCGACAGGGCCCCGGGTGCCGAGGAGACCGTATGGACCCGCGAACCCCTCCCATTCACCGGGACGTCCCCGCTCAGCATTTGGACGCGGAAGGGCCGCAGCGTAGACTGACCGGCATGCACGACGCCCCAGGCCCCGCGTCCGAGACCGGAGCCCCCACCGCCACGCCCGAGGCCGCGGCGCCCGCCGACACCGCCTTGGCCGCGTCGCTCGCGACCGGTGCGGGGGAGCTGCTGCTGCGGATCAGGGCCGAGCTCGGCTTCGGCGACCCGCGTGCGCTCAAGGCCGCGGGCGACCTGCGCGCCAACGACTTCCTGCTGGGCCGCCTCTCCGAGGACCGCCCCGGCGACGCCGTGCTCTCCGAGGAGGGCAAGGGCGAGGCGGGCCGCGTCGGCACCGAGCGCCTCGCCGCCGACCGCGTCTGGATCATCGACCCGCTCGACGGCACCCGCGAGTACTCCGAGGAGGGCCGCGACGACTGGGCCGTCCACGTCGCCCTCTGGCAGCGCGGCCTCGGCCTCACCGCCGCCGCCGTCGCCCTGCCCGCGCAGGGCGTGACCTTGCGCACCGACGCGGTCTACGCGGTGCCCGCCGAGGCGCCCGCCAAGCCGCGCATCGCCGTCTCCCGGACCCGCCCGCCCGCCGAGGCGCTCGCCGCGGAGGCCGCGCTCGGGGCGGAACTGGTGCCGATGGGCTCGGCCGGAGCCAAGGCCATGGCCGTGGTCGCCGGTACAGTTGACGCCTATGTCCACGCCGGCGGGCAGTTCGAGTGGGACTCCGCCGCGCCCGTCGCGGTGGCCCTGGCCTCCGGCTGGCACGCCTCGCGGATCGACGGCGCTCCGCTGCGGTACAACGCGTCCGACCCCTACCTTCCCGATCTGCTGGTCTGTCGCCCCGACCTGGCGGAGCCGCTGCTCCGCGCCGTCAACGGGCACTGACCGCACCTGGTCCGCAAGGGCCGCAACGACGACCGACACCCCGTCCGGGGTCGAGCTGAGAGGAGCACTGCGCCGGTGAGCGACTATCGAATCAGCCATACCGCCGCGCTGGAGGCCGAGGCGATCTTCATCTTCCGTGAGGTCGCGGCCACCTGTCAGCGCCCCGTGCTGCTGTTCTCGGGCGGCAAGGACTCGATCGTCATGCTGCACCTGGCGCAGAAGGCGTTCGCGCCCGCGCCGGTCCCGTTCCCGGTCATGCACGTGGACACGGGCCAGAACTTCGCGGAGGTCATCGACTACCGCGACCGCCGGGTCGCCGAGACCGGCGTGCAGCTCATCGTCGCGTCCGTGCAGGACGCCATCGACCGCGGCATGGTCACCGAGCCGCCGGACGGCACCCGCAACCGCATCCAGACGCCCGTGCTCCTGGAGGCCGCCGAGAAGTACCAGTTCGACGCCCTGTTCGGCGGGGCCCGCCGCGACGAGGAGAAGGCCCGCGCCAAGGAGCGCGTGTTCTCCTTCCGCGACGACTTCGGCCAGTGGGACCCCAAGAACCAGCGGCCCGAGCTGTGGAGCCTGTACAACGGGCGCGTCCACCCGGGCGAGCAGATCCGGGTGTTCCCGCTGTCGAACTGGACCGAGCTGGACGTGTGGCGCTACATCGGCTCCGAGTCGATCCCGCTGCCCGAGGTGTACTTCGCGTCCGAGCGGGAAGTGGTCGACCGCGGCGGGATGCTCTACGCCGTCAACGAGTTCATCAAGCCGCGCGAGGGCGAGGCGGTCTTCAAGGAGACCGTCAGGTACCGCACCGTGGGCGACGCGAACCTGACGGCCGGAGTCCGCTCCGAGGCGACGACGATCGAGGAGATCATCGCCGAGGTCGAGACCACCCGCGTCACCGAGCGCGGCGCGACCCGCGGCGACGACAAGACCTCTGAAGCGGCCATGGAAGACCGCAAGCGGGAAGGGTACTTCTAGATGACCGACACGCTGACCTCGCGCGAGGACACGCACGAGCTGCTGCGGTTCGCCACGGCCGGCTCGGTCGACGACGGGAAGTCGACGCTCATCGGGCGCCTCCTGTTCGACTCCAAGTCGCTCTTCGACGACCAGTGGGACGCCGTGGAGGCGGTCTCCGCGGGCCGCGGCGACGAGTACACCGACCTGGCGCTGCTCACCGACGGGCTCCGCTCGGAGCGCGAGCAGGGCATCACGATCGACGTCGCGTACCGCTACTTCTCCACGCCCGAGCGGAAGTTCATCATCGCTGACACCCCCGGGCACATCCAGTACACGCGGAACATGGTCACCGGCGCCTCGACCGCCGACCTGGCGCTGATCCTCGTGGACGCCCGCAAGGGCCTGGTGGAGCAGTCGCGGCGGCACGCGTTCCTGTGCTCGCTGCTGCGCGTCCCGCACATGGTCCTGTGCGTCAACAAGATGGACCTCGTGGACTACGACGAGGCCGTGTTCAAGCGCATCGAGAACGAGTTCAAGGCGTTCGCGACGAAGCTCGAAGTCCCGGACCTGACGGTGGTTCCGATCTCGGCCCTCAAGGGCGACAACGTGGTCCACCGGTCCGAGAACATGCCGTGGTTCCAGGGCCCGAGCCTCCTCCACCACCTGGAGAAGGTCCACATCGCCTCGGACCGCAACCTCGTGGACGTGCGCTTCCCGGTCCAGCACGTGATCCGGCCGCACTCCAGCGACAACCACGACTACCGCGGCTACGCGGGCCAGATCGCCTCCGGCGTCATGAAGCCCGGCGACGAGGTCATGGTGCTGCCCAGCGGCTTCACGTCCCGCATCGCGTCGATCGAGACCGCCGACGGCCCCCTCGACGAGGCGTTCCCGCCGCTGTCGGTCACGGTCCGCCTGGAGGACGAGCTCGACGTCTCCCGCGGCGACATGCTCTGCCGCCCCGGCAACCAGCCGCGCGTGTCCCAGGACATCGAGGCGATGGTCTGCTGGATGGACGAGGCCCGGCCGCTGCGCCTGCGCGGCAAGTACGCGATCAAGCACACCACTTCGGACGCGCGCGCCGTCGTCAAGGACGTGCAGTACCAGCTCGACGTCAACACGCTCCACCGCGACGAGTCGGCGAACGAGCTGAAGCTCAACGAGATCGGCCGCGTCACGCTCCGCACCACGAAGCCGCTCCTGTGCGACGACTACCGCCGCAACCGCTCCACCGGCGGCTTCATCATCATCGACGAGTCCGACAACCGCACCGTCGGCGCGGGCATCATCGTCTAGGCACCGCAACGAGAGAGGGCCCGGACCGTTTCGGTCCGGGCCCTTTTTTCAGGTCTCCTCCCACGCCTTCTTGACCCTGACGGGCGCCTTGGCGTACCAGGCGTCCTCGATCAGCTCGGTGAGCCGGGGCTCGTCGATGCGGTCGAGGTCGACGAGGATCATCGCCGACCCGTCGTAGTGCCTGGTGGTGTAGAAGGCGGGGTCCCCGGAGGCGAGGAGGGCGGCCTTCTCGCTCGGGTCGCAGACGATGGCGAGGCCGCCTTCGGCCTCGGTGCGGAGTCGTGCGAAGAAGCGGCCCTTCACCTTCAATGAGGGCGTCTGCCAGCTGGTGGTCTCTTCGACCTCGGGGTAGCGCATCGCGATCTCGACCACGTCGTCCCAGGTAGCCATATGTCCATGTTCCCGCAAGGGTGCGACATTTTCAGGCCGTCAGGGGTTGATCCAGTTGCCGATCGTGATGAGGCTCGCGGCGGAGGCGCCGAGGACGGCGGTGGCGACGACGGCCGCGGCCAGGAGCCGCAGGGGCGTCTGGGTCCAGTCGGGGCCGATCTGGTGGCGCATCGCGGGCATCGAGCCGGTGCCCGGCTCGGGCTGCGGGGACTCGACCGCGTCGGGGATCTCGACGGCCTTGGGCCGCATGAAGGCCGACGTGGGGAGCAGCTGCGTGTCGTCGGAGCGGAGGCCGCCGTCGATGCGCACGTGGTCGACCTGGACCGTGACGGGCCCGACGGCGCCCCGCAGGCCGTCGCCGACCCGCGCGAACTGCGTCGTGTCGTCGGCGCGGGGCCGCGAGGGCTCCATGCGCGGCTGCGAGGTCTCCCACGAGTACCGGAACCGGTTGGAGGACTGCATCTCCGGCTGCGAGCCCTCGCGTCCGGCCCGCGGGACGGACCAGCCGCCCGCGCTCGGCTCCTCGCGGGGCGCGGAGGGCTCGAAGCGGCCGTGGTCGTCGGGGCGCTCCCAGGAGTAGCGCGGCCGGGACGGCTCGCGCGTGTGGGGGAGCTGGCCGGAGACGGTGTCGACCTGGACGGTCTTGAGCTCGTCGGTGCCGCGGCCGTCCCCGACCCGGGGCAGCTCCCCGGTGGTCGGGTGCGCCGGGTCGCCGTATCGCGGTCCCCAGTTGTCGCTCACGGCGGACTCCCTAGTTCTCGACGGTCGAGAGGATCCGGTCGCGGTGGCCTTCGAGGTTCTCGATCTCGGCCTGCTGCACCGTGATCGTGCGCTGCGCCGCGTCCGCGACCAGCTCGTCGTCCGTGAGGTCCAGCGCGGCCTTCGCCATGTCGACGCCGCCGATGTGGTGGTCGATCATCAGGTTCGCGAACATGACGTCCGCGTCGGTCCCCGTGGTGGTCTTGAACTCCGCGAGCTCCTCGTCGGTCGCCATGCCGGGCATGAGCCCGCCCGCCTCCTCGGAGTCGTGGGCGTGCTCCTCGCCGGCCCACGCCATCGGCTCGCCGCTGGAGAGCTGCACGCCCCACTGGCGCAGCCAGGTGCGGTACATGCCCATCTCGGCGCTCTGCGACGTGGCGATGTCGTACGCGACGATCTTCATCGTCTCGTCCGAGCCGTTCTGCCACTCGTACATCGCCATGTCGACGGCCTGCTGGTGGTGCGTGATCATGTCGCGCGCGAACCCGGCCTCGACGGAGTCGTTGCCGGGCGAGGACGTGCCGACCACGTAGCCGACCGCCCCGCCCGCGGCGAGCATGAGCACGGCGGTGATCGCGATCAGTAGTGCGGGCCTGCGCCACAAGCCGCTCATTGGTCCTCCTTCGGCGGGCGCCCTCGCGGAGCGCCCGCACCCTCGTGATGCCTAACGAGCGTCGGCCCGAAAGGTTCGCCGCGGTCACCCGGCCGTCTGGGCGTCCTCGACCGTGGTGGAGACGCCGCCGGAGCAGTTCGCGTTCGCCTCGGCGGTGTTGTCGGCGTTCTGGATGTAGTAGTCCAGGAACTCGTCGATCTTCGGGTCGTTGATGTCGTTCGTCTGGTACTGGACGCCCCACGCCTGGATCGAGACCTCGGTGCCGAGCTCCGGGTAGGGGCTCATGAGGGTGTAGTCGCGGCCGTTGATCTTCTCGGCGAGCTGCGCGATGCCGTCGCCGTCGACCAGGGCCGGGTCGTAGGTGAGCCACACGGCGCCGTGCTCCAGGGAGTGGACCGCGTTGCCGTCGACGATCGCGGCCGCGTACACCGAGCCGGTGCAGGTCTGCCACGCGCCGAGGTGGTTGCCGCCCGAGGGCGGGGTGGTCTCGTATTCGAGGGCGTCGTTCGAGGTGTCCTCGTCGCCGTCGACGTGGGTCTGCTGGACCACCCACGGGTGCTCCAGGTCGTCCTCGGTGACGTCGCCGTCCTGGAGGGCCGAGGAGACCTCGGAGTAGTTGGCGAAGTCGCCGTAGTAGTCGGTGACGCCTTCCGGGGGCTGGCTCCGGTCCCAGACGACGAACACGGCGGCCCCGATCAGGCCGAGCGCGACGACGCCGACGCCGCCGAACGTGAAGATCATTCCCCACGGCTTCGGCTGCTTCACCTGGACCGCGCGGCCCTTGCGGCCGGGCCCGGACTTCGCGTCCTTCTTCGCCGAGGAGTTGTCGAAGGCGCTCTTGCCGGAGCTCTTGGCGGGGGTCTTCCCGGCGCCCTTGGCCGGGGTCTTGCCCGCGGCCTTGGCCTTGGACGAGCCCTTGGCCTCGGCCGACTCCTTCACCGGAGTCTCCTCGGCGTCCTTGTCGGTGCCTTTGCCTTTGCCAGTGCTGCCCTTGCCGGCGCTCTTGGTGGCGGATTGCTTCTTGGTAGCCATATCGCGGGGCGTGCCTCTATCGTCGACGACAGGTTGAGCCAGCGGCACCGGGGGAGGGCCCGGCATGAACACCACTCGCGTACGCCACCTTACCTGGTCGGGCCGCGACCGTTCTTTAGAGCGCGGCCCGTTCCCGCCCCGCTACGACTCGACCGTCGTGTTCACGCCCCCCGCGCAGGTCGCCATCGACTCCGGGTTGAACCGCTCGTTGAGGACGAACTCGTCCAAGTACGCCTCGATCACCGGATCGGCCGGGTCGTCCGTCTGGTACCGGTTCCCCCACGACTGGAGCGACACCGCGGGCCCCTGCCCCGGGTACGGGCTCATCAGCGAGTAGTCGCGGCTCTGGATCAGCAGCGCCAGCGCGTCCACCGCCTCCGGCGCCACCAGCTCCGGGTCGTACGTCAGCCACACCGCCCCGTGCTCCATCGAGTGGACCGCGTGCCCGTCGATCAGCGGCGCGTCGTACACCGACCCCGTGCACGTCTGCCACACGCTCAAGTGGTTCCCGCCCGCCGGGGGCACCAGGTCGTACACCGGCGGCTGGCCGTCCCAGTCCGTCGCCACGTCCACGTGGTCCTGCTGCGCCACGAACGGGTACTCCAGGTCCTCGGCGGTGACCTCGCCGTCCTGGATCGCCGCCATCACCGTCACGTAGTCGCCGTACTCCCCGTAGAACGACTCCACGCCCTCGATCGCGACGTCCTGCGCCGCCTCCTGCGAGGACTGGTCGGCCGCGGCCCCGCCGTCGTCCCCCGAGTCCTCGGCCGGAGTGCAGGCCGCGAGGGCCGCCAATGCGAGGAGGGGGGTGATCGCGGTCCAGCGGGTGCGAAGCGTGCGCATGTTCGGGAGCCTTCCGTCGGAGTTGCCACTCCACAACCTACCGGTGCAGGCCACACGCGCCTTTATCACTCGCAGGCGCCGGAGCCGGGAGTCTACGATTACCGGGTGACTCCTGAGACGCTCGCAGAGAAAGTGCTGTCCGCTACGCGCGCTGCCTTCGAGGCCCTCGGCCTCGACACCGCCGTACTGCCCGCCGTGACGGCGGTGGAGCGACCCAGGGACCCCAAGCACGGCGACTACGCCTCCAACATCGCCCTCCAGACCGCGAAGAAGGCCGGGACCAACCCGCGCGCCCTCGCCGAGAAGATCGCCGAGAACCTGGCCAGCACCGACGGCGTCGCCAAGGTCGACATCGCCGGACCCGGCTTCCTCAACATCACGGTCGACGCGGCCGCCGCGGGCGAGATCGCCGGGCAGATCGTCGCCGCCGGCGCCTCCTACGGCGCCAACGACTCCATGTCCGGGCAGAACGTCAACCTGGAGTTCGTGTCCGCGAACCCCACCGGCCCCGTGCACATCGGCGCCGTCCGCTGGGCCGCCGTCGGCGACGCCCTCGCCCGCGTCATGCGGGCCTCCGGCGCGCAGGTCACCTCCGAGTACTACTTCAACGACGCCGGCTCCCAGATCGACAACTTCTCCAAGTCGCTCCTCGCCAGCGCCAAGGGCGAGCCGACCCCCGAGAACGGCTACGGCGGCGCCTACATCGCCGACATCGCGGCCGAGGTGCTCAAGCGGCGCCCCGACGCGCTCGACGCCGACGACCCGCAGGAAGTCTTCCGGCAGGTCGGGGTCGAGCTCATGTTCGCCGAGATCAAGAGCGACCTCGAAGCGTTCGGCACACACTTCGACGTGTTCTTCAACGAGAAGGACCTCCACGACAAGGGCGAACTCGACGCCGCCGTGGAACGGCTCGACAAGCAGGGCCACATCTTCGAGTCCGAAGGCGCCATCTGGCTGCGCACCACCACCTTCGGCGACGACAAGGACCGGCCGCTGAAGAAGTCCAACGGCGAGTGGACCTACTTCGCCGCCGACTGCGCCTACTACCTCGACAAGCGCGAGCGCGGCTTCGGCAAGCTCGTGTTCATGCTCGGCGCCGACCACCACGGCTACATCGGCCGCATGCAGGCCATGAGCCGCGCCTTCGGCGACGAGCCGGGCACCATGGAGATCCTCATCGGCCAGCTGGTGAACCTCCTGCGCGACGGCAAGCCCCTGCGGATGTCCAAGCGGGCGGGCACGGTCCTCGGCCTCGACGACATCGTCTCCGCGATCGGCGTGGACGCCGCCCGGTACGCGCTGGCGCGCTACTCCGCGGACTCCTCGATCGACCTCGACATCGACCTGTGGACCAAGCACTCCAGCGACAACCCGGTCTACTACGTGCAGTACGCGCACGCCCGGATCGCCGGGGTCCTCCGCAACGCCGCCGACCGCGGCGTCGCCAAGGGCGACACCTACGACGCGTCGGTCCTCACCCACGAGCGCGAGTCGGACCTGCTCAAGGCCCTCGCCGAGTTCCCGTCGGTGGTCGCCACCGCCGCGGAGCTGCGCGAGCCGCACCGGATCGCCCGGTACGCGGAGGAGCTGGCCGGGGCCTACCACCGGTTCCAGCACGACTGCCGGGTCCTGCCGATCGGCGACGAGGAGCCCACGGACCTCAACCGCGCGCGGCTCTGGGTCGTCGACGCCACCCGCACCGTCCTCGCCAACGCGCTGGCGCTGCTCGGCGTCTCGGCCCCGGAGCGGATGTAATGCGCACGCACGAAGCCGGTGCACTGCACGGCGACTTCGACTCGCTGCGCCCGTCGTGGCTCGGCGTGCCCGCGGACGTGAACACGATCCTCCCGCAGTTGTGGGCGAAGAACGTCGAGCGCGCGGAGGACGGCGTCCTCCACGTCGGCGGCGTGTCCGCCGAGAAGCTGGCGGCCGAGTTCGGCACGCCCGCGTACGTGTTCGACGAGGACGACTTCCGGGCCCGCTGCCGGGCCTGGACCGAGGCGTTCGCCGACGCCGACGTGTTTTACGCGTCGAAGGCGTTCTGCTCCAAGGCAGTGCTCCGCGCCGCCGCCGAAGAGGGCCTGTTCGTGGACGTGTGCACCGCGGGCGAGCTCGCGGTGGCCCTCGCGGCCGGGCTCGACCCGGCCCGGCTGGGGCTGCACGGGAACAACAAGTCGCTCGCCGAGCTGCACCAGGCCGTGGAGATCGGGGTCGGCCGGATCGTGGCCGACTCGTTCCAGGAGATCGAGCGGCTCGAAGCGATCGGGAAGGAGCTCGGGAAGCGCCCGAACGTGATGATCCGCGTGAACGTGGGCGTCGAGGCGCACACGCACGAGTTCATCGCGACCGCACACGAGGACCAGAAGTTCGGTTTCTCCCTCGCCGACGGCGTCGCCTACGATGCGGCGCGCCGCGTCATCGCCGCCGAGCACCTGAACCTCCTGGGCCTGCACTCGCACATCGGGTCGCAGATCTTCGACACCGCCGCGTTCGAGGTCTCGGCCGCGCGCGTGGCCCGCCTCCAGGCGAAGCTCCAGGCCGACTTCGGGATCACGCTCGACGAGCTGGACCTCGGCGGCGGCTTCGGCATGGCCTACACGACGCAGGACGACCCGCAGCCGCCCGCCGACATCGCCTCGTCGCTGCGCAAGATCGTGGCCGACGAGTGCGCGGCCGCGGGGATCGGCGTCCCGCGCCTGTCGATCGAGCCGGGCCGCAGCCTCGTCGGGCCGTCGATGTTCACCCTCTACGAGGTGGGCACCGTCAAGCCGGTGACGCTCTCGGGCGGGGCCTCGCGCCTGTACGTCTCGGTCGACGGCGGCATCTCCGACAACATCCGGACGGCGCTCTACGATGCCACCTATTCGGCGACGCTCGCCTCGCGTTCGTCCACCGCGACACCGGCGCTCGCCCGCGTTGTGGGAAAGCATTGCGAATCCGGCGACATTGTTGTTAAAGATGAATTCCTCCCGGCCGACGTGAAGCCGGGAGACCTGCTCGCGGTCCCTGGAACCGGCGCCTACTGCCGCTCCATGGGCTCGAACTACAACCACGTGCCGCGTCCGCCGGTCGTGGCCGTCCGCGACGGCCAGGCCCGGGTGATCCTGGCACGCGAGACCGTCGACGACCTCTTGCGTCTCGACGTCGGCTAGACCGGGCGCGCCCGCGCGTCCGGCTGAACCCACAGAAAGAGGACACCAGCGATGAAACTCGCGCTACTCGGATGCGGCAACGTCGGCAGTGAAGTCGTGCGCCTCATGCGAACGCGCGGGGAGGAGCTGGCGGCCCGGGTGGGTGAGCCGGTCGAGATCGTCGGCATCGCCGTGCGCCGCCTCGACCGGGACCGCTCGCACCTGCCGGTGCCCAAGGAGATGTTCACCAACGACGCGCTGGGCCTGGTCAAGCGCGAGGACGTCGACATCGTCGTGGAGGTCGCCGGGGGCATCGAGCCCGCCCGCACCTGGATCACCACCGCCCTCGGCGAGGGCAAGTCCGTCGTGACCGCGAACAAGGCCCTCCTCGCCGAGGACGGCCCGGCGCTGTCGGCCGCCGCGAAGGCGGGCGGCGCGGACCTCTACTACGAGGCCGCCGCCGCGGCCGCCATCCCGCTCATGCGCCCGCTGCGCGAGTCGCTGCACGGCGACACGATCAACCGGGTCCTCGGGATCGTCAACGGGACCACGAACTACATCCTCAGCAGCATGTCGCAGACCGGCGCCGCGTTCGAGGAGGCACTCGGCGAGGCCACCGAGCTCGGCTACGCCGAGGCGGACCCGACCGCGGACGTCGACAACTACGACGCCGCCGCGAAGGCCGCGCTCATCGCCTCGCTCGCGTTCCACACCCACATCGACCTCGGCGAGGTCTACCGGGAGGGCATCCGCGACGTCTCCGCCGCCGACATCGCGTCGGCCGCCGCCGAAGGGCGCGTCGTCAAGCCGCTGTGCATCGCCACCCGGGAGGCCGACGGCGTGTCCGTGCGCGTCCACCCGGCGATGATCCCGCGCAACCACCCGCTCGCGAACGTCAACGGCGCGTACAACGCCGTGTTCGTCGAGGCCGAGTCCGCCGGCCGCCTCATGTTCTACGGTGCGGGAGCGGGCGGCACCGAGACCGCGTCGGCGGTGCTCGGCGATATCGTGGCGGTGGCGCGCAACAAGCGCGGCGGGATCACCGCGTTCCCGCCCGAGGCCGCCTACCAGGACCTGCCGGTGAAACCCATCGGCGAGGCCCGCACCCGCTACCACGTCAGCCTCGACGTGGTGGACGAGCCCGGCGTGCTCGCCCGCGTGGCGGCCACCTTCGCCCACCACGGCGTCAGCCTCGCCACCGTCCACCAGTCCGGCCGCGGCGACGACGCCCAGCTGGTGGTGGTCACCCACACGGCCGCCGACAAGCAGTTGTCGGACACCGTCGAAGAACTGTCGCAGCTGACGTCGGTGCACCAGGTCACCAGCGTCATGCGCGTCGAAGGAGAATAGGGACGCCATGTCCAGCAACATGCGCCCGGGGTGGCGCGGCCTGATCGAAGAGTTCAGGGACCGCCTCCCCGTCACCGAGGCCACCCCCGTGGTGACCCTCCAGGAGGGCGGCACGCCGCTGCTCCCCGCGCCCGTCCTGTCCGCGAAGACCGGCTGCGACGTGTACCTCAAGATCGAGGGCCTCAACCCGACCGGGTCCTTCAAGGACCGCGGCATGACGCTCGCGGTCTCCAAGGCCGTCGAGGACGGCTCGAAGGCCGTCATCTGCGCCTCCACCGGCAACACGTCCGCGTCGGCCGCGGCCTACGCCGCCCGCGCCGGGATCACCTGCGCGGTCCTCATCCCCGCCGGGAAGATCGCCCTCGGCAAGCTCGCCCAGGCGCTCGTCCACGGCGCCAAGGTCCTCCAGGTCGACGGCAACTTCGACGACTGCCTGTCCATCGCCGACAAGCTCGCCGTCGAGTACCCGGTCACGCTCGTCAACCACCTGAACTACAACCGCATCCTCGGGCAGAAGACCGCCGCGTACGAGGTCGTGCAGGTCCTCGGCGACGCCCCCGACATCCACTGCCTCCCGGTCGGCAACGCGGGCAACATCACCGCCTACTGGCTCGGGTACAACGAGGACCATGCCGCGGGCGCGTCCACGAAGCTCCCGCGGATGCTCGGCGTCCAGGCCGCCGGGTCGGCCCCGATCGTCGACGGCCGCGTCGTGGAGCACCCGCAGACCATCGCCACCGCGATCCGCATCGGCAACCCGGCATCGTGGACGAAGGCCCTCGACGCCAAGGCCGAGTCGAACGGCGACATCATCGCCGCCACCGACCGCGAGATCCACGCCGCGTACATGCTCCTGGCCCGCTCCGAAGGCGTCTTCGTCGAACTCGCCTCCGCGGCCTCCGTCGCGGGCCTGCTCAAGCAGGCCGCCTCGGGCTGGCTCGCACCCGGCCAGACCGTCGTCTGCACGGTCACCGGCAACGGGCTCAAGGACCCCGACTGGGCCGTCTCCACCGCGCCGCAGCCGCAGACCGTCCCCGTGGACGTCCTGCAAACCGCGACCGCGCTGGGACTCTAGTTGGAAGCCATCACGACCGGGCCGCGGGCCACCGTCCGCGTCCCGGCCACCTCAGCGAACCTCGGGCCGGGCTTCGACTCGCTCGGCCTCGCCCTCGACCTGTGGGACGAGGTCACCGCCGAGGCCACGAGCGGCACGAAGGTCCACGTCACGGTCGAAGGCGAGGGCGTCGGCACCGTCCCGGGCGACGAGCGGCACCTCGTCGCCTCCGCGATGCTCCGCACGTTCGCCTCGCTCGACCTCGCGCCGCCAGGACTGAACCTCAAGTGCCGCAACAGGATTCCGCACGCCCGCGGGCTCGGGTCCTCGTCGGCGGCGATCGTCGCGGGCATCATGCTCGCCGACGCGCTGGCCGGGGCCGGCCTCACCCGCGCCCAGAAGCTCAAGCTCGCCAGCGAGATCGAGGGCCACCCCGACAACGTGGCCCCGTGCCTCCTCGGCGGCTTCACCATCGCCTACTCCACAGAGGACGGAGCGCGGGCGGTCGCCCTCGACCCGTCCCCGCGCCTGCACCCGTGGGTCTACATCCCGCGGTCGAAGGGGCTGACCTCGGTCGCCCGCGCGGCGCTCCCGGACAAGGTCGGGTACGCCGACGCGGTGTTCAACCTCTCGCGTTCGGCGCTGCTCGTGGCCGCGGTGACAGTGCGTCCCTCGCGGCTCTTCGAGGCCACCGACGACCGCCTCCACCAGCGGTTCCGTGCCGCGGGAATGCCGGAGAGCGCGAGGTTGTTGGAACAGCTGCGCTCCGCCGGGATCGCAGCCGCGATCTCGGGCGCAGGGCCAACAGTGCTCGCCCTGGCGGTGGACGGCGCACCCGTTCCCGAGGCCCCCGAGGGCTTCGAGGCGAGGCGCCTGGACGTCGCCGACGGCGCAGTGCAGGTCGCACCCGTTCCCAGCGAATGATCCTCGGGTCCGTTGTTGGGAATGGCAAAGGTGCGCTACTATTCCAGTTAGACGACCACCCGGTGTCGTGACTGCTCGAAGCCTTGCTTATGCTTGTGGTCACAACAGCTGCGGCGCATCCAGCGCACGCCTGATCTCTTGTTTGGGTCTTCACCCTCAACCATGGATTTGTGACTTTGCAAAGCTCCAGCGTGGCATGGCACGGTTTCGACGAAGGAACAGTCGCTGTCCGCATGGATCGCAATCAGCGGAGATCGGCGCCACGTGTCTCACCGTGCACGATCATTCAACGCGAGCTCGCCGGTCACAAACCCAGAGGCGTCGCCTCGATCAGGACCGTCTGCTCAGCTGACGGCCCAGGGGTGTTGCACCCGGTGTCAACCGTCGTCTTCCATCCGCCGCGCCCGCTCGGGCCGAGGCGGTCGAAGCGATGGCGGGACGCAGACCAGAACATCGGCATTGCGGCTATTTGAAAGACGCGGAAACTCCTCGAATCCCATTCGAAGTTCCGCCAGGGAAGGAATCCATTGAGCGACACCACCGGCACGACGTCGGACCGGATGAGCGATGCGGCGCCGGCTTCGGGAGAGGAACTCCCCGAGGCCAGGAAGCGCCGCCGGGCAGGAACCGGTCTGGCCTCACTGCTGATGCCCGAGCTCCAGCAGATGGCGCAATCGCTCGGCATCACCGGCGTTGGCCGGATGCGCAAGAGCGAGCTGATCGCCGCCATCCAGGAACGGCAGGATGAGGGCTCGCAGCCCGGCGGTGCCAGCGCAGAACAGGAGGCCCCGCCAGTGCCTGACTCCGAACACACACCGACCGCCGAGGGTCCGCAGGCCACTGTAGACACCGCACCGGACGACAACGGCTCCGAGAGCGCCGACGCCAAGGGCGGCAGTGCCGTTCGCCGGGCCACCCGCCCGGCCGGCCCGCCGCAGCCGCGCCGTCGTCAGGAGCACCAGTCGACCGTGCAGGACGCGGAGGAGAACGGGAGCGGCGACGCGAACGCGTCGTCCGCGCAGTTCGAGTCCGATGAGGACCGGCCGCAGCGCCGCCGCCGCACCCGTGAGAACGGGCGCGAGAACGGCCGCCAGGACGGCGGCCGCCGCGACGACCAGCCCGAGTCCCGCAACGAGTCCCGTGAGCGCCGCAACGAGCGCAACGACGACTACGACGACGACCGCGGCCCCCGCGACGGGGACGGCGACGGCCGCCGCCGCAAGCGCCGGGACCGCTCCGACCGCCGCCAGCGCGGCGGGCGCGACGAGAACGAGCGCGGCCCGCAGGGCGGCGGCAGCGGCGGCGCCCAGAACGACGAGCTGCTCGTCCCGGTCGCCGGCATCCTCGACATCCTCGACAACTACGCGTTCATCCGCACCACCGGCTACCTCGCCGGACCGGACGACGTGTACGTCTCGATGTCGCAGGTCCGCAAGTACCGGCTGCGCCGCGGCGACGCCATCACGGGCGCCGTCAAGCCCACCCGCGGCGAGGAGCCCGGGAACGGCAACGGCGGCAACCAGGGCAAGCAGCGCCGGGAGAAGTACAACCCGCTGGTGCGCCTCGACACCGTCAACGGCATGAACCCCGAGGACGCGAAGAAGCGCGACGAGTTCTACAAGCTCACGCCGCTGTACCCGCAGGAGCGCCTGCGCCTGGAGACCGAGCCGAACGCGCTCACCACCCGGGTCATCGACCTGGTGGCGCCGATCGGCAAGGGCCAGCGCGCCCTCATCGTCTCGCCGCCGAAGGCCGGCAAGACGATGGTGCTCCAGGCGGTCGCCAACGCGATCACCACGAACAACCCCGAGTGCCACCTCATGGTGGTCCTCGCGGACGAGCGGCCCGAAGAGGTCACCGACATGCAGCGCTCGGTGAAGGGCGAGGTCATCGCCTCGACCTTCGACCGCCCGCCGTCGGACCACACCACGGTCGCCGAGCTCGCCATCGAGCGCGCGAAGCGCCTCGTGGAGCTCGGCCACGACGTGGTCGTGCTGCTCGACTCGATCACCCGTCTGGCCCGCGCGTACAACAACTCGTCGCCGGCCTCCGGGCGCATCCTGTCCGGCGGCATCGACTCCACCGCGCTCTACCCGCCGAAGCGCTTCCTGGGCGCCGCGCGGAACATCGAGCACGGCGGGTCGCTGACGATCATCGGCACGGCGCTGGTCGAGACCGGCTCCATGGGCGACATGGTGATCTTCGAGGAGTTCAAGAGCACGGGCAACACCGAGCTCAAGCTGGACCGGAAGATCGCCGAGAAGCGCACGTACCCGGCGATCGACGTCCACCAGTCGAGCACCCGCAAGGACGAGCTCATGATGAGCCCCGAGGAGCAGGCGGTCATGCTGAAGCTCCGCCGGGTCCTGTCCTCGCTGGAGCCGCAGCAGGCCATCGACCTGCTCATCGACCGGCTGAAGAAGACCCAGACGAACGCCGAGTTCCTGATGTCCATCGTCAAGAGCACGCCCGGCGAGTAGTCGGACGAGGCGTGAGGCCGCCCTCGCTGAGAGCGGCCTCACGCCTTACCATTGAACGCTGGTGCGCAGGTCGCGCACCCTCCGACAGCCCCCCGGGGCTCGATTCGGTACCGGTTCACGGCGTAAGCCGACCCGGCGACCGGCATGAAAGGGAAGTCATGAAAGAGGGCATCCACCCTGAGTACGTCGTCACCGAGGTGACCTGCTCCTGCGGGAACAGCTTCACCACCCGGTCGACGGTGACCAGCGGCAAGATCCAGGCTGCGACCTGCAACAAGTGCCACCCGTTCTACACCGGCAAGCAGCGCATCCTCGACACCGGCGGTCGCGTGGCCAAGTTCAAGGCCCGCTACGCCAAGGCTGCCGAGAAGGCCCAGGCCGGCAAGTAGCCGTGCTCCGCGGCGTCCGTGTCTCCTCGACACGGGCGCCGCGTTTTTCGTCCCGTCCGATGTCTTGCAAGGCTTTCTTAAGGAACAGAGATGACGTCCGCAGCCGACAACCGCCTGGAAACGCTCATCGCGGAGTACCGCGACCTCGAAGTCCAGATGGGCGACCCCGCACTGCACGCCGACCAGGCCCAGGCCAGGCGGGTCGGCCGCCGCTACGCGGAGCTGTCCCCGATCGCGAAGACGGCCGAGGACATCGAGTCGGCCAAGGACGACCTGGAGACCGCCGAGGAGCTCGCCAAGGAGGACTCGGAGTTCGCGGAGGAGGCCGACCGGCTGCGCAGGCGCATCCCTGAGCTGGAGGAGAAGCTCGCCGAGCTGCTCGTGCCGCGTGACCCGGACGACTCCAAGGACGTCATCATCGAGATCAAGGCGGGCGCGGGCGGCGAGGAGTCCGGCCTGTTCGCCGGGGACCTCATGCGCATGTACCTGCGGTACTTCGAGCGCCAGGGCTGGGCCGTGGAGACCCTCGAAATGGTCCCCACCGACCTCGGCGGCGTGAAGGACTCCTCGATCGCGGTGCGCACGAAGGGCAGCCCCGAGGGCGGCAACGGCGTGTGGTCGCGCATGAAGTTCGAGGGCGGCGTCCACCGCGTGCAGCGCGTGCCCGTGACCGAGTCGCAGGGCCGCGTCCACACCTCGGCGGCCGCGGTCGTCGTCATGCCCGAGGCCGAGGAGGTCGACTTCGAGCTGAACATGAACGACGTGCGGGTCGACGTGTACCGGTCCTCCGGGCCCGGCGGCCAGTCGGTCAACACCACCGACTCCGCGGTGCGCCTCACCCACGTGCCCACCGGCGTCGTCGTGACCTCGCAGAACGAGAAGAGCCAGCTCCAGAACAAGGAGGCGGCGATCAAGGTCCTGCGCGCCCGCCTGCTCGCGAAGCAGCAGGAGGAGGCCGCCGCCGCGGCCGGCGCCGCACGCCTCTCGCAGGTGCGCACCGCGGACCGCTCCGAGCGCATCCGCACCTACAACTTCCCGCAGAACCGCCTCACCGACCACCGCGTCGGCTTCACCGCGTACAACCTCGACCAGGTCATGGACGGCTCCCTCGACGAGGTCCTGGACGCCCTCGCCGCCGCCGACCGCGCCGAGCGCATGGCGCGCGGCGCCGAGTGATGCAGCGGGAGGAGCTGCGGATCGCGCCTTGGCCTGAACTCATTGCCGAGGCGGCGGACCTGCTCGCGAAAGCGGGCGTCCCGTCGCCTCGGGTCGACGCCGAACTCCTGGCCGCCCATGTGACGGGCCTGAAACGCAGCCAGCTGCTCATCGCCCCCGCGCCGACCGCTGTAATCGGGCTGGCATTCACCGCGCTCGTGGTGCGCCGGGCCGCCCGCGAACCGCTCCAGCACCTCACCGGCTCGGCCGCGTTCCGCTACGGCGAGCTCGCGGTGGGGCCCGGGGTGTTCGTGCCCCGGCCCGAGACCGAGCTCCTCGTGGACTGGGCGCTCGCCCACTTGCCGCGGGGCGGCACCGTCATCGACGCGTGCTCCGGTTCCGGCGCCGTCGCGTACTCGATCGCGACCGAGCGGCCCGACGCCCGCGTGTGGGCCGTCGAGGTCGACCCGGACGCGTTCGAGTGGCTCGAATCGAACCTCGACGGCACCGGCGCGGTCCCCGTCCTCGCCGATGCCACGGCCGCCGGGACGCTCGCCGAGCTCGACGGCCTCGCGGACCTCGTGACCGCGAACCCGCCGTACGTGCCGTTCGAGATCGAGGTGGCCCCCGAGGTCGACTTCGACCCGTCCGGGGCGGTCTACGCCGCCGAGGCCGGGCTCGCGGTCATCCAGCCGCTCGCCGTCCGCGCCGCGAACTGGCTGAAGCCGGGCGGCTGGTACGGCTTCGAGCACGACGACACCCACGGGACCGTGGCCCCCGAGATCCTCCGTGTCAGCGGATTCACGGATGCGGAGGACCACGACGACCTCGCCGGCCGGCCGAGGTTCGCTACGGGAAGGCTAGGCTTGCTGCCGTGAGGCTGTTCAATTGCAGGAAGATCAAGGACCGCGCCACGGGCATCAAGTCCGCCGCGCGCGCCGTCACCGGCGGCCGTCTGGTCGTCATCCCCACCGACACCGTGTACGGGATCGGCTGTGACGCGTTCAACCACGCCGCGGTCAGGGCCGTGCTCGCCGCCAAGGGCCGGGGACGGGACATGGCCCCGCCGGTGCTCATCGGCTCCAAGCGCGCCCTCGACGGCATCGCCTCCGACGTCCCCGACTCGGCGAAGGCGCTCATCGACGCCTTCTGGCCCGGCGCCCTCACCATCGTCGTGCCCTACACCCCGACCCTGACGTGGGACCTCGGCGACACCGACGGCACGGTCGCCGTGCGCATGCCGCTGCACCCGCTCGCGCTCGAACTCCTCAAGGAGACCGGCCCCATGGCCGTCACCTCCGCGAACAAGACCGGCCAGCCCCCGGCCGAGACCGCCACCGACGCGAAGGCCCAGCTCGGCTCCGACGTCTCCGTGTACCTGGAGGCCGGGCCCAGCGAGGACAACCTGCCCTCGACGATCGTCGACTGCGTCGCGCACCCGCCGCAGATCCTCCGCGAGGGCGCCCTGAGCCTGGAGCAGATCCGCAAGATCGTCCCCGACACGCTCGACCGCGACGGCTACGGCCCCGGCCAGCGCCCCGAGGACCAGGAGCCGGACGAGGCCGACGAGGCCCCCGAAGCCGCTGAGGCCGACGCCTCCGAGACCGCCGAGGCGACCGGCGAGGCCCCCGCCGAGGAGCGCTCCGCGTGAGCGCGCCCTTCTCGGTCCTCCACGTGTGCACCGGCAACATCTGCCGCTCGCCCATGTCCGAGCGCATCCTCGACGGGCTCACCGGCGACGACGTGTTTAACCACGGCGCCGGGACCTCCTCGTGGCACGAGGGCGACGACATGCAGCCGTTCTCCGCGCGCGAACTGGAGGACCGCGGCTACGAGGGCGCCGGGCACGGCGCCCGGCACCTCGTCCGCGCCCACGTCGAAGCCTCCGACCTGATCCTGGTCGCGACGACGGGGCACGCCGACTTCATCGCCGAGTCCTACCCCGAGGCCGCCGGGAAGACCTTCCTCGTGCGCACCTTCGGCCGCATCGCCGCCGACGCCGCGGACGAGATCCCCGAGGGCGACGTCCACACCCGCGGCAAGGCGCTCCTGGCGCTCGCCGAGCAGCGCCGCGGCGACTACGAGGACGCCGACCTGGCCGACCCGTGGGGGATGAGCCGCACCGAGTACGGCCGCATCGCCGACCAGCTGGAGGCCGCGCTCAAGCCGGTCGCGGCCGCCCTGGAAGGGCCGTCGTGAGGGCCGCGCGGGGCTTCCTCAAGCCGTGCTTCGCCGTCGCCGGGATCGCCGCGGTGATCGCGGCCGTCGTCGGCGGGATCACCGCGGGAGGGCCCGGCGCCTGGGGCGCTCCGGCAGGAGTAGCGTTGGCCGCCTTGGGTTTCGCCGGCTCGGTGCAAGCGGTCGCAGCAGCCGAGAAGATTGACCTGCGTCTCACCCTGCCTATGGCTTTGATCACATACGCATTCAAACTCGTGATCGCCTTTTTTGCATTGTGGACGGTCCAATCGACGGTCCCGAATGCCTTGCTCCCCTTCGCCTGCGGGATCATCGGCGGTGCCGTCGCGTGGCTCGCGACCCAGGCTGTCTGGGCATACAAGGCAAAGATCCCCTACATCGAGCTCGACCAGCCGTCTTGACGCGTCCTTGACGCCCGCATGCGATGCGACACGCGGTGTTTCGTGGAGGTTGACAATTGCGCACCGATGGCCCTCATCTCAGCGAACCCGCTGGGCAGTTCCTGCGTAGTAGCTGTTAGAGTTCAATCCGACATGGCCGACATGGAACCCCCCGAACGCAAGCCCCAGCCTGACGGTTCTGACATGGGCTGGCGCGCTCTGGGATATCTGCTGTCCGGGATCATCGTCTGGGGTGGTCTCGGATATCTCGTCGACCTGTGGCTCGGACTGCCCAAAGTCGGGCTCCTGGTAGGGATGCTGGTCGGTGCTGGAGCGGGGATGTACCTGCTCATCAAGCAGATGTCGCCGTAGTTTTTTGTGACCGACACTGACTGAGAGGCGTGGCTCGCGTGACCGACTCAGCCATCGTGCTGGCCGAAGGGGAGTCCCACTTCCCGCCCGGTATCCACAGCTTTGACTTTGCCGACTGGTTCTCCGGGCTCACCGGGACCGCGCTCGCCCACATGTTCACCACCATCACCCTCGGTGTGTGGCTGACGGTCGCGATCCTCATCGTCTTCTTCCTGTGGGCCTACCGCAAGCCCCAGATCGTCCCCACCAAGAAGCAGTGGCTGGCCGAGTCCGCCTACGGCTTCATCAGGAACACCGTCGCCATCGACCTCATGGGCAAGAAGGACGGCGTGAAGTTCGCCCCGTACCTCGCGACCCTGTTCCTGTTCATCGTCCTCATGAACTTCTGGGCCGTCGTGCCCGGCATCCAGATCTCCCCGAACGCGCACATCGCGTTCCCGGCGATGCTGGCGATCCTCTCGTGGATCATCTACGTCTGGGTCGGCATCAAGCAGCACGGCCTGGTCAAGTGGCTGAAGATCACCGTCGTCCCCCCGGGCGCGCCGCTGTTCATCTACCCGCTGCTGATCCCGATCGAGATCCTCCAGAACATCATCCTGCGCCCGGTCACCCTGGCCCTGCGGCTCTTCGCGAACATGTTCGCGGGCCACCTCATCCTGCTGGTGTTCATCCTCGGCGGGTTCGAGATGCTGAACTCCAGCAACTTCTTCGTCCAGGGCCTGTCGATCTTCTCGTTCGGCATGGGCATCGCGATGACCCTCTTCGAGCTCATCGTCATCCTGCTCCAGGCGTACGTCTTCACGCTCCTGACGGGCATGTACATCCAGGGGTCCCTCGCGGAAGAGCACTAGAGCTCCCCGAACTTCCACCCCTCACCCAAAGATTTCGCAATTGAACAACATCGTGCGCGTGACGGTCACGCCACGCTGACACCTAGGAGAAAGCCAGATGGAAGGCTCCGTCAACGTCATCGGTTACGGTCTCGCTGCGATCGGCCCCGGTATCGGTGTTGCCCTCATTTTCGCCGCGTGGATCACCGCCACCGCCCGCCAGCCCGAGTCGGCCGGCATCACCCGTCCGATGCTGTTCATGGGCTTCGCCCTCGTCGAGGTCCTCGCGCTGTTCGGTCTCGTCCTGGCCTTCGCCCTCGGCGGCACGGCCTAACTAGCCCTTCAAGGGAGTCATCATGATTCACGCCGCCGAAGGAGGGGCCGGGATCCTCTTCCCGATCTGGCAGGAAATGCTGATCGGCGCCATCGCTTTCGGTCTGCTGTGCTTCGTGCTCATGAAGTTCGTCTTCCCCCGCATGGAGAAGACGTTCGAGGCACGGGTCGACGCGATCGAAGGCGGCATCGAGCGCGCCGAGCGCGCTCAGGAAGAGGCGAACCAGACGCTAGAGGAGTACCGCCGGAAGCTCGCCACCGCGCAGGAGGAGGCCGCCGCGATCCGCGACGAGGCCCGCGCCGACGCCGTGGCAGCCAAGGAGGAGATCCTCGTCTCCGCCCGCGAGGAGTCCAACCGGATCATCGCGGCCGGCCACGCCCAGGTCGAGGCCTCGCGCCAGCAGCTCGTCCGCGAGCTGCGCAGCGAGGTCGGCAACCTGGCGGTGGACCTGGCCGGGAAGATCATCGGCCAGCGCCTCGCCGGAGACGCCGACACCACCGCGACCGTCGACCAGTTCCTGGCCGAGATCGCCGATGAGACGGCCGAGACGAGCGGAGCGCGCTGATGTCGACGACTGGACGCGAAAGCATCGAGGCCGGCCGGGCCGTGCTGGAGGCAGCCGCCTCCGGTGCCTCGGCCGAGCAGCTCACCGAGTGCGGCGATCAGCTGCTGGGAGTGACGCGGTTCCTCGTCGACCAGCCTCGGCTGCGTCGCGCCCTGTCCGACCCCGCCCGCGAGGCGGACGACCGGGAGGGCCTGCTCCGCGGGCTCCTCGCCGGTCAAGTCGGCGACACCTCCGCTGACGTGGTCGCCGCCCTGGTGCGCGGCCGCTGGAGCAGCCCGTCCGAACTGGTGGACGGCACCGAGCAGCTCGCCGTCGAGGCGCTGCTGCTCGCCGCCGCCAAGGACGGCAGCCTGGCCAACGTCGAAGACCAGCTGTTCCGCTTCGGGCGGCTCGTTGACGGCGACGCCGAGCTCTCCTCGGTCCTCGGTGCCACCGGCACCGACCCCAAGGGCCGGGCCGAGCTGACCGAGCGCCTGCTCGGCGGCAAGGCCGAGCCGGTGACGGTGAAGCTCGCGGCCGCCGCATGCTTCGGCATCGGCGGGCGCAGCTTCCACGCCTCGCTGGCCTACCTGGTCGAGGTCGCCGCGGCGGCCCGCGACGAGGCCGTGGCCTACGTGACCGTGGCCAAGCCGCTCGACGAGCAGGGCGAGCGCCAGCTCGCCGCCAAGCTGTCGCTCGTCTACGGCCGCCCGGTGGCGCTCAAGGTCACCGTCGACCCCGCGATCGTCGGGGGCATCCGGGTGCAAGTCGGCTCGGAACTGTGGGACGGCTCCGTCTCGCGCCGCCTCGACGAAGCCCGCCAAGCCTTGGCCGGACGCTGATCCAGCCGGTAGAAACAGAAAGGTAAACGTTCAGATGGCTGAATTGACCATCTCCTCTGACGAGATCCGCAACGCGCTCGACGCGTACGTCTCGTCGTACCGGCCGGAGATCACCCGCGAAGAGGTCGGTACCGTCACGAGCGCCGGCGACGGCATCGCGATCGTCGAGGGCCTCCCGTCCGTCATGGCCAACGAGCTCCTGGAGTTCGAGGGCGGCGTGATGGGCCTGGCCCTGAACCTCGACGTGCGCGAGATCGGCGCCGTGCTCCTCGGCGACCCGACCAAGGTCGGCGAGGGCCAGCCCGTGAAGCGGACCGGCAAGGTCCTCTCGGTGCCGGTCGGCGACAAGTTCCTGGGCCGCGTCGTGGACGCCCTGGGCAACCCCATCGACGACCTCGGCGACATCGAGGCCGAAGGCGAGCGCGAGCTCGAAGCCCAGGCCCCCAACGTCATCAACCGCCAGTCGGTGTCCGAGCCGGTCGAGACCGGCATCAAGGCCATCGACTCGATGACCCCCATCGGCCGCGGCCAGCGCCAGCTGATCATCGGCGACCGCAAGACCGGCAAGACGCAGGTCGCGATCGACACGATCATCAACCAGCTCGCGAACTGGGAGTCCGGCGACCCGAAGAAGCAGCTCCGCTGCATCTACGTCGCGGTCGGCCAGAAGGGCTCCACCGTCGCGGCCATCAAGGGCATGCTCGAAGAGCACGGGGCGATGGAGTACACCACCATCGTCGCGGCGAACGCCGACGAGCCCGCGGGCCTGAAGTACCTGGCCCCCTACACCGGTTCGGCCATCGGCCAGCACTGGATGTACGGCGGCAAGCACGTCCTCATCGTCTTCGACGACCTGTCGAAGCAGGCCGAGGCGTACCGCACCGTGTCGCTGCTGCTGCGTCGTCCCCCGGGCCGCGAAGCCTTCCCCGGCGACGTGTTCTACCTGCACTCCCGCCTGCTGGAGCGCTGCGCGAAGCTCTCCGACGAGCTGGGCGCGGGCTCGCTGACCGGTCTCCCGATCATCGAGACCAAGGCCGGCGACATCTCGCAGTTCATCCCGACCAACGTCATCTCGATCACCGACGGCCAGGTCTTCCTCGAAGAGGGCCTGTTCAACTCGGGTGTGCGGCCGGCGATCAACGTCGGTACGTCCGTCTCCCGTGTCGGCGGCGCCGCGCAGACCAAGGGCATGCGCTCCGTCGCGGGCTCCCTGCGTCTGGACCTGGCCCAGTACCGCGACCTGGAGGCCTTCGCGGCCTTCGCGTCGGACCTGGACGCCGCGTCCCGCGCGCAGCTGGACCGCGGTCTGCGCATGGTCGAGCTCCTCAAGCAGGGTGTGGCCGCGCCGCTCCCCATGGGCGAGGAGACCATCTCGATCTGGGCGGGCACCTCCGGCGCCCTGGACGACATCCCCGTCGGGGAGGTGCGCCGGTTCGAGAACGAGTTCCTGACCTACATGCGCGCCAACCACAAGGACGTCGTCGCCCAGCTCAATGCGGGCAAGGACAAGGTCGCCGGCGACATCGAGGACACCCTCAACCGCGCCGTCGCCAAGTTCAAGCAGATGTTCAAGGCCAACGTCGACGACCTGAACGTGACCGACATCGCCGAAGACGCCCTTGAGGGCGACGTCGACGTCGAGACCGTCAAGCGCGTCAAGAAGGGTTAGCCATGTCAGCGCAGCTTCGTACTTTGCGCAAGCGGCTGAAGTCGACCCAGTCCATCAAGAAGATCACCAAGGCGCAGGAGCTGGTCGCGACCAGCCGCATCGCCAAGGCGCAGGACCGGGTGGCGGCTTCGCTGCCGTACGCCCGGGCCATGACCGGTGTGATGACGTCCCTGGCGTCGAACGCGTCGATCAACCACCCGCTGCTCCAGCCGCGTGCGGCGGTGCGCCGGGCGGGCGTCCTGGTGGTCACGGCCGACAAGGGGATGTGCGGCGGGTACAACGCGAACGTCATCCGCACGGCCGAGCAGCTGATCACCCGCCTCTCCGAGGAGGGCAAGGTCCCGGTCCTGTACGTCGCCGGCCGCAGGGGCGTCGACTACTACCGGTTCCGCTCCCGGCCGATCGAGCACTCGTGGACCGGGTTCTCCCAGCTGCCGAGGGTCTCGGACGCGCAGGAGATCACGCGGACGCTGCTCGCGGCGTTCATGTCCGGCGCCGACGACGATGGTGACGACGCGGGTGCGGACGGTATCCTCGGGGTGGACGAGCTGCACATCGTCAACACCAGGTTCGTCTCGCTGCTGACGCAGACGCCCGAGCCGCGGCAACTGGCGCCCCTCGAAGTCGAGGAGGTGGAGGAGTCCGAGCTCGACGAGCACGTGCTCCTCCCGGACTACGAGTTCGAGCCGAACCCGGAGGCGCTGCTCGACGCGCTGCTGCCGAAGTACCTGACGACTCGCATCTACGCGGCGCTGATCGACAGCGCGGCCAGCGAGTTGGCGTCGAAGCGCCGGGCCATGAAGGCGGCCTCGGACAATGCCGATGAATTGATCAAGACCCTGCGGCGGAGCGCGAACGCGGCGCGGCAGGCGGCGATCACGCAGGAGATCAGCGAAATCGTGGGCGGGGCCAGTGCCCTTTCCGCCGCAGGAAGAGAGTAACGATGACTGACACCCAAGGAGTGGGGCGCGTCGTACGGGTCATCGGGCCCGTCGTCGACGTCGAGTTCCCGCGAAACGCCATCCCGGCGATCTTCAACGCACTCCACGTTGACGTGACCTACGGCGACGAGCCGAAGACGCTGACCCTGGAAGTCGCCCAGCACCTGGGCGACAGCCAGATCCGCGGCATCTGCATGGCGCCGACGGACGGCCTCGTCCGCGGCGCCGAGGTGCGCGACACCGGCGGGCAGATCAAGGTCCCCGTCGGCGACGGCATCAAGGGCAAGGTCTTCAACGTCCTGGGCGAGTGCCTCAACCTCCCCGAGGGCGAGACGCTCGAAGCCGACGACCACTGGGAGATCCACCGCCACGCCCCGGCGTTCGCGCAGCTGGAGCCGAAGACCGAGATGCTGGAGACCGGCATCAAGGCGATCGACCTCCTCGCCCCGTACGTCAAGGGCGGCAAGATCGGCCTGTTCGGCGGCGCCGGCGTGGGCAAGACGGTGCTCATCCAGGAGATGATCATCCGCGTCGCCCAGAACTTCGGCGGTTCGTCGGTGTTCGCCGGTGTCGGCGAGCGCACCCGTGAGGGCAACGACCTCATCGCGGAGATGGACGAGGCGGGCGTGCTGCCCAAGACCTCGCTCGTGTACGGCCAGATGGACGAGCCGCCGGGGGTGCGCCTCCGCGTCGCCCTGTCGGCCCTGACGATGGCCGAGTACTTCCGCGACGTGAAGAACCAGGAGGTGCTGCTCTTCATCGACAACATCTTCCGGTTCACGCAGGCCGGCTCCGAGACCTCCGCGCTGCTGGGCCGCATGCCCTCGGCCGTGGGCTACCAGCCGACCCTCGCGGACGAGATGGGTGAGCTCCAGGAGCGCATCACCTCGCTGCGCGGCAAGGCGATCACCTCGATGCAGGCCGTGTACGTCCCCGCGGACGACTACACCGACCCGGCGCCGTTCACCGCGTTCACGCACTTGGACGCGACGACGAACCTGGAGCGGAAGATCTCCGACAAGGGCATCTACCCCGCGATCGACCCGCTGGCCTCGAACTCCCGCATCCTGGAGCCCGAGGTCGTCGGTGCCGAGCACTACGCGGTCGCGTCGACGGTGAAGCAGATCCTCCAGAAGTACAACGAGCTTCAGGACATCATCGCGATCCTCGGCATGGACGAGCTGTCCGAAGAGGACAAGCTCGTCGTGGGCCGCGCGCGCCGCATCGAGCGCTTCCTGTCGCAGAACACCTTCGCGGCGAAGCAGTTCACCGGCGTCGAGGGCTCGTTCGTCCCCGTCAAGGAGACCGTCGAGGCGTTCAAGAAGATCGCCGAGGGGGAGTACGACCACTTCCCCGAGCAGGCGTTCTTCATGTGCGGCGGTCTCGACGACCTGCACCGGAACGAAGAGGAGCTCCGCAAGAAGGGCTAGTCCTTCTTCGCAGCACTGACGGGAACGGCCCCGGAACCGCGAGGTTCCGGGGCCGTTCCCTTTGCCTTGCTCTAAATACCGCGGCCTCTCCTGTGGAGCGCGGCCATGACCGCGGGGACGCCCACGATGCCCGCCGCTGCCGCGGCGGCGACCGCCGCTCGCGGTTCACCGGGGTTCGCCTTGGTGGCGCGCAGGGCCCATCTCAGGGCCTCCTTGCGGTCCCCGATGGCCGCGTGCCAGCAGGCGATCTGGCCGTAGACGCGGGCGGCGCCCTCGGGGCTGCCGTGGATCTCCGGGTGCCGGTCGAGGATCCACCGCAGCGAGGAGATCTTGGTGTCCCAGCGGGTCTCGAAGTGCGACCCGGCCCAGTTGACGAGCGCGTACGGGGTGTCCACGTGCGCGATGGGACGGCGCCGGGACGCCCGCAGGAGCATGTCCCAGTCCTCGTTCTGGCTCCCCGGCGCGTCCTCCGCGACGAGCCCGAGCCCGCCCAGGAGCGCCGAGCGGCGGAACAGGAACGTCGAGGAGTGGAGCATCATCATGCGGGACCTGAGCAGGTCCGCGTGCCGCACCGTCGACTTCTGCGCGAGCCGCGCGTTGCGCTTCCCGCGATAGTCGACCTCGATCGCGGCGGTGCACAGCTCGGCCTCGGTGCCCAGGGCCGCGACCTGCGCGGCGAGCTTCCCGGGGAGCCATTCGTCGTCGTCGTCCAGGAACGCGACGAGATCGGTGTCCAGCGCGGTGATCCCGGTGTTGCGGGCCCCCGCCAGGCCCGGGGTGCGGTCGTTCTTGACCTCCCGGACCGGCCGCCCGCCCTCCGCGTCGGCGAGGTCCCCGGTGGGCTTGGCGCGGTCGAAGACCACGACCACTTCGAGGTCGCCGGGGTAGAACTGCGTCAGGACCGACCGCAGGGCCGCGCGCACCTGCTGCGGGCGGTCGTGGGTCGGGATCACGACGCCGACCGAGGGCCATTCAGTCACGGGCGCTCACCTCTTCGCGTGCGGGGTCCTCCACGGGGGCCTCGTCCTCGTTGAGGTACCCGTACCGGCCGAGAAGAGGCCGGGTCAGGGTCGAGACCATCCGGCGCGTGCCGTCCGACAGGTCCTCGGTCCACGCCTCGTCGGGCCGGATCGGGATGCGCCCCACGGTGAACCGCATCGGGTTCCCGGCCGCGGAGTGGCTCGGGCCCAGGTCGGCCCAGCCGTCGCCGATGAAGTTCAGGTCCGACTCGACCAGGTCGAGCCCGCAGAACCGCGCGAGCGAGGCGATGACCCGCCTGGGCCGCTGGATGATCCGCTCGTACCTGACGCGCCGCACCGGCACCCCGCGGCGCGCGAGCAGGCTGAACGCGGCGTTCTGCGCGTTCCACAGCATCGCGGCCTTCGCGGGGGAGTAGCGCGTCATCTGGTCCCCGGTGGGGGACTCGGGCCGCGACACCTTCTTCGTCCACGAGTACGCGACGCCGCGCGAGTCGCGCACGACGTGCATCACCCGCAGGTCGATCTTCGGCGACCACCGCAGGCAGTACGCGAGCGACGCGTGCTTGGACGAGTCCACCACGACCTGCGCGCGCGTGTCCTTCGCAGCGGCCGTGTAGATCTTCTCGAAGTACTCGGCGTACTCGGTCACGAGCTGGTGCTGCGCCGGGGCGAGCTTCTTCGAGGCGAGCGCCGGGATGTGCCGCGTCCGGTCCACGGTCGCCTTCAGGGCGTTGAGCCGCTCGACGTCCACGTCCTCCCAGGACCCGAACGCCCGGCCGCCGATGCGCTGCCAGAACTCGCAGTGCGAGAACGTCGCGCCGCACGCGCACATCTCGTTCCCCACGAGGTCCCGCTCCCACAGGTGGGTGATCTCCCCGAGCGGGACGACCCCCGGCAGCTGCCCCAGCAGCCGCTCCAGGAGCGTGGTGCCGCTGCGGCCCAGGCCGCCGATGAAGACCACTTTCACGCGGTTCTCGGACTGCTCGGACTGCTCGGCCGTTCTCCAGCTCACTGAACCCTCGCTCACCCTCGTTGCCCCCCTGTTGACCCCTATAACGATCCGAGGTGGGGTCGGGGACACGCCCTGAGGCGAAAAATCCCGGAAAACCGCCCGCGGGGCCTTAGCGTCTGATGTCATGGAGCGCTTGGGCCCTGCACGCGTCGACGGCGCGGACGGCCGACCTTCCCCCCGAGTCCGCATGGGCGGCATCGGCATCGACCCGGTCACCGGGGCCGGTGCGGTCGCGCACGTCCTCGACGCGATCGACGCCGGGCGCGGCGGGCAGATCGTCACGCCGAACGTCGACATCGTCGCGGCCGCACGCCGCAGCCGCGCACTGCGCGCCGTCGTCAACGCCGCCGACCTCGTCACCGCCGACGGCGCACCGCTCGTATGGGCCTCCCGCGTCGCCGGGACACCGCTGCCCGAACGCGTCGCCGGATCGGACCTCGTGTGGAGCCTCGCGGCCGCCGCCGCCGAACGGGGCCTGCGCATCGCGCTCCTCGGCGGCACCCCCGACGCCGCCGCCCGCCCCACCGAGCGCGCCGCGGAAGTCCTCGAAACCCGCTACCCGGGGCTGAAAGTCGTCGGCGCCTGGTGCCCGCCCATGGGCTTCGACCGCGACGACGCGCACTGGAACGCCCTCACCGAGCGACTCACCGCCGCCGCCCCCGACCTCGTCTACGTCGGCCTCGGCTTCCCCAAGCAGGAGCATGTCATCGTGCGCCTGCGCGCCACCGCCCCCCGGGCGTGGTTCCTCGGCTGCGGCGCGAGCATCGACTTCATCGCCGGACACCGCCGCCGCGCCCCGGGATGGATGCAGCGCACCGGCACCGAATGGCTGTTCCGCATGTGCTCCGAGCCCCGCAGGCTCGCCCGCAGGTACCTGCGCGACGACCTCCCCGAAGCGGCGAGGCTCCTCATCGAGGCCGCGAAGGCACGCCGGAACCGGCCGTAAGCGCCCCCGGCGGGCCGCTAGCGCCTGCGCGCGATGTACACGACGTCCGTGGCCCACTTCGACATCGGCGAGCACAGCGCCGCGTCGACCGCCTTCGACGCCCACGCCCACGGCGCCCGGTAGCAGCCCTGCGTGAACATCGTGAAGCCCTGCATGCCGACCAGGTCGAACCCGTGCCGGTCGAACAGCTCCCGCATCTCCTCGTGCGACAGCTCCTGGAACCACGTGTGCGCGTCCAGGCGCCCGAACGTCTTGCGCAGGTGCCGCAGCGACGACGCGTTCCCGTGGTTCTCCACCAGCAGCAGCCCCGAGTCCGCGTCCGGCAGCGCCATCGCCGCGAAGTCCATCAGCTGGTCCCGCAGGTGCAGGTCCACATTGAGCACGAACCGGAACGCCGTCACCAGGCGCTGGCGCGTCTCGTCAGGCTCCGGCACCGCCAGGCCCGGCGCCACCAGGTGCGCGTGCCCGGGCGTGCCCAGCTCGCGGCCCTTCTGGAGCATCGCCTCCGACGTGTCGTACCCGTGCGACACCGACACCAGCCCCGCGAGCATCCGCGCCACCCGCCCCGTCCCGCAGGCGAAGTCGTGGTGCACCGGCGGCATCCCGAACGCGTGCGGCACGAAGCCTCGCAGCCAGCCCGTCTGGCGGCTCGACACGATCGACGAGAACGTCCCCGGCGCGTACGTGCGCTCGGCGTACTTCTCCACCGCCGTCGGGTCCTGGAAGACCTCGGTGTAGTTGGCTGCCACGGCGTTCCTCTCGACGTTCAGATCCCGGCCCGGTAGCGCAGGAGCGCCACCGCCCACACGGCCGCCGCCGCCCCGAGGGCGACGAGCGTCCACAGCGGGCCGAACGGCGCCGCCGCCAGCGGCAGGACCCCGAACAGCAGGCCCGCCGCGAGCAGGGCGCGCCGGGTCAGCGCCCCGAAGGGATGCAGTCCGAAGGCGCGCCACAGCTGCGCGAGTGGAACCAAATTATTGACCAGAACGGCCGCCGACCACGCGATCGCCGCGCCGACGACCCCCATCGCGGGAATCAACGCGAGGTTCAATCCGACATTGACGACGAGTGAAATCGAGACGTCGATCAGCTGCCACGAGGTCTTCCCCGCCATCGACAGCATCGAGTCCACCACCCCGCACGCCGCCCCGATCATCATCGCGGGCACCAGGATCCACACCACCAGGCGCGCCTCGTCGCTCGCGTACCCGCCGCCGAACATCCGCAGGTACCAGTCCGCGAGCAGCCCCACCGCCAGGTACACCGGCCACGTCAGCGCCACGATCCACGCCGTCGACTCCTGGTACAGCGCCCGCGCCGACGCGGGCTCCCCGGCGGCCATCGCCGCCGCCGCGCGCGGCTGCACCGACTGGCCCACCGCGCCCGAGGCCATCTGCCCGACGATCACGAACCGCGTCGCCACCGTGTACACCGCGGCCGCACCCAGGCCCGCGAGCGCCGCGACCATGATGATGTCGAGGCGCTGCAACCCCAGCTGCGCGACGCTCGCCGCCGCCCGCGGCGCCGTGAACCCCCAGAACGCCCGCCCCGACACCCGGTCGGGGAACGCCGGGTCCACCGCGGTCGCCCGGTGGCGCCGCAGCAGGTACCAGGCCGCCGCCAGTGCCGCCGGCAGGTACGGCAGCACCCACGCGAACGTGATCCACTGCGCGGTCGCCGTGCCCGCCAAAGCGATCGCGCCCAGGCCCACGAGCTGCGCGGCGGTGCGCCCGAGCTTGTCGATGACCACCGACGGGCCCATGAGCCGGTACCCGCGGGTCGCCGCGAGCAGCGCCTCCATCGCGACCGACGCGGGGATGAACACCGCGAGCAGCCGCACCAGGTCCGGGCTCGCGAACATCGGCGCCGTCACGAGCAGGATCGCCGCCGCCGCGAACGACGCGACGGCCGCGGGCCACAGGCCCAGGCGCAGGACCGACCCGATGGCCGCGTCCCGCCCGTTCTTGTGCAGCCGCGCGACCCAGTACACGAGTCCCGTCGGCGTCCCCAGCCGCGCGAGCGCGCCCGCGAGCATGAACACCGAGGTCGCCGCGAAGAACGCGCCCGCCTCCGCGGGCGACAGCGCCACGGCCGCGAGCCACGTGACGGCCAGGCCCCCGAGCCCGGCGACCGCGGCCCCCACGAGGTTCGCGAGGCCCCCGCGCGCGGTCCCGCGCAGCTCCTCGCGACCGGCCTCCCGCTCCGCGACCGACGCGGTCAGCGCCGCCAACTCGGCACGCCCCCAAGCCATTCCGCGAGCCGCTCGTCATAGGGCCCGTAATGCTCGGTCAGCAGCTCCCGCAGCTCGGCGGACATCGGCGAGGGACGCCCGCGCGCGTTGTGGCGCGCGAACGCGAAGTCCCCGATCCACGGCAGGCCCAGGAACCGCAGGACCCGCTCGAACGCGTCGTCGGGGCGCGTGAAGAACTCGCCCGAGTCGAGCACGAGCACCCGGTCCCGGCCCACCCGCTCCGCAAGCGGCTCAAGGAAGTCCGTGTACTGCCCGCGCGCGGTGTACGCGTGGTGCTGGTGGTCGAAGCTGTACAGCGACGGGTCGGCCCGCAGCCGCGCCTCCACGCCGTCCAGGCGCGAGGACTCGGCCTCGATCGCCTCCGCGAAGTCCGCGATCGGCTCGAACCCGCGCGCCACCTCGTGCGCATGGTGCGACCAGGCCCGCTCGACCGGGTCGCGCACGAGCACGATCACCTTGACGCCGGGCAGGTCCCGCGCGAACCGCTCCGCGGCCAGCGGGTGGTACAGGTAGTACGGGCTCGACTCGAACGCGACCGGCGCGAGGCCGGTCCGGTCGGCGACCCGCGCCGCCGCGCCCTGCGTCGGGAAGTGCCCGCGGTACCAGGCCGCGCCGCGCCGGTAGTTCGTGTCGAAGTAGTGGACGCCCTTGTGGAACACCGGCTTCAGGATCGCCGGGTGCTGGGCCAGGGCCCGGTACAGGGACGTGGTGCCGCAGCGCTGGCCGCCGCACACGAGCAGGCCCGGCAGCATCCTGGAGGAGGCCGTCAGGCGCCCGAAGGTGCGCGACGAGTGGCCGACGACGGCCTTCAACTGGGTTGGGATGCGCTCGCGCATGGTCCGCTGGCTCATGGTGCTTCCTTGCAGTTCAACAGGTACCGTCGGTGGAGCCGGCCTGCGCGGTCCGCTGGCGGGCGATGTGGCGCAGCAGGGTCGGCAGGAGCCAGCGGCCCAGCGCCCCGAGCGCGGCGCCCGCGCGCTCGGCCTGGTCGCCCATGTAGCGGGCGGCGAGGTCCACGAGGTACAGGAGCGCGGTCGGCTCGGCCTCGCCGGGTGCGACGCCCATGGGCGCGAGGATCGCGGGCGCGTCGGCGACGAGCCCGAGGACGGCCGTGGTCGGGTCGGTGGCCTTGGTGACGATGTCGTCCTGGAGCCGGTAGTGCGCGGCGTCGAACCCGTAGGGGACGCCGGTCTCGAACCGCTCCAGGTCCCACAGGTAGATCCGGTCGCCGGTCTCGCGCGTGTTCCACGGGGCCCAGTCGCCGTGCCAGGCGCCGAAGGTCATCGACGTGGACGCGTACCGGTCCAGCAGGGTCTCCCCGGCGGTCTGGAGCGTGTCGGCGTCGGGTTCGCCGCGGTCGGTGAGGGCCTTGAGCCGCAGGCGCAGCCGTGCGGCGTAGTCGGACTCGCCGAGCGGGAACCGGCCGGTGCCGCACGCGTCCGCGAGCTCGCGCATGGCGGCGCTGCGGCGGCCGGGCCCGAGGTCGGCGGGCGCCTCCCACGCGGGGAGCGCGGAGGTGACCATGAGGTTGTGGCCGTTCCAGTTCCCCGAGTACAGGAGCCGCGGCACCTGGAGCAGGCGCAGTTCGCAGAACTCGCTGAGGCGCTTGGTCGCGGCGGTCTCGGCGTCCACGAGCTCGCGGGTGAGCGCGTTGACGCCGAGCTTCGCGAACGCGACGGTGTTCGCGTCCCCGTCGAGGATCTGGAGCACCGGCTTGCGGTTGGCCCGCGCCGGTCCGATGTGGATGCTCAGGTGGACGTCGTGGCCGAGGACCGCCGCCAGGTGGTCGTCGATCCCCTCGGCGCCGCCGACCTTGACGCGGTGCGGCAGGAGCATCCGGTCCAGGCCCAGGCGCAGCGCCAGGACCGCGGCGTCGCGCTTGAGGCGGGCGCCGCGCGCGGCCGGGCGCGCGTACCGGGAGAGGGCCGCGGCGGCCACCTTCCGGTCGGCGGCCGGGATGAGCACGCGGGGCTTGCGCCGCCCGGGGACGACGATGTACGGGCGCGCGGGCGCGTCCGCGGCGGCGCCGCCGGGGTACAGCTGGTCGACGACCTCGGCGAGGTACGTGGCCCGCCGTCGCAGGTCGTCGGCGGTCTTCAGTGCTCGACTCATCGGTTCTCCGTCTCTGGGCCCTGGGCAGCGGGCTCGCTGGTTCTGTTGGCGGCGAGGAGGACGTAGCTGAGCAGGGTGAGCAGGAGCGGCGTCACGAGGGCGTTGTAGTAGAACATCGTCAGCAGCGAGAACCCGACGACGGCGCTCCCGGCGATCCCGACCGCGGAGTGGTCGGATCTGAAGCGCCACAGGACCGCGAGCGCGAACCCGAGGTACGTCACAGTCCCGGCGATGCCGTGGGCGAACATGACCTGCCACAGCTGCCCGTTGCCGCCGAGGGTCCGCCCGCCGCAGCGCGGGCACTCGGGGGTGGGGCCGACGGCGATCGACTCGCCGGACCCGAGGGTCTTGCGGGTGGACCCGAACCCGAGGACCGGCGAGTGCGCCATGACCAGTTCGGTGGCCCGCTCGGAGGAGAACGCGCGGCCCTCGTCGGAGTGGCCGTTGTCCATGCGCGCCTGCACCACCGTCCCCAAAGGCGTGAGCACGACGAGGAGCACGGCCGCGCATCCGGCGCCGCCGAGCGCGAGCATCCCGCCGGGCCTGCCGGACACCAGGAGCCGCAGCGCGGTGAACACCGCGACGGCCGCCAGGCCCAGCCACAGGCCGCGGTTCATCGAGTAGACCGCGGGGATCAGCGACACGGCCAGGAGCACGACCGCGCCGACGCGCCACTTGGCCTTGACGGGCGCGCAGAACGCGGCGACGACGAACCAGACGGCGGTGATCGCGAAGTTGTTGCCCCACGTGTTCGTGTAGCCCCACGGGGCGGCCGGGCGCGGCGTCTCGTAACCGAGGAAGTCCATGGTCTGCGCGGCCTGCGGGTGGACCAGCGACTGCACGAACCCGTCCTTCGCGACGGCCTTCGGCAGCAGCGCCTCCACCGGGGACGTGTACTCGAAGCTCCCGAAGAACGTGCCGAGCAGCCCGCCCGCGACGGTGACGGCGAACAGCCACGCGAGCAGCCGGATCAGGTGCTCGCGGCGGAGCTTCCCCTCGACGACAAGGTTGTACGCCCACAGCGCGATGAGCGTGCAGCAGCAGTAGAACCCGAACCGGTAGGTCGCGCCGGGCAGGCTCGACAGGAACGTCTCGGGGACCACCCCGGGCGGGTCCACGCCGAGGTTCGCGAGGCTGAGGACCACCGCGAGCAGGAACAGCAGCCACCACCCGAACGCGGGCGGCACCACGATCGACTTGCGGCGCACCAGCTTCACGGCCGCGACGGCGGCCACGAACGGGATGGCGAGGACCCCAAGGCCCAGCGCCCACCACAGCGGGTAGGCCGCGAGGAGCCACGTCAGCGACGCGCCTTCACGTCCCTGTCCGGTGTCGGGTCCGGTGCGGTCGGCCGTGCGGTCGGCCGCGAGCAGCGTCATCGGGGCTCGGCGGCCGGGGCCGCCGACGGCACGGCCGGGATCACCTCGGTCGATGCGTCCTCTCCGGACTCCACGGGTTCGAGGGAGTCGGTCGGGGTCTCGTCGGCGGTCGGCGGGCGCCGCGCCGCCAGTTCGCGGCGCGCGGTCGGCAGCGGCACGGTGTTCATCGGGCCGAGCACGGCCGGGAGCAGGACCGCCCCGAGCAGCGGCGTGTCGATCTGCCGCATGGCGACCGCGGCGGCCGCGGTCTCGCTGATCGCGTCCCGCTGGGACTGGACGGCGAGGATCACGGCGTCGGCGTGCCCGGCGAGCAGCTGCGCGTCGGCGGAGCACGACAGCGGCGGCGCGTCGACGACGACGAACCGGCCCGCCTCGGCGAGCTTCGCGAACGTCTCGGCGGCGGCCTCGCTCGTGGGCCCGGCGGCCCTGGCGGCGGCGCCGGGGCCGATGACCGAGAGGCTCGGCTGCCGCGGCGCGGCCTGCACGGCCTCGGACAGGTCAATGCGGCCCGACCACGCGTCGGCGAGGCCCGGGACCGGGTCGGTGCCGAACAGCTCCGGCAGGCCCACGGTGGTGCTCGGGTTCGCGGCCACGGCCGTGACGCGGTCGCCCGCGCGGGCCATGGCGGTGGCGAGGTTCGCGGCGACGACGCTCGCGGCCGGGCCGGGCGCGATCCCGGCGACGACGATGACGCGCTGGTCGTGCGTCAGCTGCGAGGCGACGATGTTCCGCAGCTGCGCGAACACGCGCCCGCCGGGGCTGTAGGCCCCGAAGACCTCGCGGCGCTGGAACTTCACGCCCGGCGGCACTGAGGCGATGACGTCGAGTTCGCACCGGTCGACCAGGTCGGCCGGGTAGGACACCTTGCGGGCCAGGCGGTGCCGGGCCCACGCGAGCATGAGGCCCAGCGGCAGCCCGACCCCGAGGGCCGCGGCGAGGTTGAACATCGCCTTCGGGCTGATCGGGGCCTGCGGCAGCGACGCGGAGTTGATGACGCGCCCGGGCGTGACGGCCTCGGTCTGCGCCTGGAGCCCGGCGATCTCGGTCTCCAGCTCCCCGGCGCGGTTCCGGAGGTCCTCCAGGTCGGATTCGAGCCCGGCCCGGCCGCCGTCGCCGGAGTCCATGCCGTCGAGCCGGTCCTGGGCGTCGGCGATCTCGCCGCCGACGGTGTCCAGTTCGGTGCTCGCGGCGGCGATCTCGCGGTCGAGCGAGGCGGTGGCCCCGGCGAGGCGGTGCGCGAGGTACGCCTCGCTGAACGCGACGGAGCCCTCCTGCGCGGCCTGCGCGCTCCCGGCCTGGAAGCTGATCTCCAGGACCGCGGTGTTCGGGGGCACGGTCACCGACACGTGCGAGACGAGGTCGTCGGCCGGGTCGGCGCCGAGCGCCTCGGCGGCCGCGTCGGCGACCTCGGTGGACTTGACCAGCTGCGCCTCGGTGTCCAGGTTGACCTGTCCGGCGGTGCGCGCCCCCTGGACGGCGGTGTCCCCCTCGGTCGGGAGGACCAGGACCGAGGCCGTGGACTCGTACACCTCCGGGCTCAGCTCGGTGTAGGCGACGCCGGCGGCGAGCGCCGCGGCGACGGTACCGATGACGAGCCACCAGGAGCGGCGGACGATGACGCCGTAATCGGCGAGCGTGCGGGCGGCAGGGGTCCTCAACGCGAAGCCCTTTCTCGTTCTAGGGATCTCGAAGGAGTAACGAGCGATGTGTCCGATAGGTGACGGGCGCGCGGCGCGGCGCGCGCGACAGGGGTTGTGTTTGCGAGAGGTGGCGAGTAGAAAGCAATTTGTTCGCTAATATGGTGATTCGCAATATTGAGTCCGGATCACATTGGACGGAAGAAGGTGGACCATGGGCGGCTCCGACTCGCGGCAGCGACTTCCGCTCGCGACAGGCCGGGGCATCGTCACGGTCCTCGCCGTCCTCCCGCTGGTCCTGGCGGGTTTCGTCATCGGCTACGGCGTCGGCTCGGGCGACGGCCGCTTCGGCGAGCCGCTGCGCGAGGCGTGGGAGGGCGGGCGGGGCACGGTCGACCACCGGCCCCTCGCGGCGTCCTTCACCGCCACGGCCGTCGAGGGCCGCGCGCCCGACGCGCCGTCGGTGCTCCCCGTCGGGTTCTCCGACGACCTCGGCATCGCCGTCGCGCACCTCCAGTTCGCCGTGGACGAGACCACCGTGCGCCCCGCGCACACCGCGCAGCTGCGCCTGCCGGTCGCCGTCCCGCCGGACTCGGAGGGCATGACCGTCGAGGTCGCCTCCGTCCACCCGGTGAGCTGCCTGTGCTCGCTGACCGCCGCGACGGCGCCGCCGTACGGCACGGTCTGGGACGCCGTCGAGGTCAACGCCTCCACCACCGAGATCGTCTTCGACGTCACCGGCGCGATCAACGCGCCCGGCCGCTACGGCTTCGCGGTCACCAGCCCCGACCGCAAGGCGTACCTGGAACTCGAAGGCGCCGAGTACGACGCGGGCCCGGCCTTGCGCACGGTCTCCGAACCGGACGCCCCGACCGGCCCCCTCCCGCCGACGGCCCCGGCCCCGACCGACCCGGGCGCCGCCACCTCGGCACCGCCGATCGCGCCCTCCGACACGCCGTCCCAGTCGCCCTCCGAGTCGCCGTCCGAGTCGCCGTCCGCCTCGGCGTCCCCTTCGGAGTCGCCCACGCCCACAGGGGGAACGATCCCGACGGCCCCGCTGGACCCGGTGGGCTCCGCGGACCCCACGGGCGTCCCGGGGATGCCCGCCGCCGACCCGACCGAGCCGCTCCCGGAGTCCGGGCAGTCGGAGGACCAGCTGAGCACCTGCACGACGGGGGAGAAGCTGGTGCCGACGTGCGGCGCGCTCGTAGGGGTCGCGCCCGCCGCGCACACCAGCCGCGTCAAGGAGGACGAGCTGCTCGCCTTCGAGGAGCGCGCCCAGCACACGCAGCAGATCTACCACGCGTACGAGCGCGGCGACGACCGCCTGTTCCCGACCGACGCGCAGATCGCGCTCACCCAGGACCCGGAGCGGCCGCGCACGCTGTTCATCAACTGGAAGCCGCGCATGGCGAACTGGGCCGAGATCGCCGCGGGCGACCCCGAGACCGACGCCTACCTGGACCGGCTCGCCGAGCACATCACCGCGAACTTCGACAAGCCGTTCTTCTTCACCGTCCACCACGAGCCCGAGAACGACGTGGTGCAGAAGGCGGGCTCGGGCATGGAGGCCGCGGACTACGCGGCGATGTTCCGGTACGTCGTGGAGCGGCTGCGCGCGCACGGCGTCGACAACCTCGTGACCGTCATGAACTACATGGGCTACCTCAAGTGGGTCGAGAAGCCCTGGCACGACCAGCTGTACCCGGGCGACGACGTGGTCGACTGGATCGGCCTGTCGGGGTACGGCCAGTCGCTCCACGACGACGGGCGCTCCGACTTCGGGGAGATCGTCGACCAGACCAAGGGCGACACGGCCTGGCCCGGGTTCTACCACTGGATCGCGAAGGAGCATCCGGACAAGCCGATGATGCTCGCCGAATGGGGCGTGTTCCACGAGGACGACTACCCCGACCACCAGACCGCGGTCTTCCAGGCCGCGCGGTACCAGATGGCGCACTACCCGCGCCTGAAGGCGATCGTGTACTTCGAGACGCCCGCGGACTCCAACGGCGGCAGGAACTCCGAGATCCACCTCGACGACGGCGCCCTGGAGGCGTTCCGCGACCTGATGCGCTCGCCGTACTTCGACGTGCGCCTGGAGTGAGATTCACCGCAGTTCCGCGGCGAAGCCCGCGGAACTGTCAGACCCGGCGGCGACCCTGGAACGGAGCATCCCAGGGCGGGCGGGTTCTTCCCTCCCACCCAGGGAGGGCGCGCCCTCAGCCCGCGCACACGCGCGCGCCGCCCTCAGTCCGCTTGCGCCGCAGGCGCCTTCGGGTGCCGCTTGTACGGCGACACGTACCGGTCGCCCGCGATCCAGAACCGCCAGGCCGCGTCCGCGGCCTTCGTGATCCCCGTCCGCGGCCCCGCGAGCACCTCTGCCGCCTCCCCGCCGTTGACGGCGCCGACCATGTCCCGGCCGTCGTCGCCCCGGTCCCAGCCCATCGCCTGCGCCAGCCGCGCCGGCCCTCGCGCCAAGTCCCTTTCGGCGACGTTCTCGCCGCGCCGCCCCTGAGCGAGCGGCGCGCCCTCGACGACCTCACCGGCGCGCAGCAGCACCGCCGCGCCGGCCCCGTCGGCGCCGCACACCAGGTTCGCGCAGAAGTGCATGCCGTACGTGAAGTACACGTACAGGAACCCCGCGGGCCCGAACATGACCCTGGTCCGGGCGGTCGGCCCGCGGAAGGAATGCGAGGCCGGGTCGTCCTCGCGGTACGCCTCGACCTCCGTCAGCCGCACCGACACGCCGTTCGCGGTCACGATGCAGCCCAGCAGCTCCGGGGCCACCACCACCGAGTCCCGGGCGAAGAACGACCGGTCCAGCGGGCTGCTCACGCGCACCCGGTGGGCGCGTCCTCGGCGGCAGGGACCTTCTCGGCGATCACCGTCGACAGGTCGTTCAGGACGTCCACGGGCTGCTCGTGCTCGGCGGGCACGTCGACGCCGACCGGGACCTGCCGGTCCAGGGTCGTCCACTGCCCGCCCGTCTCGTCGGAGTACCAGCAGACGCCGTTGAGCATGTACACCGCGTCGGTGTCCGCGACCTCCGCGGAGGCCGCCCCGCAGGTCGCCACGACCGCCGGGTCGCCGTACGCGAGGACCGACTCCGCGGCGCGCTCGCCGCCCTCGACGGGCCGCGCGTCCAGGCCGCCCGCCGCGTCCGGCGCGGTCGCCGTCAGGGCGAGGCAGATCACGGCGTCGTCTTCGGACAACTCCGGCGCGGTCACCGTCACCGGCGACAGGTCCGCCTGCACCAGATCGGAGTGCTCCTCGGCCACGGGGGCCATCGCGTTGTAGATGAGCACCCCCGCCACGGCCGCGACCGGCACCGCCACCACGGTCGCGATGACCGCGGGAAGCCTCTTCTCGCCCACCGGGCGCCCCCTCAGAAGTTGAGGATCGAACACGTCAGCGTGCGGGTAATGCCCGCCACCCGCTGGACTCTACCGACCACCGCATGCCCCAGCGGATCGCCGGAGGACGCCTCGGTGAGCACGACCACGTCGTACGGGCCGGTCACGGTGTCGACGCGGACCACCCCGTCGATCCCGGACACGGCCTCGGTCACCGACTCGGCCATGCCGACCTCGGTCTGGATGAGCATGTACGCCTGCGCCATCGTCGGACCACCTCCCCGTGACCGGCGAAGCGCGGTGGCCCGGACCCGACACGGGCGGGCCTGACCGCATCCCGTTCGCCGTTGAGCGAAGATTACCGAGTGATCCACCGACCTTCAAGCGACCGAGGAATGGAGCGAACGTGAGCGAGACCGTCGCAGAGGTCGGCGAATTCCGCCTCATCGAGCGCTTCACCCGCCATTTCGGCACCACCGACGCGGTCCTGCTCGGCCCCGGCGACGACGCCGCCGTGGTCGCCGCCCCCGACGCCCGCGTCGTCGCCTGCACCGACATGCTCGTGGAGGGCAACCACTTCCGCCGCGACTGGTGCTCCGCCGCCGACGTCGGCCACAAGGCCGCCGCCGTCAACCTCGCCGACATCGCCGCCATGGGCGCCCGGCCCACCGCCCTCCTCGCCGCGGTCTGCGCCCCCCAGGACACGCCCGCCGAATGGCTCGAAGGGCTCGCCTCCGGCCTCGCCGACGAAGCCTCCGCGGTCGGCGCCGCTGTCGTCGGCGGCGACACCACCCGCGGCGACCAGCTCACCATCACCGTCACCGCCCTCGGCGACCTCGAAGGCCGCGCCCCGGTCACCCGCTCGGGCGCCCGCGCCGGCGACGTGATCGCGCTGGCGGGCAAGCTCGGCTGGGCCGCCGGCGGCCTCAACGTGCTCTCCCGCGGCTTCCGCTCCCCGGGCGCCCTCGTCGGCGCCTACCGCCGCCCCCAGCCGCCGTACGCCGCGGCGCGCGACGCGGCCCTCATGGGGGTCAACGCCATGATCGACATCTCCGACGGCCTCCTCGCCGACCTCGGCCACATCGCGACCGCCTCCGGCGTCGCCATCGACGTCGACACCACCGCGCTCCCGATCCCCGAGCCGATGCGCAACGCCGCCGAAGCCCTCGGCTCCGACGCCCGCCGCTGGCTCCTCACCGGCGGCGAGGACCACGCCCTCGCTGCGGCCTTCCCCGCCGACGTCCTCCTCCCCGAAGGCTGGCGCCGCATCGGCACCGTCCTCGACGGCGGCGGCGTCACGGTCGACGGCCGCAAATGGTCCGGCCCCACCGGCTGGGACCACTTCTCGGGCAGCTAGACGCCAGTGGGGAGGGGCGCCGCGAGGCGGCGCCCGCCCCGGCCGCCGCGGACGGTCCGGACCTGACCCACCCTCCCTGGGTGGGTAGGTCCCCAACCTCCCGCCCGGGTACGACGAAAACGCCCGGGCCTCGGCCCGGGCGTAGCGAGGATCACGTGATCCCTAGATACGACAAAGCGCCGCCGGGGCCGAGCCCCGGCGGCGTAAGTCTCTGCGGCGTCAGCCCTTAGCGGGTGACCTTGCCGGCCTTGATGCACGAGGTGCAGACCTTGGCGCGGCGCTTGTTGTCGCCGGAGCCAGTCGCGATGCGGATGGTCTGCAGGTTCGGGTTCCAACGACGACGGGTCTTCTTGTGGGACCACGGGACGTTGTTGCCGAAGCCCGGGCGCTTGGCACAGACTTCACACACGCTCGACATAATCCATAACTCCTGCTTGACGTTCATTTCGGCCCGCCTGAGGGCGGGCAACCCGGCAATTCTAACGGACCGTGCGAGGCCCCTGCCATCCAGGTCAGGGGACCTGCGCCACAGCCGCGGCCGCGCGTCCTTCCAGGACGCCGATTCACTGCTCTGTACTGTGGCGGCTGCCGCGGTCCGCTACCGTCGGTGACTCTAGGATGGGCGGTAATCCCGTAGGCTGGCCGCATACAGATGATGTGCCGATGCCCATAGCTTCTTTGGTGAGTCGAACATGAGCAACACCCCGCAGCAGCCTGCCGACGGATGGCAGTCCCCGCAACAGCCCCCGGTGTACCGCCCCAACGAGCAGCCGCCGGAGGAACCGCCGCCGTGGTCGCCCGAGAGCCAGCGGATGTCGGGGATGAGCCAGCAGCAGCCGGGTCCTGTCGAGGCCGACGGGACCGTCAAGTACGTCGGCGGCCCCGGCCAGCCCTCCCAGCCGCCGTTCGGCCCGCCCCCGGGAGTCCCCATCTCCCCGTTCGACCAGCCGGCGCAGATGTCCCCTCAGCAGATGCCTCCGCCGATGCCGCCGCAGTACTCCCCGCAGCAGATGCCCGCGGCCGACCCGTTCGGAGGCGGCGGCGGGATGCCGGTCTCCGGAATGCCGGTCTCGGGGATGCCCCCGGTCTCGTCGATCCCGGCCTCGGGCATGCCGGTGTCGGGACCCGCGGGCCAGTACGGCCAGCAGCCCCCTTACGGGCAGCAGCCGCCGTTCGGCGGGGGCCAGTTCGGCCCCCAGGGCGGCCAGCTCGTCCCGGTCTCCGGCGGCGGCGGGGCGCAGCCGTGGGGCTCGCCGGACACCATCCAGCGCAAGAAGAAGGGCGGCAGGGGCCCGATGTGGCTGCTGCTCGTCGGCGTCGTCGTCATCGCCGCGGCCCTCGGCGTGGGCGGCTTCTTCCTGTTCAACCCGGGCGACGACCCCGGCGACGACCAGACCGCGACCATCTCCACGCAGGAGGAGGACCCGTCCGGCGAGGCGACCGAGTCGGGGGCCGAGTCCGGCGACCCGTCCGCGAGCGAGGAGGCCACCTCCGAGGAGGCCCCCGAGCCCGAGACGCCCGCCGCCACCACGGTCCTCGCCAACGACGGCTCCGGCCTGAGCATCCTCGTCCCCGAGGGCGCCGCCGAAGCCGCCAGCCCGCCCGACGTGTTCACCGACGTCACCGGCTCCACGCTCGGCGCCGACGGCCCGACCGTGTACTTCGGGACGTTCGACCCGGCCGCGATCGGCGTCGCCGAGGACGTGAACCTGGAGACCCTCGGCGCGAACCTCCAGGCCGCCGCCGCCACCTGGGCGGGCGGCGCCGCCGAAGGCGCCACGGGCAGCCAGTACCGCGTGGACGCCCGCGCGGCCTACTTCAACACGTTCACCGTCGGCGGCAACACCGTCATGACCGCGATCGTCCAGAACGGCAGCTCCTACGTCGGCTTCGTCGGCTCGGCCACGCCCGAGCAGGTCGAGGCCCTGGAAGCGGCCCGCACCAGCATCAGCTTCGGCTCCTAGGACCGGCCCTGACCGAACACGCTCCGGGGGAGGAGGCGGCACCGACGGGTACCGCCGCCTCCCCCGAACGCGTATCCTCATGGCCCGTGGTGCAAATCCCTGAGACCGGGCGCCAGGCGCTCGACGCGGACCTCATGCGCGAGTGGGCCGCGCGCGGCATCGACACGCTCACGCGGCACCGCCGCGGGGTGGACGAGCTGAACGTGTACCCGGTCGCCGACTCGGACACGGCGACGAACATGGTGGCGACCCTCCAGGCCGCCTTCCAGGGCGGCACGCCGGGGCTCGGGCTCGAAGCGCTCCTGGACGAGGCCGCCGGGCGGGCACTGCTGTCGGCCCGCGGGAACTCCGGGGTGATCCTCGCGCAGATGCTCCGCGGCCTCGCCGACGTCTGGAACGCCGACACCGTGGACGCCAAGGGCTTCGCCGCCGGACTCAGGTCCGCGACCGACGCCGCAACCGGGGCCGTCGCCGTGCCGCAGGCCGGGACGATCCTCACCGTCGCCGAATCCGCCGCGTCCGCGGCCGCGAAGGCCGCGCCGTTCGGGCTCGTCTCCGCCTCCCGCGCCGCCGCCGAGGCCGCCGCCGAAGCGGTCGCCGCGACCCCCGGGCAGCTGCCCGCGCTGGCCCGCGCCGGGGTCGTGGACGCCGGGGGCCTCGCGCTCGCGCTGCTGCTCGAAGCGCTCGTGGAGACCCTCACCGGGTCCCGCCCCACGGGCGCACTGGACCTCCTCGAACGCCACCGCGTGCGCGCCGTCGAGGAGACCGAGCAGGTCCCGCGCGAGACCGGCTCCGAGGTGTACGGCTACGAGGTCCAGTACCTCCTCGAAGCGAACGCGGGCGCCGCCTCCGAGCTGCGCCACCGCCTCACCGACCTCGGCGACTCCGTGGTCATCATCGGCTCCCGGGCCGCCCGGGACGTCACCACGTTCAACGTCCACGTGCACGTCAACGACATCGGCGCGGCCATCGAGGCCGGGATCGAGCGCGGCCGCGTCCACCGGATCTCCGTGACCCGCTTCGACGACACCGCACTCGACGGCACCCTCGCCCACGCGGACGCCCGCATGCACGCCGCCCCCGCGCGCCGCCCCGCCCACGCGACCGAGCCGGCCCGGGCGCTCATCGTCGTCACTGAGGCCGCCGGGCTCCGCGAGTTCCTTGCGGGGGAAGGCTGCCGCACCGCGACCGGCGCCACCGTCGGCGCCGAACTCGCCGCCGCGCTCGCCGACGGCGCCGACAGCGCGGTCGTGATCTCCGACACCGAGGCGGCCTCGCGCACCGCGGACCGCGCCGTCGAAGCCGCCCGCGCCGACGGCCACCGGGCCGCCGCGATCTTCGCCGTCACCCCCGTGCAGGCCGTCGCCGCCGTCGCCATCCACGACCCCGAGCGCGAGTTCGACGACGACGTCGCCGCCATGGCCGAGACGATCCGGGCCTGCCGCACCGGCGAGGTCCGCACGGCCCCCGATGGGTTCACCGCGAACGTCCAAGGACAGGCCCCGGCCGCCTTCGCCGACGCCGCCGGAGCCGCCCGCGACCTCGCCGACCGGCTCTGCGCCGAAGGCGCCGAACTCCTCACGGTCCTGCCCGGCGCCGGGTCGGACCCGGAAACTGTCACAGCCTTGAGTCATCATGTGCGCGAGGCGTGGCCGACCGTGGAGATCCAGCAGTTGCCCGCCGCCGACACTGAGCCGCTGCTGCTGATCGGAGCCGAATGACCGTAGGGCTGGAGACCCGCCTCCGCGAGGTCCTGGGCAAGAAGACCGCCGACGCCCTCGCCGACGGACTGGGACTCGACACCGCCGGGGACCTCCTCGGGCACTACCCGTTCCGCTACGCGCAGCGCGGCGAGCGCACCGACCTCGCCTCGCTGGGCATCGGCGACGACGTCACCGTCGCCGCGCAGGTCCGCGCCGCCGTCAAGAAGACGTTCACGCCCCGCTCCGGCAAGGGCCGGGGCCGCGGCGGCCGCGGGGACCTCCTCGAAGTGGTCGTCGCCGACGAGCCCGGGCGCTCACTCACCCTCACGTTCTTCAACCAGGGCTGGCGCGCGAAGGAACTCGTCGCCGGACGCTGGGGCCTGTTCGCGGGCAAGGTCGCCCAGTTCCGCGGCCGCCTCCAGCTCAACTCCCCGCAGTACCAATTGCTCGCCGAGGACGCGGCCGACCCCGGCAGCGCCATCGAGGAGTTCGCCGGAACCCTCATCCCCGTCTACCCGGCCACCGCCGAACTCCCCACCTGGAACATCGCCAAGGCCGTCCACACCGTCCTCGGCCTCGTCCCCAGCCCGCCCGACCCCCTCCCCGCGTCCCTGCGCGAGCGGCTCGGCCTCCTCGACTACGGGACCGCGCTGCGCCAGATCCACCGCCCCGACTCCCACGAGTTCCTCGGCGCCGCAAAGAAACGCCTCAAATGGCAGGAGGCACTGGTCATGCAGACCGTCCTCGTGCGCCGCAAAGCCGAGTCCGCGGGCGAGGCCGCCGACCCCTACCCCGAAGGCGGCGCGATCCTCGACGCGTTCGAGGCGCGCCTCCCCTTCGAGCTCACCGCCGGGCAGCGCCAGGTCGGCGCCGAGATCGCCGCCGAACTCGCCCGCGAGCACCCCATGCACCGCCTCCTCCAAGGCGACGTCGGCTCCGGCAAGACCCTCGTCGCCCTGCGCGCGATGCTCCAGGTCGTCGCCCACGGCGGCCAGGCCGCGCTCCTCGCCCCCACCGAGGTCCTCGCCGCCCAGCACCACCGGTCCATCGCCGAGATGCTCGGCGACCTCGCGCAGGGCGGCCAGCTCGGCGCGCCCGCGGAAGCCACCCGCGTCGAACTCCTCACCGGCTCGGCCACCGCGGCCCAGCGCCGCCCCGTCCTCGACGCCGTCAAGACCGGCACCGCCGGGATCGTCATCGGCACCCACGCGCTCCTCTACGACGGCGTCGAGTTCGCGAACCTCGGCCTCGTCGTCGTCGACGAGCAGCACCGCTTCGGCGTCGAGCAGCGCGACGCCCTGCGCGCCAAGGCCAAGCACACCCCGCACACGCTCGTCATGACCGCCACCCCCATCCCGCGCACCGTCGCCATGACCGTCTACGGCGACCTGGAGACCAGCCGCCTCACCGAGCTCCCCGCGGGCCGCAGCCCCATCGCCACCCACGTCGTCCCCTACGGCGACGGCCGCTGGATGCAGCGCACCTGGACGCGCGTGCGCGAAGAGGTCGCTGCCGGACGCCAGGCGTACGTCGTCTGCCCCCGCGTCGGCGGCGACGACCAGGACGACCCGAACGCGGGGGACAAGCGCCCGCCGCTCGCCGTCACCGACATCATCGAGGAGCTGCGCGGCAACCAGCTGCACGGCCTGCGCCTGGGTCTCCTCCACGGCCGCCTCGACGCCGACGAGAAGGACCGCGTCATGCGCGCCTACGCCGCGGGCGACATCGACGTCCTCGTCGCCACCACCGTCATCGAAGTCGGCGTCAACGTCCCCAACGCCACCGCCATGGTCGTCCTCGACGCCGAGCGCTTCGGCATCTCCCAGCTCCACCAGCTCCGCGGCCGCGTCGGCCGCGGCACCCACCCCGGGCTCTGCCTCCTCGTCTCCGAGGCCATGGAGGGCACGCCCTCGCGCGAGCGCCTCGACGCCGTCGCCTCCACCACCGACGGCTTCGCGCTGGCCGAACTCGACCTGGAGCAGCGCCGCGAGGGCGACGTCCTCGGCGCCGCCCAGTCCGGCATGAAGTCGCACGTGAAGCTGTTGTCGCTGTTGAAGGACGTCGACATCATCGCCGCGTCCCGCACCGAGGCCGCCGCGCTCATCGACGCCGACCCGGAGCTCAAGCGCGAGCCCGCGTTCGCCGCCCTCGTGGACGATCTCGCCGCCGACCGGGGCGAGTTCCTGGAGAAGGGCTGACGGCGCGCGGGCGGACTAGACTCGGCTCCAATGACCAGGATCATCGCCGGCAGCCTCAAGGGCCGCCGCCTCGCCACGCCCCCGGGGGACCGCACCCGGCCCACCTCCGACCGGGTCCGCGAAGCGCTGTTCAACTCGCTCGCACCCGGAGGCGACCTCGACGGCCTCCGCTTCGCCGACCTCTACGCCGGGTCCGGCGCGGTCGGCATCGAGGCGCTCTCGCGCGGGGCCTCCGCGGCCCTGTTCGTGGAGTCGCACGCGCTCACCGCGAAGCTCCTCCGCAAGAACCTCGCCGACCTCGGCGCGACGGGCGGCGACGTGATCTGCGCCCCCGTCGAGAAGGCCGTCCAGAACGGCCCGGCCGAACCGTACGACATCGTCTTCGCCGACCCGCCCTACGCCGTCACCGACGCGGCCGTCGCGGACATCCTCGAAGCGCTGGTCGAACACGGTTGGCTCGCACCGGACGCCGACGTCGTCGTGGAGCGCGGCGGCAAGGACGCCACGGTCCCCTGGCCCGCGAAGATCGCAGAAGACCGCGTCCGCCGCTACGGCACCACGGCACTTTGCTACGGTCACGCCCTGTGAAACCTGAAGCCCGAATCGCCGCCTGCTCCGGGTCATTCGATCCGGTGACGTACGGTCATCTCGACATCTTCGGACGCGCCGCCCAGTTGTACGATGAACTCTGGGTCGCGGTCTTCCACAACGCCTCCAAGAACGCGCTGTTCAGCGTCGAGGAACGGGTGGAGCTCCTCAAAGAGACCACCGCGGACATGCCCAATGTACGGGTCGCGTCCTTCCAAGGACTGGTGGTCGACTTCTGCCAGAAGCACGGCGCCGGAGTGCTCGTCAGAGGCGTGCGCGCGGCCTCCGACTTCGACTACGAACTACAGATGGCCCAGATGAACTACGGGTTGGCGGGCATAGAGACGGTGTTCATCCCCACCAACCCCCTCTACTCGTTTCTGTCGTCCTCGATGGTCAAGGACGTCACGAAATGGGGCGGCGACGTCTCGTCGCACGTGCCCGAAATCGTCCAATCGCGACTGATCGAGCGCTTGCGGCAGGAATAGCAGCACTTTCCACCCTCATACGGGACAATGTCCCCATGACAGACATCGACGGGAGCAAATCGGTGGGTGCGCTCGACCGGATCGAAGAGATCATCGCTTACGTGGAGCAGGCGAAAGCCGTCCCCATGTCCCGCGCCTGCAAAGTCGACCGGGCCGAGATGATCGCCATGCTCGAAGACCTCCAGAACGAACTCCCCGGCGACCTGCGCCGGGCCGAGGCCATGCTCCAGGAGCGCGACAACATCATCAACGCCGGCGAGCGCGAGGCCGAGCGGATCATCGCGGAGGGCGAGTCGGAGCACGCGCGGCTCGTCTCCCGCCACGAGATCACCGTCTCGGCCGAGCACGAGGGCAACCGCATCATCGCGGAGGCCCGCGGCGAGGCCCAGCGCCTCCGCGACGAGGTCGACGAGTACGTCGACACCACGCTCGCCAACTTCGAGCAGTTCCTGCACCGCGCCCTCTCCGGCGTCGAGCGCGGCCGCGACAAGATGCACACCCTCCGCGAGATCGGCAGCTTCGCCCCTGCGCAGCAGGAGCAGTTCGAGGACGAGAAGCCGCTCCCGCAGCTGTAGCGGGGAGGCCGCGGTCTCGGCTGCGGCCCGGCCCGGCTCCGTGCCCGGCCGTAGGTCCGGCCGCGGGCCGGAGCGCCCGGCGGCGCAGCCGCGCGGGCGCCTGCGGGCGGGCCGCTCCCGGGTGGGAGGGTAGGCCGCCAGTCTTGCCCGCGGGTCCGACAATCCGGGCCCGCGGACGGGCCGGGTATCGCCGACATCACGTCCACGCTCCGCTCCGGCCTGGGTTGGGCCGGGCACCGGGGCTGATGTAGCATTACCGGTCGGCCTCGATCGAGGCGAACCTCCCTGAACGAAGGACCGCTGCACACCCATGACGACCGCTCCTGATCCCGCCGCGCCGCTGGTGTTCGACACCGCGGAGCTCGGGCGCAGCTCGGGCACGACGATGCACGTCGCGCTTGAGGTCCCGGCACCCGCCGGACTCGGTCTCGCGGGCTACGCCGTCCCGGAGTCGGCCCCGCTCGACCTGGACTTCCACCTGACCGCGGTCAGTGAAGGCGTCCTCGCCGACGGCACGGTCGCGGCGGTCGCCGCAGGCGAGTGTGCGAGGTGCCTCGCACCCGTGGAGGACGCTCTCAACGTCCAGGTGCAGGAGCTGTACGCTTACGAAGGCTCCGTCACCGACGAGACCACCGAAGCCGACGAGATTCTGCGGCTCAGTGGCGATCTGCTCGATCTGGAGCCCGCGGTTCGGGACGCGCTGGTGCTGGCCATGCCGGTCACCCCGCTGTGCCGACCTGACTGCCCGGGGCTGTGCGCCGATTGCGGCGTCCCCTGGGACGAACTGCCCGACGACCACGTTCACGAGACCGTGGACCCCCGTTGGGCGGGTTTGGAGAAGCTTCGGCTCGCCGACACCGACGGCGAATCGAAATAGCACAGCGAATAAGTATGGAGTTCTGAAGTGGCTGTTCCGAAGCGTCGTATGTCGCGCAGCAACACCCGGCACCGTCGGTCGCAGTGGAAGGCGACGCCGATCCAGCTGGTCGAGTGCCCGCAGTGCCACGCCAAGAAGCGCGGCCACCAGGTCTGCGAGGTCTGCGGCACGTACAAGGGCCGCCAGGTCCTCGAAGCCTAAGTCCTCCCGCTTATGGGCGACAAGGCAGTACAACATTTCCAAGCGGTGTTCGGGGTCAGCGATATCGACCCCGAACTGCTGCGTCTCGCCCTGACCCACCGCTCGTACGCGTACGAGCACGGCGGGCTGCCCACGAACGAGCGGCTGGAGTTCCTCGGGGACTCCGTGCTCAGCCTCGTGGTGACCACGGCGCTCTACCAGAACCACCCCGACCTGCCCGAAGGGCAGCTCGCGCGCCTGCGCGCGTCGGTGGTGAACATGAAGGCGCTGGCGGGAGTCGCCCGCCGCATGGGCGCGGGCGGTATCGGCCCGCACCTCATGCTCGGCAAGGGCGAGGAGACCTCCGGCGGCCGGGGCAAGAACTCGATCCTGGCGGACGCGGTGGAGGCGCTGCTCGGTGCGGTCTACCTCCAGTACGGGGTGGAGACCGCGAAGCGGGTGGTCCACCACTTCTTCGACCCGCTCATGGAGGCCGCGGCCGGCCAGGGCGCGGCCCTGGACTGGAAGACCAGCCTCCAGGAGCTGACGGCCGACTCCGGTCTCGGCGTGCCCGAGTACCGGATCACCGAGTCGGGCCCCGACCACGCCAAGCAGTTCACGGCGTGGGCCGTGGTCGCGGGCGAGGAGTTCGGCGAGGGCACCGGCGGCTCGAAGAAGGACGCCGAGCAGATCGCCGCCAAGCTCGCCTGGCAGGTCCTCTCGGACCGCATGGGCGTCAAACAGCGATAAGCCTGCAACGAGGGGCGGGAACCGGGTCTCCGGTTCCCGCCCCTCGGCGTTGTCCCACGTGAACGTATGGGTGGGCGGGTGGGTACGACCATCCCTAGCCCCCACCCACCCGGGGAAGCATGGCTGCGATCCTTCCGCGGGGGTCCGACAAAAAGCGGGGCCCGGGGAGGTCGTGTCACCCGAACGGGTCACGCCGAAGGCTACGGCCTACCTCTGACACTTCGGGCAGTAGTGGGCCGAGCGGTCGCCGATGACCTCGCGGACGATCGGGGTGGCGCAGCGTCTGCAGGGCTGGCCGGCGCGGCCGTAGACGGCGAGCTCGCGGGCGAAGTAGCCCGCTTCGCCGCGGGCGTCGACGTAGAGCTCGTCGAAGGAGGTGCCGCCGACGGCGAGGGACTCGGTGAGGACGTCCTTGACATGCCCGAGGAGTTCGAGGGCCTTGCGGCGGCTCAGGGAGTCGCCGGAGCGGCGGCCGCGCAGGCGCGCGCGCCAGAGGGCCTCGTCGGCGTAGATGTTGCCGACGCCGGAGATCCAGCCCTGGTCCAGGAGCGCCTTCTTGACCTCGATGGTGCGCTTGAGGAGCCGGTCGGCGCTCGCGGAGGCGTCGAAGGCGGCCTCGAAGACGTCGGGGGCGATGTGGCCCATGGTCTTCGGCACGTCGTCGCCCATGTCGGACAGCTCCCAGTACCCGAAGGTCCGCTGGTCGATGAACCACAGTTCGCGCTCGTCGGTGAACACCAGGCGCCCGCGCAGGTGCTTGTGGGCCTCGCGGCCGTCGGTGACGACGTGGAGCTGCCCGCTCATGCCGAGGTGGCAGATGAGCGCGCGGCCGTCGTCGAGGGCGAGCCACATGAACTTGCCGCGGCGGCCCGATCCGGTGATCTCCAGGCCCTTGAGGTTCGCCTGGAAGTCCGCGACGCCGGGCGCGTGGCGGCGGACGGTCCGCGGGTTGTAGACCTCGGCGGTGCTGATGCGTCCGCCGCGGAAGGCCGCGTCGACCCCGCGGCGGACCGTCTCGACTTCGGGGAGTTCTGGCACGTTTCAAGTATGCCCAGGGACTCCGGTCAGCTCAGTTGCGGGTGCTTCTCCCTGACGGTGTCGATGCCGTAGTTGATGGCGAACGCGATCGCGGCGAGGCGCGAGTTGACGCCGAGCTTGCCGAGGACGTTCTGCACGTGCGACCGGACCGTGGAGACCGAGACCCCCATCTGGTCGGCCATGTGGCTGGTCGGCTCCCCGCGGACGATGCGGCGCAGCACGTCGTCCTCGCGGGGCGTCAGGTGGTGCGCGAGCTCCAGGGCGTCGTCGTCGCCGAGGAGCGGCGCGGGCTGGAGTGCGGCGCGCAGGAGCTGCGGGTCGTAGTAGGGCGGGCTCGCGAGTCCGGTGTCGATGGCCCGGAGCAGTTCGCTCGGGAGGATGTGGGTGTTCGCGATGCCGGCGGCGGAGACGGAGACGGCCTTGCGGAGCACCGACCCGTCCTCGCGGTCGGTGATGAGGAAGACCGGCCGTTTGCAGTCGGTCAGGACCCGGTTCCGGGAGACCGCTTCGAGTGCGACGAGACAGCAGTCGACCTGGGCGTCCGCGGCGGCGAGCGCTTTGGCGCTGCGTGCCTCGACGGGGTGGTCGCCGCGTCGGTGGAGCAGGGGTCGAATGCTGGCGGAGAAGACCTGGTTCGGGTCGTACAGCATGACACGCACGGTTGGCACCTCATCCTTCGGGTGTTCTTCGGTCGCCTCCCCAGATGCGCGCCGATCAGGCGGCCACCCCAGCATGACTGTTGGTAATCGTCCAGTCCAGCATTGAGTCGGATGGACGACAGTACGGGGTCGCAGCGCCGTTCACCTGCGATAATGCGGCCCGTGAGGGGCTAGCCGAACATCTGCACCCAGTAGATGGTGCCGTCCCGGTCGTACGCGCCGATGCCTATGACGTCGTAGCCGCAGTTGAGGATGTTCGCGCGGTGGCCCTCGGAGTTCATCCACCCCTCCATGACCGCTTCGGCGTCGGGGTAGCCGTAGGCGATGTTCTCGCCGACGCCGCCTTCGTAGCCCTGGGCGTTGGCCCGGTCGGTGGGGCTGCGGCCGTCCTGGGAGGTGTGGTCGAAGTAGTCGTTGACGGCCATGTCCTCGGCGTGGAGGCGCGCGGCGGTGTCGAGGCGGGAGTCGCGGGCCAGGTCGCCGCAGCCGTTCTCGGAGCGGCGGTCGTTGACGATGCCGAGGACCTCCGCTTCGGCGTCGGCGTACGGGGCGTCGCTCCCGCCCCCGGTGTCGTCGCCGCCGCCGGAGCCGCCGTCCTCTTCCTCCTCTGCGGCCGTGGTGGTCTCGGCCGCTTCGGTGGTGGGCTCCTCCTCGGCGTCCTGCGGGAGGATCTCGGCTTCCTGGATGTCCGCGAGCGGGGAGACCGTGGGGGACTCCTCGGCGGATGCCGAACCGGCGGTGCTGGTGGTCGGGTCCTGGGACGTGGCCTCGGTGCCGTCGAGTGGCGAGCCGACCGCCCACAGTGAGGTGGCTCCCGCCGCCAGGCCGAACGCTGCCAGGATGGCGATGAACATCCGGCGCGTGCTCTCGGCGGGATCGCGGTGGCGTCCGCCCTGGAGTCTTCGCATGGGGGTACGGCTCCGTCGCGGGGGGAAATACACGGGGGTTATTCGCGTTTCACGGGGACCCTATCAGGTCCGCTCCGGCCGCGCACTGAGCACACGGTGACCGGGCGCTCACCGGGACACCCCCGCAGGTGTGACCCCCGTCGAATCCGGGGGTCCGAGCATGTGCAAAGCTTGACGAAGACCGCCGGAAAGGCGGAAGATGGTGGGTGACGGCCAGTGTTCACGAGCCGTGCTCCACTGGTCCGGCGAGGGGCAATCGGCCCCGGCGGCTAAAAAAATCACTCAGCAAATGCGACGTCTATTCCGGTGCGTACGCCAACGCCACCTGACGACGTGATCGCAAGGAGAAACTATGGCGAAAGCCCTCTACGGCCACATCGGCCAGGCTCCCAACAAGCGCCTGCTCGAAGAAGTGGTCCAGCTACGCGCGCGAGTGCGGAACCTCGAGACCGAGCTTGCCGAGCTCCGGTCCCGCGAGGACGAGATCGAGCAGGATCAGGTCGAGGAGCTGATGCGGCTGCACGAGCCCGCGTTGACCTAGACCGTCACTCGCACAACGGAAGATAGGCGCGCCAGCTGCCAGCAGCGGGCGCGCATTGTCGTGTCCGGGGGCGAAACCCCAGGAGAGCGGTCCGGGTTCGTCCTCTTTGAGAGCTTTGATCTCCCCGATCCGGTCACAGCCGCCTTGTAGGCTGGGACGGTCCCGTACCCCGCCGACGCCGACAGCCGGAGCGACCGTTGCACCTGAAGAGCCTCACGCTGAAGGGATTCAAGTCCTTCGCCTCGGCCACTACCCTGCGCTTCGAGCCGGGGATCACCTGCGTCGTCGGCCCGAACGGCTCCGGCAAGTCCAATGTCGTCGACGCCATCGCCTGGGTCCTCGGCGAGCAGGGCGCGAAGTCCCTGCGCGGCGGCAAGATGGAGGACGTCATCTTCGCGGGCACCACCGGCCGCCCCGCGCTCGGCCGCGCCGAGGTCACCCTCACGATCGACAACTCCGACGGCGCGATCCCCATCGACTACTCCGAGGTCTCGATCACCCGCCGCATGTTCCGCTCCGGCGAGGGCGAGTACGAGATCAACGGCGACCGCTGCCGCCTCCTCGACGTGCAGGACCTCCTCTCCGACGCCGGCATCGGCCGCGAGATGCACGTCCTGGTCGGCCAGGGCAAGCTCGACTCCTACCTGCACGCCCGCCCCGAGGACCGCCGCGCGTTCATCGAGGAGGCCGCGGGCGTCCTCAAGCACCGCAAGCGCAAGGAGAAGGCCCTCCGCAAGCTCGAAGGCATGCAGGGCAACCTCGACCGGCTCTCCGACCTCACCGGCGAGCTGCGCCGCCAGCTCAAGCCGCTCGGCCGCCAGGCCGAGCTGGCGCGCCGGGCCCAGACCATCCAGATGGACCTGCGCGAGGCCCGCCTGCGGCTCCTCGCCGACGACCTGTCGTCGCTGCGCTCCAACATCGCGAAGGACCTCGCCGACGAGGAGGCCATCAAGGAGCGCCGCACCGTCCTCGCCGACGAGCACGAGCGCCTCGCCTCCCAGGTCGGCGAAGTCGAGAACGCGCACGCCGCCGACAAGCCGCGCCTGGCCCGCCTCCAGGAGACCTGGTACCGCCTCCAGGCGGTCGCCGAGCGGCTCCGCTCCACCGCGCAGCTCGCCGCCGAGCGCCGCCGCTACCTCGCCGAGGAGCAGGACGACCGCGCCGGACGCGACCCCGAGGTCCTGGAGACCGAGGCGCAGCGCATCCGCGAGCAGGAGATCGAACTGCGCGAAGGCATCGCGGAGGACTCCGAGCGGCTCGCCGCCGCCGTCGAGGCCCGCGAGGAGACCGAGACCGCGCTCAGCGACGCCGAGCAGCGGATCGTCGGCGCCGTCAAGGCCGCCGCCGAGCGCCGCGAGGCCCTCGCGACCCTGCGCGGGCGCGTCGACTCCCTCAAGTCCCGCACCGCCGCCGCCGCAGAGGAACTCGAACGCGCCTCCATCGCGCTCGCCGAAGCGAAGGAGCGCGCCGAGGCCGCCGCCGAGGCGCACGCCGAAGCCGAGGCCGAGAACGAGGCCGTCGAGACCGACTCCGAGTTCGACGACGCCATCGCCGAAGCCAAGGCCCGCACCGCGGCCGCGAAGGCCGAGCTCGACCGCCTCCAGGCCGCCGAGCGCGACGCCGACCGCGAAGCCTCCCAGTGGGCCGCCCGCGAAGAGGCCCTCGCCGTCGGCCTGCGCCGCAAGGACGGCGCGGCCGCACTGCTCTCGCGCGACGACGCCGTCCCCGGAGTCCTCGGGTCCGTGGCCGCGCTGCTCACCGTCAGGCCCGGGTTCGAGCCGGTCCTCGCCGCCGCGCTCGGGCGCCTCGCCGACGCCATCGCCGTCACCGGCCCCGCCACCGCCGCCGAGGCCATCCGCCTCCTGCGCGACGAGGACGGCGGACAGGCCGGTTTCTTGATCGCCGGTGCCCAGACCCAGGTTTCGGTCCCCAGTGGACTCCTCCCGGTCTCCGACACCGTCTCCGCGCCCGCCGAGCTCTCCTCCACCGTGCGCGCCGTCCTCGCCGGGATGGTCGTCGCCGACGACCTCGACGCCGCCCGCGCGATCGTCGAAGCACACCCCGGCCTCACCGCCGTCACCCGCGCTGGTGACGTCCTCGGCGCCGCGACCGCCCACGGCGGCTCCGCGAAGGCCCAGTCCTACATCGAGATCCAGGCCGCCGTCGACGAGGCCCGCGACAAGAAGATCGCCGCCGAGTCGCTCGCCGCGCAGCTCGGCGAGCGCCTCGACGCCGCCCGCGACGCCCACGCCGACGCCGAGGCCGACGCCGAGCAGGTCCGCGGCGCCCAGCGCCAGGCCCAGGCCGCACACAGCGTCGTCGCCCGCCGCCTCGCCGAACTCGGCGCCGCCGCCCGCGGCGCCGAAGCCGAGGTCGCCCGCCTCGCCCAGGCCAAGGACCGCGCCCAGACCGCCCGCGAAGCCGACAGCGCCGGGATCGAAGGACTCGAAGCGCAGCTCGACGAGCTCGAATCGCTCCCCGAGATCGAGGAGCCCTCCACCGACGAGCGCGACGTCCTCTCCCGCCAGCTCGACGCCGCCCGCCAGAACGAGATGGAGACCCGGCTCGCGGTCCGCACCGCCGAGGAGCGCGCCTCCGCGCTCGCCGGACGCGCCGACGCCCTCGCCCGCCAGGCCCAGTCCGAGCGCGCCTCCCGCGCCCGCGCCGAGGCCCGCCGGGCCGCCCGCGCCCGCGGCGCCGCCGTCGCCGCCCTCGTCGCCGAGGCCGCCGAGGAAGCGGGCGTGCGCCTCACCGACTCCCTCGAAGCCGCCGCCATCGAACGCGACACCGTCGCCGCCGAGCAGTCCCGCCGCGAGGCCGCCCTCACCGAGCTGCGCACCCGCGCCGCCGCCACGGCCGCCGAACTCGAACGCATCACCTCCGCGGCCCACCGCGACGAGGTCGCCCGCGCCGAGCAGCGCCTGCGCATCGAAGCGCTCGAAGAGAAGGCCGGGGCCGAGTTCGGCGTCGACATCGAGACCCTCATCGCCGAGTACGGGCCCGACCAGCCCGTGCCGCCCAGCGCCGACGAGGTCAACGCCGCCGCCGAGAAGGGCAAGCCGGAGCCGCACCCGGCCGACTTCGACCGGCCCCTCATGGAGAAGCGCGCCGCCCGCGGCGAACGCGAGCTGAAGCTCCTCGGCAAGGTGAACCCCCTGGCGCTGGAGGAGTTCGCGGCACTCGAAGAGCGGTACAAGTTCCTCAGCGAGCAGCTCGAAGACGTCAAGAAGACCCGCGCCGACCTCACGACGGTCGTCAAGGAGGTGGACGACCGCATCCAGCAGGTCTTCGCCGAGGCGTTCGCCGACACCGCCCGCGAGTTCGAGCACGTCTTCCAGACCGTGTTCCCCGGCGGCGAGGGCCGCATCCTGCTCACCGACCCCGACGACCTGCTCCGCAGCGGCGTCGAGGTCGAGGCCCGCCCGCCCGGCAAGAAGGTCAAGCGGCTCTCGCTCCTCTCGGGCGGGGAGCGGTCGCTGACCGCGCTGGCGCTGCTCGTGGCGATCTTCCGCGCCCGCCCCAGCCCGTTCTACCTGATGGACGAGGTGGAGGCGGCGCTCGACGACGTGAACCTGGGGCGCCTGCTCGACCTGCTGCGCCAGCTCCAGGAGAACTCGCAGCTGCTCATCATCACGCACCAGAAGCGGACGATGGAGATCGGCGACGCGCTGTACGGCGTCACCATGCGCGCCGGTGTCACGCAGGTCATCAGCCAGAAGTTCTCCCGCGAAGAGGAGTAAGGGCAGCCCAGTACAGTGGTTGACGACCGTCGACTCGTGGAGGGCTTTACCTGTGGACAACCTGTGGATCTGGCTGGTCGCGGCCGTCGTCGCGATCGGTGTCGTCGTCGGCGCCGTGCTGGCCGTGCGCGGCCGGTCGAAGCCGGCCGTCGAGGCGCCCGCCGAGGAACCGCAGGTCGAGGCCGCGCCGAAGACCGAGACTCCGGCTGAGGCGCCGCAGCCCGCCGCCCCGGTCATCGAGGCCCCCGAGCCCGTCGCGGGCCGCCTGGTGCGGCTGCGGTCGCGCCTGGCCCGCTCGAACAACGCGCTCGGCAAGGGCCTGCTGGCCCTGCTCGCCAGCGACAAGCTCGACGACGACGTGTGGGACGAGGTCGAGGAGACGCTCCTGACCGCCGACGTCGGCCTGGCCGACACGACCGCGGTCGTCGAGCGCCTGCGCGAGCAGGTCAAGGTCCTCGGCACCCGCGACCCCGAGGAGCTGCGGCGCCTGCTCAAGGCCGAACTGACCGCGGTCCTCGAACCGGACCTCGACCGGTCCATCGCCACCGCCTCGCCCTCCGGCGAGGGCCCCGCGGTGATCCTCATGGTCGGCGTCAACGGCTCCGGGAAGACCACGACCTGCGGCCGCGTCGCCCGGGTGCTCATTGCTGAGGGCAAGTCCGTGGTCATGGGCGCGGCCGACACGTTCCGCGCCGCCGCCGCCGAGCAGCTGGAGACCTGGGGCGCCCGCGTGGGCGCGAGAGTCGTGCGCCGCGAGGCGGGCGCCGACCCGGCGTCCGTCGCGTTCGACGCCGTGAAGGCCGGTGCCGACGACGGCGCCGACGTGGTCCTGGTCGACACCGCGGGCCGCCTCCAGAACAAGGCCGGGCTCATGGACGAGCTCGGGAAGGTCAAGCGCGTCATCGAGAAGCAGGGCCCGGTCGCGGAGACGCTGCTGGTCCTGGACGCGACGACCGGGCAGAACGGCCTCCAGCAGGCGAAGGTCTTCGGCGAGGTCGTGCAGGTGACCGGCATCGTCCTGACCAAGCTCGACGGGTCCGCCAAGGGCGGGATCGTGATCGCGGTTCAGCGGCAGTTGGGGGTACCGGTTAAGCTGGTCGGACTCGGAGAAGGCCCGGACGACCTGGCCCCGTTCGAGGTCGGAGCGTTCGTCGACGCACTCGTCGACGGCGCCGAGAGCTGACACAGCACGCAGGCGCAAGCGGGGACCGGTGAGCCAAGACGAGATTCCGCTGATCGGCGGCAACACGAGCACGGTCATCCGGCTGGGGGACACGGTCCGCCGGAACACCGGACCCTGGACCCCCGCGGTCCACGCCCTGCTCAGGCACCTCGACGGCGCCGGTTTCACCGGCGCGCCGCGGGTCCTGGGCGTCGACGAGCACGCGCGCGAGGTGCTGTCCTTCGTGGAGGGCGAGCCGGGCAAGTACCCGCTCGCGCCGCACTGGACCACCGACGAGACCATGAGCGCGGTCGCGAAGATGCTGCGCATGTACCACGACGCGCAGTACGGCTTCCGGCCGCCGCCCGGTGCGACCTGGCGGTCCTTCGGGCCGCCGCCCCCCGACACCGAGGTGATCTGCCACCACGACGCCGCACCGCACAACGTGGTGTGGCGGCCGGACGGGACGCTGTCGCTCATCGACTTCGACCTGGCGAGCCCCGGCGCGCGGATCTACGACGTTGCGTACGCGGCGTGGACGTGGGTCCCGATCTTCACCGACCGCGACTCGATCACCTTGGGCTGGAAGAAGCCCGACCGGGCGCGGCGGCTGCGGATGTTCGCCGACGCGTACGGGCTCTCCGACCGGGACCGCCAGCGCTTCATCAAGGTCATCCGCAAGCGGATCGTCGACCACATCGAGGGCATCCGCCGGATGGCCCAGGCCGGGGACCCCGCGTTCGAGCGGATCGTGCAGAAGGGGCACCTGCGCCGTCCGGCGCGGGACCTGCGGCTGCTCGACGCCGAGCGGTACATCCTCGACGAGGCCCTGCGCTAGGACGCGAGCCCTCCGCGGAAGCGGAGGGCGAAGACCCGCCGACGAGCCGGGAGCCGGGGGTCTTCGCCCAGGGGAGCGCTCCCAATCGCGATGCGCGGACCCGTCGGAAGGATCGGGCGGATCGTTCGGGGGAGCGCCGGGCTGTGTGCTGGAACAGTGGCGCGGGATGGATTTGAGGGAATTGGAGCAAACCTACCGTGCGAGCGTTTGCCTGTCAATACATCGTCAACTGTCAATATTAAGTGCCTTGGGAGGGCGCCCACGACCCCCTGCGCCCCACCCGTCCCCCTGCGTCGCAGCGGTGCGCCCGCTCAGGCCGCCGTCCACCGCAGTTCGCGGCTCGCCAAGGGCCCGTAGGGGGTCAGCGCCGCCAGGTCCGCCTTGTGCTCGCCCGGCTCGCGGTCGAGGACCCGCGTGAAGCGCCGCTCCGCGTCCTTCGGCGGGGCCGCGATCGGCTCGCCGTTCCACACCCCGCCGACCGCGTACGGGTGCTCGGGCCTGATCCGCACCGCGGGGGCGCCGTCCTGCGCGACCACGCCGACCGCGACGTCCGACAGCCGCGGGTACGCGGACGCGGGCTCGCGCAGCAGCCGCTCCGTGGGGAGCACCTGGCCCTCCTGGAACACCGGCACGAACCCCTCGGGCGCCCACGCCGCGCCCGTCACGGACGCGTGCGCGAAGTACGCCCACCACATCGCCGGGTCCTGGATCGCCTGCCGCGGCCCCACGTGGACCGGCCGCGCGGGCTTCCCCCGGGCCTGGAGCTCGGGGAGGCTCAGCGGCCGCCCGTCCTCGTCGGCCCAGTACGCGCCGTGCTGCCCGTCCAGGAGCACCCACCGGTCCAGGTCGTCGATCCACGCCTCCGCGACGGCGTGCCCCTGCCCGACCCCGTCGTGGTAGTCCCCGCGGCGCAGCCACACCCGCCGGGCCGGGATGCGCAGCGCGTTCAGGCCCTGCGCCAGCACGATCGAGTACTCCACGCACGAGTACCGCGCGCCGAGGGCCACCTGCTCCAGGACGTCCACCGCGTCGCCCGCGTTGATGCGCGCGTTCGCGTGCCGCCACAGCGCCGACGTCCACGCCAGCAGGTCCCGCGCGGTCTGCCACGCGCCCTCCCGCGGCCGCGGCAGCCGGGACGCGAGCTGGCCCTCCCGGTGCGCCTCGATCCGGTCGAGCCGCAGCGGGGCGCCCGTCCCGGGCTCGGGCCACGCGGTGATCCGCAGCGGCGGGGCCGGGACGTTCGCCCTGGCCCGCTCCAGGACCCGGGCCCAGTCCGGGTCCGCGCCGAACGCGGCCGACAGCTCCGGCTCGAACAGGTCCGTCTGGTGGAACCCGGCCTCGATCGCCTCGTCGAGCTTCGCCCGCGCGCCCTTGAGGCCCACCTTGTGGGCCGCGATCGCCAGGGACGGCGCCCACAGGTCGCGCCAGAACTCCGCGTCGGCGCGCAGCGTCTTCTCCAGGTCGAGGAGCGTCCACCACCGCGCGCCCCGCATCGCGTCCTGCGCGACGGTGCGGACGCGCGCGAGTTTCACCGGGGAAGGGGCCTGTGCCATGCGTATGAGGTTAGTCATCCCCGGCGCGGGCGGAAAGGGCGTTGTGCGCGCGGCGGGAGGGCGCTAGAGTGAGCGGCATGATCCTTTAGAAGAGATACGGCCGCTGTGGGCGCGACTGCCGACCGGCCGACCACGATGAGTGCAGCTTCCGCTGGAAGCACGGCCATGAGACGTCGAGCAACGCTCCGTTTCGCGCTCACGTCTCTTCAAGCTCGACCCGAGAAGGGGATCCGCATGACCGACGAGACTCCGGAACCGCAGCAGGACGGCGACGACGCGCCGCTCAACCGCGAGGAGCGACGGGCGCTCGCCCGCGGCAAGAAGTCCGGCAAGGCCGGGCACCAGACGATCGGCGACAAGAAGTCGAAGGTCCGCTCGCAGATGCCGAAGGGCGGGGTCGGCAAGTTCCAGCTCCCGACCAAGAACGGCTGAATTCACAGTGAGCCAAAGCAGAGGCCGCCGGACCGAACGGTCCGGCGGCCTCCGCCGTTCACTTCGCTAGATCGCCTGGCAGGTCACCGTCGGCGTCGCCGCCGGGGTGGACCCTATGAAGCCGAAGACCTCGCGGCTCTGCCCCGAGGCGACGGTGCCGTTCCAGCCCACGTCGGTGGCCGTGACCCCCGCGCCGGAGCTGGTGATCGTCGCGTTCCACGAGGACGTGATGCGGGTCGCGCCCGCCCACGTCCAGGTGAGCCGCCAGCCGTCCAGGGCGGCGCCGGTGGCGGTCACCGTGACCTTGCCCTGCCAGCCCGAGCCCCAGTCGTTCACGACGCCGATCGCGGCGGTGCAGTCGCCGCCGACCGGGCCGCCCGTGGTCGGGCCGTCCGTCGGGGACGAGGTCGGGTCGGTCGGGTCCGGGTCGTCGCCGAAGACCGTGGCCCGCTCGGCCGTGTTCTGGATGCCGTTGGTGGACGTGAAGACCCGCTGGCCCCACGTGGTCAGCGCCGACGGGTTGAAGCTCGTCGTCTGGTCGAGCTCCCCGCCGGTGTTGCCCGAGTAGGACCACGCCAGCCAGCCGATGCCGCGGGCCTGCGCCTGCGACTGGATCGTCTCCCAGGCGACCGTCTGGCCCTGGAACGTGTCGCCGTACTCGCCGACGATGAGCGGGAGGTTCATCTCCTCGAACGCGTCGAAGTAGTCGATGACCGCCTGCGGGTTCGTGTAGACCGCGTACATGTGGATCGAGAACAGCGTGTTGCCGTCCTCGTCGGCGGCCGCGACGGTCTCCGCGTTGTCGCGCATGACGTTCTGCCAGTCCTGGCCCCAGTTCGGGGCGTCCACGACCAGCGTGTGCTCGAAGCCGATGGACCGCATCCGCTCGATCGCGTCCACCGTCTGCTGCGTCCACTGCTGCGGGTTGGTGTTGCCGACCGGCTCGTTGCCGATGTTGATGAGGACGTACGCCTCCTCGCCGTCGAGCACGCTGAACAGGCCCTGCCAGAAGGTGACGGCCTGATCCAGGGTGGCCGCACCCGACTCCTCGCCGTAGCCGGTGGTGTCGTGGACTTCGAGCATGCAGATCAGGCGCTGCGCCTTGCACTCGTCCACGATCTGCTGGACCCGCGCGGCCGTCGAGACGCCCCAGTTGCGCTGGCCGGAGCCGAGGACGACGCGGACGGTGTTCGCGCCGAGGTCCGAGATCTCGCCGTAGCTGGCGAACTCGCCCTGGTACCAGACGTCGGGGTGGGAGGTGCCGCGCATGATGAACGGGTTGCCGTTCGCGTCGATGAGCTGCGTGCCGTCGATCGAGAAGCCGCCCTGCTGGGCGCCGGCCGGGACGAGCTGCCACAGACCGCCGAAGGCGATCGCTATGGCGGCCAGTGCGGCCATGAGCCATCTGCGCATCCGACGCCGTGCCGGGGCGGCGTCGGTCGTGCCGTGTTCCATGGTGATCCCATCTGTAGGTTCGGGTCAGAGGTGAATCGGTTCATCCCGACCTCAACATAGAGAACCATAAATATCGATGGGGTTCAAGACGTGCCTGGGAATTGTCCTGGCAGGAACGACGCCCGACCGCGCGTCAGGGCTTGGCGGGGCCCGTGGAGGCGCGCGGGGAGAGCTGGGCGGGTCGGCACTGAACCGAGAAAGTGCGGTCCGCGTTCGGTTCGGCCCCGATGATCGACAGGAGCGCCTCGGCGCACTGTGAGCCGTAGGCGCTGATGTCGCGCGTCAGGGACGTGAGCGCGGGGTGGGTGAGGCGGCACAGCGGCGAGTCGTCCCAGGCCACGATCGACAGCTGGCCCGGCACGCCGATCCCCAGCTCGTGGGCGACGCCGAGTCCGGCCACGGCCGTGACGTCGTTGTCGTAGATGATCGCGGTGGGGCGCCCGGCCGAGGACAGGATGCGCCTGGTGATGCGCGCGCCCTGCTCGCCGGTGTAGTCGCTGTGGAACGTCTCCATGGACTCCAGGCCCAGGTCGGCGGCGGTCTCGGCGTAGGCGTTGTCGCGGATCTCGGTGTGCAGCAGGTGCGCGAACCCGGCGACGCGGGCGATCCGCCTGTGCCCCAGGGCGTGCAGGTACTCCAGGATCTCGCGGCACGGCTCGGCGTCGTCGTGCCAGACCGCCGGGAGGCGCGCGCCCTCGATGGGCCCGCCCACGGCCACCGCGGGCAGCCCCAGGTCGGCCACGAAGTCGAGCCGCCGGTCCGCGGTGCCCACGTCGCACATGAGGACCCCGTCGACGCGGCGCTCGGCCCACCAGCGCCGGTAGACCTCCAGCTCCTCCTCGACGGTGTCGACGATCTGGAGCGTCAGCCCGAAGGACCCGGCCGAGAGCGTCGCCTCGATGCCGCTGATGAGCTCCATGAAGTAGGGCTCGATGCCGAGCGTGCGGGCCGAGCGGCGCAGCGCGATGCCGACCGCCTGCGCCGAGGACACCGACAGCGAGCGGGCGGCCCGGTTGGGGACGAAGCCCATCTCGGCGGCGATCGCCAGGATCTTCTTGCGGGTGGCCTCGGAGACCCCGGGCCTGCCGTTGAGCGCGTAGGAGACCGCGCCCTTCGACACGCCCGCCGCGGCGGCGATGTCGGCGATGGTCACGCGCCTGGTCATCGGCGGTCCTCTCGGGGGAGATCGGCATGGGCGACCGTCGATGCGGCACCGGTCCGAACTGTAGCGCACGGCCGCTGCGAACCGGTTCAGCCGATGTCATCAAGGTATCGACATGTATCATTTCAATTTGATCACAGTGGCGTCAATACATTGACTGGGCCTGGGCAGACGTATAAGTTCGGGTCACTTATCCGGTTAAGCGATGCGGCGCCGCGGACCCCCGGGCAGTCCCCGCGCGACCGGTGAACCCCTTACATCCGAACGGAGTGATCCACCGTGATCGCGAGAACGAAACGATTCGGAGCGGCGGCCGCGGCCGCGAGCCTGGTGCTCGCCGCAGCCGCCTGCTCCGACGACGGAGGCACCGGCCAGGGCACGTCCATGGACGAGGAGGACGTCGACTCGATCACCATCTGGCACACCGGCGACGCCTCCCAGAAGCCCATGATCGAGGCCGTCGGCGCCGTCTTCGAGGAGGAGACCGGCGTCGCCGTCAACGTCGAGATCATCGACTGGGCCGACGCCCACACCAAGATCCTCACCGCCATCCAGAGCGGCGACGGCCCCGACCTCTTCACCGGCGGCCTCTCCTGGGGCATCGAGTTCGGCGAGCTCGGCGGCCTCTACGACCTCCGCCAGTACGAGTCGGAGAACCTGGAGGACAACGTCATCGACGGCCTCTGGCAGTCCATCGAGTCCCCCGGCGGCGAACTCTACGGCGTCCCCCTCAACATGACCACCTACGCGATGTTCTACCGCTCCGACATCCTGGACGAGAACGGCATCGCCGTCCCCACCACCTGGGACGAGATGGACGCCGCGATCACCCAGCTCCAGGGCGCCGGGTACGCCACCCCGTTCGTCTCCACCTGGGAGCCCATCGGCTGGCTCGACTGGTTCAACTACATGTACGAGGCCGGCGGCTCCCTCTACAGCGACGACTGCTCCGAGGTCACCGTCGACTCGCCCGAGGTCGTCGCGGGCACCGAGTACTGGGCCAAGCGCTTCTCCGAGCAGAACGTGCCCACCGACCAGCCCGACATCTCCGGCTTCGCCAGCGGCGAGTACGTCTTCGCCACCGGCGGCTCCTGGAACTACGACGGCCTCGCCACCGGCTTCCCCGAGCTCGAAGGCAAGTGGAGCTCCGCGCCCCTCCCCGCCGGGCCCGCCAACGCCGGGTCCTTCATCGGCGGCAACGTCATCGGCGTCATGGCCCAGTCCGAGGCCCCCGGCACCTCCGCCGCCTTCATCGACACCGCCTACTCCGACGCCGGAGTCGACGCCATGCTCGCCGCGGCCGCCGAGAACAACGTCCTGTGGCTGCCCCCGCGCACCGACAAGGTCATGGACACCCACCTCGACGACGCCAACAAGCAGGCCCTGACCGAGATCTTCGAGACCTCCGTCGGCCCGCCCAACTGCGCCGGCTGGGAGCCCGCCTCCCCGAACGTGCAGCTCGCCCTCCAGTCCATCGTGCTCGAAGGCGTCCCCGTCGAAGAGGCCCTGGCCAACGCCAAGACCGAGATGGAAGCCACCCTCCAGTAGCCGCGCGGGCGGGGCGCGGCCCGGCGCCGCCCCCGCCCCCTCACCGCCTCGGAGCACCCCTTGACGCTCAACCAGACCGCCCGCCCCGCGAACGAGGCCCCGCCCGAGCCGCCGAAGCGGCGCCCCGGCCACCGGCTCCAGCACTACGGCCCCGCCTACCTCATGCTGCTGCCCTTCGCGGTCCTGTTCGCCGTCTTCCTGATCTACCCGCTCGCCCGCTCGCTCTACTACTCGCTCACCGACTTCAACGCCATCAAGCCGCCCGTGTTCGTCGGCCTCGACAACTTCACCGAGCTCCTCGCCAACGACGACCGCTTCCACAAGGCCATCTGGAACACCTTCAAGTACGTCATCGGCTCGGTCGTCCTCACGATGGTCCTCGGGCTCCTCCTCGCCGTCGCCTTCAAGTCCACGTCCCTGCGCGACCGCCTCCTGCGCACGGTCTTCTTCCTGCCCTCGGTCTCCGCGGGCGTCGGCATCGTCCTGGTCTGGAAGTGGATCTTCATGGTCGACTCCTGGGGCCTCGCCAACACCGTCGTCCGCTTCTTCGGCGGCGACAACCGGTCCTGGCTCGCCGAACCCGCCATGAGCATCCCCATCCTCGTCACCATGGCCGTCTGGGGCGGCGCCGGATACGCGATGGTCCTGTTCGTCGCGGGCATCAACGCCATCCCCGACGAGCTCTACGAGCAGGCGTCCATCGACGGCGCCTCCAAGGCCCGCCAGTTCTGGCACATCACGCTGCCGCTGCTGCGGCCCGTCCTCGTCTTCGTGTTCATCACCTCGACGATCGGCGCGTTCCAGATCTTCGAGCCCGTCTACCTGCTCTGGCGCCGCTCCGCCTCCATCGTCGGCGGCCCACTCGACTCCGCCCTCACGATCGTCCCCTACCTGTACGACATGGGCTTCAACCGCTTCCAGCTCGGCTACGCCTCCGCCATCGCCTGGATCCTGTTCGCCATCATCTTCCTGGTCACCCTCGTCCAGCTGCGCGTCACGAAGACCTTCAAGGAGTTCGACCGATGAGCGTCGAGACCATCAGCGCCGCCGGCACGGTCACCAAGCGGCCCAAGAAGATCAACCTCGGCGCCGAACTCGCCCGGCTCCCGCTCTACCTGTGGGCCGTCGTCGTCCTCATCCCCTTCTGGTGGATGATCATCGCCGCGTTCAAGACCGTCCCCGAACTCATGAAGAACCCCCCGACGTTCTTCCCCCGCGACCCCTCGCTCGACTCCTTCTACGACCCGAGCGCCCCCGCCCCCGGCGGCACCCCCAACCCCGACGCCGTCCCCGGCGTGTTCCAGCGCTGGCCCGAGGTCGCGGGCGGGTTCCTGCGGTTCACGCTCAACACGTTCGGCGTCACCGTCATCGTCACCGTCGTGAGCCTGCTCATCGCCTCGCTCGCCGCGTACATGCTCACCAAGACCAACGCGCCCGGCCGCCGCACCGTCTTCGTCGTCATCATCTCCTCGATGATGATCCCGTGGCAGGTCAGCCTCATCCCCAACTACCTGCTCACCTCCGACCTCGGCATGACCGACTCCTACCTCGGCTACATCGTCCCGGGCCTGGCCAAGTCGTTCGTGGTGTTCTTCCTCGTGCAGTACCTGCGGTCGATCCCCGACGAACTCGTGCACGCCGCGCGCGTCGACGGGGCCAGCGAGTGGCGCATCTGGTGGCAGATCGTGCTGCCGCTGCTGCGGCCCGCGCTGGCGGCCATGGCGATCTTCGTGGCCCTGGGGGAGTGGAACAACTTCCTGTGGCCGCTCATCATCATCCGCGACGAGGACCTGTTCAACCTGCCCATCGCGCTGTCGAACCTGAGCAACGCGATCGTGTCCAGCCCGGGGTCGATGGGCGTCGCGATGGCCGCCTCGATGCTGGCTACGCTGCCGACAGTCGTGTTCTTCTTTCTCTTCCAGAAGCACTTCATCAAAGGCATCGCTCTCTCCGGAATCAAGGCATAGGACTAGGAGCTTCATTGAGCGCCAAGCGAACCCTGCACGAAGGCTGGACCGTCACCGGGGACCCCGGGACGCTCCCCGCCGTCGCGGCGATCCCGGCGACGGTCCCCGGGGAGGTCGTCTCCGACCTCCTCGCCGCGGGCCTCGTCGCCGACCCGTACACCGACGAGGCGGAACGCGACCTCGCGTGGGTCGGCCGCCGCGACTGGACGTACCGGACCGCCTTCGACTTCGCGGCGGGCGACGAGGACCGGATCGACCTGGTCTTCGACGGCCTCGACACCGTCGCGCAGGTCCGCCTCAACGGGACCGCCGTCGGCGAGACGGCGAACATGCACCGCCGCTACCGCTTCGACGCGCGGGAGGCGGTCCGCGAGGGCGTCAACGAACTCGAAATCGCGTTCACCTCCCCGTACGCGTACGCCGAGGCCCAGCGCGACCGGCTCGGCGACCGCCCCAACGCCTACCCCGAGCCCGGGAACTTCATCCGCAAGGCCGCCTGCAACTTCGGCTGGGACTGGGGCCCGAACCTCGCGGGCGTCGGCATCTGGCGCCCGGTGCGCCTGGAGACCTGGAAGACCGCGCGGATCGCCGAGGTCGTGCCGCGCGCCACTGTCGAGGTCGCCGACCGCGTCTTCACCGGCGTCGTCGAGTTCACCGTGGACCTCCAGCGCGCCGACGACGCGGAGCTCGAACTCGTCTGCACCGCAGGCGGTTACACCACCACCATGGCCGTTCCGGCGGGCGCCGGGTCCGCTCTGGCCCGCGTCGAGGTCCCGAACCCGCAGCCGTGGTGGCCGCACAACCGCGGCGGGCAGCCGCTCTACGACGTGGCGGTGTCGCTGCGCTCCGGCGGCGGGGAGCTCGACTCCTGGACGAGCCGGATCGGCTTCCGCACCGTGCAGCTCGACACCGAGCCCGACGCCGACGGCCGCCCGTACACGCTCAAGATCAACGGCCGGGCCGTGTGGGTCAAGGGGGTCAACTGGATCCCCGACGAGGCCCTGTTCAGCCGCATCGACCCCGCGCGCATCGAACGGCGCCTGAGGCAGGCCGTCGCCGCCGGGATCGACTACATCCGCGTGTGGGGCGGCGGGGTCTACGAGTCCGAGGACTTCTACCGGCTCTGCGACGAACTCGGCCTCATGGTCGGCCAGGACTTCCTGTTCGCCTGCGCCGCCTACCCCGAGGAGGAGCCGTTCCGGTCCGAAGTGGAGGCCGAGGCCCGCGACAACCTCGCCCGCCTCGCCCCGCATCCGAGCCTCGTCACGTGGACCGGCAACAACGAGAACATCTGGGGCTGGCACGACTGGGACTGGCAGGAGCCGCTCGGCGAGCTCACCTGGGGCGCCGGGTACTACCACGACCTCCTCCCGAAGCTCGTCTCCGAAGTGGACGGCACCCGCCCGTACTGGCCCGGCAGCCCGTACTCCGGTGCGCGCGAACTGCACCCGAACGAGCAGGCGCACGCGTCCGTCCACATCTGGGACGTGTGGAACGAGGAGGACTACGCGCACTACCGCGACTGGCGGCCGCGCTTCGTCGCCGAGTTCGGCTACCAGGCGCCCCCGACGTGGGCCACGGTGCGGCGCATGACGACCGACGAGCCGCTCCAGGCGGAGACGCCGAGCATGCTGTGGCACCAGAAGGCCGACGACGGCCAGGCGAAGCTCCAGCGCGGCCTCGACGCGCACCTCCCGCCCGTGCGCGACTTCGACGACTGGCTGTACTTCACGCAGGTCAACCAGGCCCGCGCGATCCGCCTCGGCATCGAGCACTTCCGCGCCCTCCAGCCGTACTGCACCGGCTCGGTCGTCTGGCAGCTCAACGACTGCTGGCCCGTCACCTCCTGGGCCGCCATCGACGGCGAGGAGCGACTCAAACCGCTCTGGTACTCCCTCAGGGACGCCTACGCCGACCGCATCGCGACCTTCCAGCCCCACGAGGACGGCGTGAAACTCGTCCTGGTCAACGACTCCGACACCCCCTGGAGCTCGGTCGTCGGCTTCTGGAAGTGCACCGCCCAGGGCCGCATCAACGGCCGCGCCCTCCTCACCATCGGCGTCCCGGCCCGCGACACGGCCGAACTCGTCCTCGACGCCCAGGTCGCCCCCAAACCCGGCGAGTTCCTCGTGACCGGCCGCGAGGACTTCCCCCGCGCCACCTGGTTCACCAAGGAGGACAAGGACATGGACTGGCCCACCGCCGAGTTCACCGCCGAGACCGCCACGTTCCCCGGCGGCGTCCAGGTCACGATCACCGCCGAGACCGTCCTCCGCGACCTCTGCATCTTCGCCGACCGCCTCGACCCCGACGCCGCGGTCGACAAGGCCCTCGTCACCCTCATCCCCGGCGAGCAGGCCGTCTTCACCGTCACCAGCGAGAAGATCGCCGCCTCCCCGACCCTGACGGCAGCCCTGACGACGAAACCGGTCCTCCGCGCCATCAATGACTGACGCACCGACGAAGAACCGGCCCGCAGCGAACGCTGCGGGCCGGTTCGGTGTCCGTCCTAGCTCTCTGCGGTGCCCTCTTCGAGGGCCGCTTCGCTCGCCTCGGGGGTGGGGACCGGGCCGATGCCGCCGATGACGGGGTCGTTGGGTTCGGGCTCGGGTTCCTGCTTGGCGGGCATGGGGAGGGACTGGGAGATGCGGAGGCTGTTCTGGACGAGGTCCCAGCCGAGGGGGAGGGCGACGGCGTCGGGGAGGTCGAGGTCCAGGGCGAGGTCGTCGGCGAGGCCGGCCTGCTTGGCGAGCTTGGCGACCACCGGGTGGGCGGAGCGGTTCGGGGCGTAGCACCACTTGGGGGCGGCCAGGCCGAAGTCGCGGGCGAGCATGACGGCGGCGACCGCGGCGGGGCCGTCGACGATCATCGCGGTGGAGCGGGTGGCGGCGGTGAAGATCGCGGCGGCCATCGCGCCGAGCTCGGCGCCGCCGAGGCGCGCGATGAGCTCCTGCGGGCTGCGCTTGAAACCGCGGTTGAACGCGAGGTGGTCGCGCAGCGCAGAGATGCGGCCCATCCACGCGGCGTCGAAGACCGAGCCGCCGGGGGCGTGCAGCTGCGGCTGGAAGTTGGTGATCTCGTCCTTCGCGATGAACGAGCAGACCGCGACGGACGCGGTGACCGCGCCCGCGCCGAGCCCGGAGATCAGGAGGACGTCGGCGCCCTCGTCGATCGCGCGGTCGGCGGTCTCGCGGCCCAGTTGCAGCGCCGCGTCCAGCTCGGTGTCGTCCAGGAGCGGGCCCTCGGCGCCGTCGCTGGCGCCGGTGCGGACCACCGTGAGCGGCAGCCCGGAGCGGGCGGCCTGCTCGGCGAGGGGGCCCTCGCCGCGTTCGAGGGCCGCGGTCTGATCGGCCACGGGGGCGTAGTCGCCCGCGTCCCAGTTCTCGGGGTACTCCCCGGCGAACAGGAGCATCCGCGGTGCGGTGAACGGCTCGGGGGCGTCGGTGGCCTGCATGCGGGCGGCCCAGCCGACCGCGGCCTGGAGGCGGCCGAGGCCCGATCCTTCGATGAGCGCGTCCTGGAGCCGCGCGTTCGCGCGGGTCGTCCACACCCCGTTGGGGAACTTCGCTTTCAGCTCGGCGAGCGGCCCGGCGTCGGTCGTCTGTGTCACGGCACAAGGCTAGCGCGGTGGCGGTGGGGCACAATTGCCAAGTGACCACCATCGAGTTCGCCAAAGGGCACGGCACCGGCAACGACTTCGTGATCGTGCCCGACCCCGAGGACGCCCTCCCGCTCAAGGACGCCCAGGTCGCGCTCCTGTGCGACCGCCGGTTCGGCATCGGCGGCGACGGCCTGCTGCGCGTGGCGCCCTCGGAGGACCCGGCGGCCGAGTGGTTCATGGACTACCGGAACGCCGACGGCTCGATCGCCGAGATGTGCGGCAACGGCGTGCGCGTCTTCGTGCGCTACCTCCTCGACAAGGGCCTCGCAGAGGGCCCCGAGGTCGCCGTGGCGACCCGAGCCGGGATCAAGACCGTCACGGTGGCGGGCGATGAGCTGCGCGTCGACATGGGCGCGGCCGAGTTCGGGTCGACCTCGCAGGCGTCCGTCGAGGGCTTCACCTGGCCCGGACAGGTCGTCTCGATGGGGAACCCGCACCTGGTGTGCCACCTCGGGGACGAGGCCGAGCTGGAGGCCCTGGAGCTGTTCCACCAGCCGCGGTACGACGCGGCGCTGTTCCCCGAGGGCGTGAACGTCGAGTTCGTGGCCGGCACCGCCCCGCACGTGCGCATGCGCGTCCACGAGCGCGGCGTCGGCGAGACCGCCTCGTGCGGCACCGGCGCGTGCGCGGTCGGCGCGGTCGCGCTGCGCCACGCCGGGCTCGACACGGGCGTGTGCAGAGTGGACGTCCCCGGCGGGACGCTCACCATCGAGGTCACCGATGACACCCTCTACATGACCGGCCCGGCCGTGATCGTGGCCGAAGGCGCCTTCCGCCTGTAGGGACGCGCTCCGCCCGAAGGGCGTGGGTGGGTGGGCTAGTAGTAGTTCCATCCCGAGCCCCCACCCTCCCAGGGGAAGAGGATAGGGCCGACTCTGCCGCGGGGGTGCGACAGAAACCGGCCCTCATCGTCGTCGTGTCACCCGAGCGGGTGACCGACTACCGCATCACGCGCTTGACCGCCGCCGCGACCGCGGGGGCCACGTTCGGGTCGAAGACGCTCGGGACGATGTAGGTGGCGTTGACCTTGTCCTCGCCGACGCAGTCCGCGATGGCCGTGGCCGCCGCGACCGCCGCGTCGTCGTTCCAGTCGCGGGCCTGCGCGTCCAGGAGCCCCCGGAAGACCCCCGGGAACGCGAGGACGTTGTTGATCTGGTTCGGCTGGTCGGACCGGCCGGTCGCCACGATCGCCGCGTACCGCGCGGCCTCAGTGGGGGAGATCTCCGGGTCCGGGTTCGCGAGCGCGAAGACGATCGGGTCCTTCGCCATCTTCGCGACGTCCGAGCCCTTGAGGATGTTCGGGGCGCTCACGCCGATGAAGACGTCCGAGCCCTCGACCGCCCCGGAGAGGTCCCCGGAGTAGTCGGTCTTGTTGAAGTGCTCGCCGAGCCACTTCCACGTCTCGTTCTCGCACTCCATGCCCGAGTGCAGCGCGCCGTCGCGGTCCACGGGGATGATGTCGCCGATGCCGGCCTTCTCCAGGAGCCGCATGATCGCGGTCCCGGCGGCGCCGCAGCCGACGACGGTGGCGCGCACGTCCTTGAAGTCCTTGCCGACGACGCGGAGCGCGTTGGTGAGGGCCGCGAGGACGACGATCGCGGTGCCGTGCTGGTCGTCGTGGAAGACGGGGATGTCGAGGCGCTCGCGCAGGCGGGCCTCGATCTCGAAGCAGCGGGGCGCGGCGATGTCCTCCAGGTTGATGCCGCCGTAGGTCGGCGCGAGGGCGGCGACGATGTTGACGATCTCGTCGGTGTCCTGGGTGTCGAGGCACACGGGCCACGCGTCGACATCGCCGAACTTCTTGAACAGGGCCGCCTTGCCCTCCATCACCGGCATCGCGGCCGCGGGGCCGATGTTGCCGAGGCCGAGGACCGCGGAGCCGTCGGTGACGACGGCGACGGTGTTGCGCTTGATGGTGAGGCGGCGGGCGTCGTCGGGGTTCTCGGCGATCGCCATGCAGACGCGGGCGACGCCGGGGGTGTACGCCATGGACAGGTCGTCGCGGTTGCGCAGCGGGACCTTCGGGGCGACCTCGATCTTGCCGCCGAGGTGCATGAGGAACGTCCGGTCGGAGACCTTCTTGACGTCGAAGTCCGGCATGGACTCCAGGATGTGCGTGACCTGCTCGGCGTGGGACGCGTCGGAGGTGTCGCAGGTGAGGTCGACGGTCATGCGCTTGTTGTCGGATCCGACGACGTCGAGGGCGGTGACGATGGCCCCGGCCTGGCCTACGACGGTGGCGAGGCGTCCCGCGGCGCCCGGGTCGGCCGAGAGGGCCAGCCGGACGGTGATGGAGAACCCTGCGCTGGGAAGACGGGCAGTGCTCATGCCGCTCCTTTGATGTGCACTTCGTTGTGGACCAGTTGCCGGATTCTTGAATGATGCCACTGTTCGGGACGCGGCCGCCCCGGCCCTGCGCTGGGCCGGGGCCCCGCCACAGCGCCGCGGCGCGGGTGGGATCGACGCCGTTCGCTGTGCGCGATATCGGCTCGCCACCCGGGGCGGGGCGTGTCAAGCTTGTGGTGATGCACGAACAGTACGAAGACACCCGAGAAGACTTCTCCTCCGACGCCCCTTCGACGGGCGAACTGGACCTGGAGGCGCGCCAGGCGCTGCGCCGCGTCTCCGGTCTGGCCTCCACCGAGCTCGCCGACGTCAGCGACGCCGAGTACCGACGCCTCCGCCTGGAGCGCGTCGTCCTCGTCGGCGTCTGGACCGAGGGCACCGCCGAGGACGCCGAGAACTCCCTCGACGAGCTCGCGCAGCTCGCCGAGACGGCCGGCTCCGAGGTCGTCGACGGCCTGATCCAGCGCCGCTCCAAGCCCGACGCGGGCACGTTCATCGGCTCCGGCAAGGTCATGGAGCTGAAGGACACCGTGGAGGCGCTGGGCGCCGACACCGTGATCGCCGACGGCGAGCTGTCGCCGGGCCAGCTGATCGCCCTTGAGAAGGCCGTGAACGTCAAGGTCATCGACCGCACGGCCCTGATCCTCGACATCTTCGCGCAGCACGCGAAGAGCGCCGAGGGCAAGGCGCAGGTCGAGCTGGCGCAGCTCCAGTACCTCCTGCCGCGCCTGCGCGGCTGGGGCGACGCCATGAGCCGCCAGGGCGGCTCGAACGGCGGCGTGGGCCTGCGCGGCCCCGGTGAGACGAAGCTGGAGACCGACCGCCGTCGCATCCGCGCGAAGGTCGCGAAGCTGCGCCGGGAGCTCGCGAAGCTCACCGTCACCCGCGAGACCAAGCGCGACTCGCGCACCCGCAACCGGGTGCCGGGCGTGGCCATCGCCGGGTACACGAACGCCGGGAAGTCGAGCCTGCTCAACGCTCTCACGGGCGCGGGCATCCTCGTCCAGGACGCGCTGTTCGCGACCCTCGACACCTCGACGCGGCGCTCGCGCACGTCCGAGGGCCGGGAGTACACGGTCACCGACACGGTCGGCTTCGTGCGGCACCTGCCGCACCAGCTCGTGGAGGCGTTCCGCTCGACGCTCGAAGAGGTCGCCGAGTCCGACCTGGTGGTCCACGTGATCGACGGCTCGCACCCGGACCCGCTCGGCCAGGCCGAGGCGGTCCGCGAGGTGCTCGCCGAGGTCGGCGCCGAGGAGATCCCGGAGCTGGTCGTGGTCAACAAGCTCGACCTGGTCGACCCGGACACGATGCTCCAGCTGCGCTCCGACTGGCCCGACGCGGTGTTCGTGTCGGCGCACTCGGGCGAGGGGATCGACAAGCTCCGCGACGCGATCGAGCAGGCGCTGCCGCAGCCGGACACGGAGCTGACGGTCTGCATCCCTTACGTCAGAGGCGATCTCGTCTCCCGCCTGCGGTCCCGCGGCGAGGTGCTCACCACCGAACACCGAGGTGACGGCACGGTCATAACGGCCCGTGTGGACGACCGGCTGGCCGGTGAATTGCGAGCGTTCGTCCTGGAAAAGGACTGAATTGCAGTGGTCCTGAACATGTCTCATGGGGGTCCCCGCGCTGACATGGCGTGTTCTGGAACACTTGCGTGATGCGAGAGCGCCGTGTGGGCCGTCGGCCCCTGCCTGCGCGGCTCGTCGCCGGGACGGCCGGAGTGCTCGTCCTGGTCACGGCCGCGTCCCCCGTCTTCGCCCAGGATGAAGAGTCCGGTGGCGAGGTGCTGTGCACCCTGCACGACCCGCGCAACCAGAACCCAGCGGGCATCGCCGCCGCCGCGGACGGCGACGGCTGGTGGATCGTGTCGTCCGCCGACAACCAGGACGGCACGCTGTCCGTCGAGCGCGTCGGCGAGGACTGCAATCCGCGCGGCGCCGACGAGGCGTTCATCGACCACCAGCCGCGCGACCCGCAGGCGCTGGTCCTCGACAGCGAGAACGGCGAGTACCTGTGGGTCGGCGACATCGGCGACGGCGCCAACCGCGAGTGGCTGACGCTGAACCAGCTCGACCTCAACGACCTCCCCAACAGCGCGGTCTGGCGCTACGTCTTCCCCGACGGGCCCCAGGACGTCGGCACCTTCCTGCTCCTCCCGGGCAAGAAGCCGCTGTTCGTCACCTCCGACGCGGGCGAGGCCGCCCTCTACTCGCCGTCCGGTGACAACCAGGCCGAGAACACCCCGCTCGACGAGGTCGGCACCGTTGCCCTCCCCGACGGCGGCACGGTCTCCGGCAGCGCGATGAACGCGGACGGCTCGAAGGTCGCGCTGCGCACCGAGTCCAACGTCTACGAGTGGACCGTCGAGGGCGGCGACGTCCTCGCGGCCCTGGGCGGCGAGCCCGCGGCCACGCCGGTCGCCGACTCGGGCCAGGCCGAGGGCCTCGCCTACGACGCCGAAGGCAACTTCATCACCCTCGCGTCCGAGGACAACGACGGCTCGTTCGGCACCGTCACGAAGTACGCGCCCGCCGCGCCCGTCGCCGAGGAGGAGACCTCCGGGGGCGACGACGAGGCCGCGCCGGCCTCGGGCGACGACGGCAAGAGCCTCCTGGACCGGGTCCTGGACCTGGGCTTCGGCACGATCGTGAAGATCCTCGCGGCCATCGCGATCCTCGGCATGCTCGTCATGGTCCTGGGCATCGTGGTGATCCGCAAGCACCGCAAGGCGAACCAGGACGGCGACGACGACGGGGACGACGAGCTCGGCTACGCCGCCGAGGAGTCCCCGCGCGGGCGCCGGGAGTCCTTCCTCGCCGACGACGACCCCGTGGATCTGGGCCTCGAATCCGGCCAGCCCGACCCGGACCTGGGGGAGGTCGCCCGCGGCAACGTGTACGGCGGCGCCCGCCAGGAGCCGAGCGGCAACGTCTACGGGGGCGGCGGCCAGCAGTCCCGCCCCGAGCAGGGCGGCGTCTACGGCGGCGGCGCCCGCCAGGAGCCGGGCGGCGGCAACGTCTACGGCGGCGGAGGCCAGCAGCAGCAACGGGGCCGCCCCCCGCAGGGCGGCCGCCAGGAGCCCCAGTACGGCGCGTTCGAGGGCGGCGGCCACGGCAGCGTCTACGACAACGCCGGGCCCGGCCAGTCCTTCAGCTCCCGCCAGGAGCCCTCCGGGAACGTCTACGGCGCCCAAGGCGGCGGAGGCCAGCAGCAACAGCAGCCGCCGCGGCGCGAGCCCACGGGCAACGTGTACGGCGCCCAGGGCGGCGGCCAGCAGCAGCGCCAGCAGGGCCAGACCTACGGGGGCGGAAACGCCGAACGGACCCCTGACGCCGACGACGGCTACTGGGGTCCGCCTGAAGGCGGCACGACTTACGGTCGGAACCGCTAGGCGCGCAATGAAGTTGGCGTTCGAGGTCTAGCTAGATCTTGCGGAGCACCGCGACCACGCGGCCCAGGATCTCGGCCTCGGAGGCGTCGATCGGGTCGTAGAGCGCGTTCGCCGGGAGCAGCCACGGCTTGCCGTTCTTGCGCTTCCAGGTCTTGACCGTGGCCTCGCCGTCGATCATCGCGGCCACGATCTCGCCGTTGAGCGCGTCGGGCTGCTGGCGCACCACGACCCAGTCGCCGTCGGTGATGGCGGCCTCGGTCATCGAGTCGCCCTTGACGCGCAGGAGGAAGTGGACGCCCTCGCCCACGAACTCCGCGGGCAGGGGCATGACGTCGTAGTCGCGCTCCTCGGCCAGGATCGGCTGCCCCGCGGCGATCTCGCCGACCATCGGGACGTACCGGGGCCGCGGGTGCTGGGAGCAGGTCTGGACCCCGCCCGGCGTGGACTGGCGGACCCCCACCGCGCGCGGCCGTCCGGCCAGGCGGTTGAGGTAGCCCTTCCGTTCGAGCTGCTTCATCTGGTACGCGACGGACGACGCCGAGGCGAGTCCGACCTCCGCACCGATCTCGCGGACGCTCGGGGGGTAGCCCTTGTTGTTGATGAACTCCTCGATGTATTCGAGGACTTGCTGCTGCCGACGCGTCAACTTGCGCGTTTTCGGCCGGGATGTCGTGGTCTCGCTAGCCACAGGAGGCTCCTGTAAGACAAATGGGACGGTATGTCTGATTCCGACAATGTAACTCACGTGCAGGTTCTAGTCAAACATTCGTGCGACGTCGGCGTGTCGCCGCGCTGGTAGGAATGTGTTTCCGCCTGTATTCACCCGAACGGGTGAACGATTTTACGACGCGGTCTGATTGACTCGTGTCCCCGGGGTCCGGTTTCCGAAGCTCGCCGCGCACTGATCTGCGCTATTCTTGCCACTAGATCTTGTGGTGTGTTGTATCGTCTCTCACTAGGTGTTGGGGTTCCCGCACCCGCCGGGGCGACGAGGGGCAGACTGTCCCTCCCGGCGCGACGGCCGGGGCCGCACCGATTGTCGGCGGCCCGCGAGACGATGGTTGTGAGAAGGAGACTAGCGATATGCGATGCCCTTACTGTCGCCATCCCGACAGTCGCGTGGTCGATTCACGCGAGGCGGAGGACGGCAAGATCATCCGCCGCCGCCGGGTCTGCCAGGAGTGCGAGAAGCGCTTCACCACCGTCGAGGAGTCCATCCTCGCCGTCGTCAAGCGCAGCGGGGCCACCGAGCCGTTCAGCCGCGGGAAGGTCGCCAGCGGCGTCCTCAAGGCCTGCCAGGGCCGTCCCGTGGACGCCGACGACGTCGCCATGCTGGCCCAGGCCGTCGAGGACGAGATCCGCTCGACCGGCGCCGCCGAGGTCCCCGCCCACGAGGTGGGCCTGGCGATCCTCAAGCCGCTGCGCCGGCTCGACGAGGTCGCCTACCTGCGCTTCGCCAGCGTCTACCAGGACTTCGAGTCCCTGGAGGACTTCGAGGCCGCCATAGCCCAGCTCCGCGAGGAGCACGCCGCGCGCAACAGTGGCTAGCACCACCCCGAAACATCCGATTCCCATGACCAGGCATGAGCAGACAGGGGCGAGGAACATGCCGAAGACCACCAAGGCCGCAGCAGCGCCGACGACCAGGACCGCCAAGAAGACCGGGCCCAAGGAGGGCCTCACGGTCGAGCGCGTCTTCACGACCGCGGGCGTCCACCCGTACGACGAGGTCGAATGGGAGTCGCGCGACGTCGTCATGACGAACTGGCGCGACGGCTCGATCAACTTCGAGCAGCGCGGCGTCGAGTTCCCGGCCTTCTGGAGCCAGAACGCGACCCAGATCGTCACCTCCAAGTACTTCCGCGGCGCCCTCGGGACCCCGCAGCGCGAGACCGGCCTCAAGCAGGTCATCGACCGCGTCGTCCACGCGTACCACAACGCGGGGGAGAAGTACGGCTACTTCGCGTCCGCCGAGGACGCGCAGGTCTTCGCCGACGAGCTCACCTGGCTCCTGCTCCACCAGTACTTCAGCTTCAACTCCCCGGTCTGGTTCAACGTCGGCACCGCCGCGCCCCAGCAGGTCTCCGCGTGCTTCATCCTCAGCGTGGACGACACCATGGAGTCGATCCTCGACTGGTACAAGGAAGAGGGCATGATCTTCAAGGGCGGCTCCGGCGCCGGGGTCAACCTCTCCAAGATCCGCGCCTCCGCCGAACTGCTCTCCTCCGGCGGCAACGCCTCCGGCCCGATCAGCTTCATGCGCGGCGCCGACGCCTCCGCGGGCACCATCAAGTCCGGCGGCGCCACCCGCCGCGCCGCGAAGATGGTCGTCCTCGACGTCGACCACCCCGACATCGAGGCGTTCATCGACACCAAGGCCCGCGAGGAGGACAAGATCCGGGCCCTGCGCGACGCCGGGTTCGACGTCGACCTCGGCGGCGAGGACATGTTCTCGGTCCAGTACCAGAACGCCAACAACTCCGTGCGCGTCTCCGACGTGTTCATGAAGGCCGTCGAGGAGGGCACCGACTACGCCCTCACCGCCCGCCAGACCGGCGCCGAGATCGAGCGCCGCGACGCCCGCGACGTGTTCCGCCGCATGGCGAAGGCCGCGTGGGAGTGCGCCGACCCGGGCATCCAGTACGACGACGTCATCAACGACTGGCACACCAACCCGAACACGGACCGCATCTACGCGTCCAACCCGTGCTCGGAGTACATGAGCCTCGACGACTCCTCGTGCAACCTCGCCAGCCTCAACCTCATGAAGTTCCTCGGCGACGACGGCTCGTTCGACGTCGACCGCTTCACCAAGGCCGTCGAGTTCGTCATCACCGCCATGGAGATCTCGATCTCCTTCGCGGACTTCCCGACCGAGAAGATCGGCGAGACCACCCGCGACTACCGCCAGCTCGGCATCGGGTACTCGAACCTGGGCGCCCTGCTCATGACCTCGGGCTACGCGTACGACTCCGCCGAGGGCCGCGCGCTCGCCGCCGCGATCACCGCGCTCATGACCGGCGTGTCCTACCGCCGCTCCGCCGAGATCGCCGGGGCCGTCGGCCCCTACGCCGGGTACGAGCGCAACGCCGAGCCGCACCAGCGCGTCATGGCCAAGCACGCCGCGGCCGCCGACGCGGTCGAGACGTTCGGCGACGTCGACGCCACCGTCCTCGAAGCCGCGAAGACCGAGTGGGCCAAGGGCAACGAGATCGGCGCCGTCAACGGCTGGCGCAACGCCCAGGCGTCCGTCCTCGCGCCCACCGGCACCATCTCGTTCATGATGGACTCCGACACCACCGGCATCGAGCCGGACCTCGCCCTCGTCAAGCACAAGAAGCTCGTCGGCGGCGGCTCCATGGAGATCGTCAACCAGTCGATCCCGCGCGCCCTCGCCCGCCTCGGCTACGACGACGCCGACCGCCAGGCCATCGTCGACTACGTCGCCGACCACGGCCACGTCGTCGGCGCCCCGGCCCTGCGTAAGGAGCACTACCCGGTGTTCGACTGCGCCATGGGCGAGCGCGCGATCGCGCCGATGGGCCACGTGCTCATGATGGCCGCCGTGCAGCCGTTCCTGTCCGGCGCGATCTCCAAGACCGTGAACCTGCCCGAGTCCGCGAGCGTCGAGGACATCGAGGAGGTCTACTTCCAGGGCTGGAAGCTCGGCCTCAAGGCCCTCGCGATCTACCGCGACAACTGCAAGGTCGGCCAGCCGCTCTCCGCGAAGAAGAAGGAAGTGGAGCAGGCCGTCGAGGAAGCCGTGGAGAAGGCCGTCGAGTCCATCGCGGTCCACGGCCCGATCCGCCGCAAGCTCCCCAAGAAGCGCCCGAGCCAGACCATCTCGTTCTCGGTCGGCGGCGCGGAGGGCTACATGACCTCCTCGTCCTACCCGGACGACGGCCTCGGCGAGGTCTTCCTCAAGATGTCCAAGCAGGGCTCGACCCTCGCGGGCGTCATGGACGCCCTGTCGGTGTCCATCTCGATCGCCCTCCAGTACGGCGTGCCGCTGGAGAAGTACGTCGAGAAGTTCACCAACATGCGCTTCGAGCCCGCCGGCATGACCGACGACCCGGACATCCGCATGGCCTCCTCGGTGGTCGACTACATCTTCCGCCGCCTGGCCCTGGACTACCTGCCGTACGAGGAGCGCGCCGCCATCGGCATCCTCACCACGGCCGAGCGCACCGCCGAGCTCAACGGCGAGGACCCCGCCAAGGTCTCCCAGCCCGAGGTCGACCTCGACGCGCTCCGCGCCTCCGCGCCCATCGAGGAAGCGGCCGTCGTTGAAGCAGTGACCGAGCGCGTCCAGATCGAGTCCAAGTCCCGCCTGGACATCCTCACCTCGGCCCAGGCCCGCAGCGCCGACGCGCCGCTGTGCATGAACTGCGGCACGAAGATGCGGCCCGCCGGGTCCTGCTACGCCTGCGAGGGCTGCGGCGCGACCAGCGGTTGCAGCTAGATATCGATCCGCCCGAGAGGGGCCGTCCCGCACCCGCGGAACGGCCCCTTTCGCATGCTCTGATCCGCTTGTGTCCCATAGGCCCGGGTCCCCGCGTCGTGCGCACGCTGGCACAACGGCAATAGAATGGGGGGTACCGCCCGCCCCTCGCTTCCCGGAGGCACCAATGCAGCCCTTGGCTCCCGGCGATCCCGAACGGATCGGTCCCTACCGGACCATCGCCGAACTCGGCCGCGGCGCCATGGGCCGCGTGTTCCTCGCCAGCGCCCCCGACGGCCGCCCCGTGGCCGTCAAGCTCATCGCGGCCGCGCTCATCCAGGACGAGGAGTTCCGGGCCAGGTTCCGGCGCGAAGTGGACGCGTCGAAGCAGGTCGCGGGCGCGTACACGGCCTCGGTGCTCGACGCCGGGCCGGACGACCCGGTCCCGTGGCTCGCCTCCGAGTTCCTCCTGGGCCCCAACCTGAAGGACGTCGTGGAGGCTTCCGGGCCGCTGCCCGAGCCCGCCGTGGTGCGCCTCGCCGCGGGGCTCGCGTCGGCGCTGGCGGCGATCCACAAGGCCGGGATGGTCCACCGGGACCTCAAGCCCGCGAACGTGATCCTGGCCGCCGACGGCCCGCGGGTGATCGACTTCGGGATCGCGCGCGCCGCGGACGGCGTGACGGACACGAACCTGACGAAGACCGGCGGGGTCATCGGCACGCCCGGTTTCATGTCGCCCGAGCAGGCCGAGTCCGGCACGGTCTCGGCCGCCTCCGACGTGTTCTCGCTCGGCTCGGTCCTGGTGCTCGCCGCGACCGGCACGAGCCCGTTCACGGGCGCCTCGACACTGGAGACGCTGAACAACGTGGTCCGGTCGCAGCCGGACCTGTCGGTGCTGTCGCCGCGCGTGCGCTCGATCGTCGAGCGCTGCCTGATCCGCCTCCCCGGAGCCCGCCCCACCCCCGCGGAGCTGATGTCGCTCATCGGCCCTGTGGCGCCCTCTACGCGCCCCTGGCCGGACGCGGTGAACGCACTGGCCGAGCGCCAGCGCTGGGAGCTGTCGAGCCTCCTGGGGGACGCGGGCGTGCCCTCGACGCTGGTGGACACCGCCGCCCCGACCGGGCCGCCGCCGACCCCGAACGCGCCGACGTCGGTCTTCGACGGCGCGGTGCCTGGTGCCTCCCCGGTCGCCCCCACCGCCGCCTACCCGGGCGCCGTGCCCGGCGGCGAGCCCCCGGCCCCGAATTCCGCGTTCCCGATGTCCGCGCCGCCCGCCTCGCCGGTGACGTCCGTGCCGTACTCGCAGCCGGGGGCCTACTCGGCGCCCCCGCAGTCCCCGGCACCCGGCTACGCGCCCGGGCAGGTCTCGCCCGGCCAGTACCCGACGACGCAGCAGCCCGCCATGCAGTACACGGCGCCGCAGTACACCGCCCCGCAGCAGGCGGGCCAGTTCGCGCCGCCGCAGTACCCGGGCCAGTCGCCGGTCTACGGGCCGACGCCGCCGTTCGGGCAGCCGCCGAAGTCGAACGCGACGGCCGTCGGCGTCACCGTGATCGCCTCGATCCTCGCGATCGCGCTCATCGGCGGCCTGGTGTGGTTCCTCAACGGCGACGGCGACGACCCGGGCGACGACCCGACCGGGGCGGTCTCCCAGAACGACCCGGAGGACCCCGACACCTCCGAGCCCGACGACCCGGACACGTCCGAGCCGGACGACGACACGACCACGGCCTCCTCGGGCCAGTGGACCGAGGTCTACTCGAACTACACGGTCCAGCTGACCACGACGTTCGACTCGGCCACGACCTGCCAGTACACGGCGGTCGACTTCGACGACATCTCCACGAACGGCTCGATCTGGACCGAGTACATGACCTCGGACGCGCCCGCGTACTACACGGACCTGGTCCTCAACCCGTGCGACATCGACTTCTCGACGAACACGGGCCAGACCAGCTACCTGTACACGCCGTCGGGGATCTCGGGGACGTTCTTCGACGCCGCGGTCACCGCGGACGAGTGCTGGGCGGAGATCGACGGGTCGAACCCGGCGCTGTCGTGGACGATCGACCCGTGGGACCCGGCCGCGGCGCCGCTGACCGTGGGCATGAGCCTGTGCATGTACACCGACAAGGCCCAGATCGTGGTCGCCGACGTGACCTCCGTGACGCCGGAGGACTCCACGACCTGGATGAAGGTGGAGTTCACCGCGGCGGTCTACGCGATGTCGTAGCGCGGTCTGGATTTTTCAAGCACGACCGTGCTATTTTGAGGACGTGCGGAAAGGCGAACTCACCAGGCAGGCCGTCGTGGACATCGCGATCCGGATGGCCAGGTACTCGGGGCTGTCCGGGCTGACCATCGGGTCGCTCGCGGCCGCCGCCGACATGTCCAAGTCCGGTGTGTACGCCCACTTCAAATCCAAAGAGGCCCTTCAACTCGCCTGCATGGAGCGCTACTCCGAGCAGTTCAGCGAGGAGGTCTTCCGGCCCGCGCTGGGCAAGCCCCGCGGGATCACGAGGCTCCAGGCCCTGGTCGAGCAGTGGATGGCCTGGTACGCACACCCGGGCGGCTGCCTGTACCTGGCCGCCGCCGCCGAGTTCGACGACCTGCCCGGCCCCCTGCACGACCGCATGGTGGCCGAGCAGCGCCTGATGCTCGACTCGCTCGCCCGGATCGCCTCGACGGCCGTCGCCGAGGGCGAGCTCCCCGAAGACACCGACGTCTTCCAGGTCGCGCAGGAGGTCTTCGGCATCCTGCTGTCCTACAACTGGATGAGCCGCATCCTGTCCTATCCCGACGCTGCCGACCGCGCTTGGGCGGCGTTCCACCGGCTGATCGACAGTCACAGTTCCTGACCAGGAAGGCCACGCACCCATGGCGTCCACGACCCAGAGTTCCGGCTCGTCAAATAAAAGCACGACCGTTCGTGCTCCTTGGTACATCCGCTCCGCCTTCACGGCCGCCGAGCGCGTCGCGCCCGGCCAGGCCGCGAAGTTCCTGTGCGAGATGTGGTTCCGGCTCCCCGCGGGCCCCGACAAGCGCCTGCGCGGCCCGGCCCCCGCGGGGTCCTCGGTGTTTGAGCTCGAATGCCTCGGCACGACCGTGTGGGGCTACGACTGGGGCGAGGGCCCCCTCGTCTACCTCGTGCACGGCTGGGGCGGCTCGACCGGCGACTTCAAGTTCATCGCCGCGAACCTCGTCGCCTCCGGCTTCCGCGTGGTCGCCTTCGACGCGCCCAGCCACGGCAACTCCGGGCCGGGCCCGTGGGGCGACCGGCACGCCAACGGCATGCACCTGGTCGACGCGATGTCCACCGTCCACGAGAAGTTCGGCACCCCCTACGGGGTCGTGGGCCACTCGATGGGCTGCCTCAGCGCCGTCCACGGGATGCTGATGAACGGCGAGGACCTCGCCGGGATCCGCCTGGCGATGCTCGCCCCGTTCATCGGCGGCAAGGAGGGCTTCCGCGACACGATCGGCGCGATCGTCCCGGTCGGCCCGCGCATCATGGACCGCCTGGCCCCCTTGGGGGAGGCCAAGGCCGGAGTGAAGCTCGACGACTTCTCCCTGCGCGGCGTCGACGTGCCGTCCCCGGCGCTTATCGTCCACGACCGCCGCGACCGCCCCAACCCGTTCCGCCACGGCGAGGCCGTCGCCGCCGCCTGGCCGAACGCCGAGCTCATGGCGACCGAGGGCCTGGGCCACCGCAAGATCCTCGCGAACCCGGCCGTCTCCAGCGCCGTGACGCAGTTCTTGAGAGGTTAGTGGCGCAACAAGGGCCGGGTCCAATGGACCCGGCCCTTTCACGTTGCGGCGCTTAGCCTTCGTAGTGGATCGTCAGGCGCGTCCACGCCCCGATGTTGATGTAGGTGCCGTCCCCGACCGGGAACTCCACGTTCGGCGCCAGCGGCTCGTCCGAGCCGTTGAGGAACGTGCCGTTCGAGGAGCCGACGTCCATGATCGTCCAGGAGCCGTCCGGCTTGGCGTACAGCCGCGCGTGCTGCGCGCTCACGCCCGGGTCCGCGACGTCGCCCGACAGGTCGATGTCCGGGGTGATGCCCCGCTTGGCGCTGTAGCGGCCGATCCCCAGCTCGCCCTTGTCGAGCGGGAAGCGGCGCGGCTTCGCGAACGACGGGTACTGGAGCTGCGAGGCCCCGTCCGAGGCCGCGACCTTGTTGAAGTAGCCCTGGTCCGCGGTGACGGCGACGCCCCAGCGGGTGGCCGCCTGGCCGGCGGGCGCGTAGTTCGACGCGAGGTCCGCGGGCTGCGAGTCGGGCATCGAGAACCCGCCGGTGCCCGTCGAGGGCGGCGCGGAGGTCGGGGCGCCGAACGGCGCGGCGGGCACGCCCGGAGGCGGCCCGGGGGGCGCCGAGGTCGGCGCGTACGACTGCTGCCCGTACGGGTCCTGCCCGTAGCCGGGCTGCTGGCCGTAAGGGTCCTGCTGCGGCTGGCCGTACGGGTCCTGGGGCTGCGACGGCTGCCCGTAGGGGTCCTGCTGGCCGTACCCGCCCGGCTGCTGGCCGTACGGGTCCTGCTGCTGCGGTTGACCGTAGGGGTCCTGTCCGTACCCGCCGGGCTGCTGTTGCTGCTGCCCGTAGGGGTCCTGCTGCTGCGGCTGGCCGTACGGGTCCTGCCCGTAACCGCCCGGCTGCTGCTGCTGGCCATAGGGGTCCTGCTGGCCGTACCCGCCGCCCTGGGGCTGCGACTGCCCGTACGGGTCCTGTCCATAGCCGCCGGGCTGCTGCTGCTGCCCGTAGGGGTCCTGCTGCTGCGGCTGGCCGTACGGGTCCTGCCCGTAACCGCCCGGCTGCTGCTGCTGGCCGTAAGGGTCCTGCGCGTACGGGTCGTTCGACGGGTAGCCCTGTCCGAACGCCGCAGGGGACTGCGGGGGCTGGCCTTGCTGCCACGCCGGGTTGGGGGTCCCGCACTGCTCGCAGAACTGTGCCTGCGGGAACGCCCCGCACGCGCACTGGTACCCGCCCGGCTGTGGGGCACCGCCGTAGGTCGGCTGGTAGGTCAAGGTCGTCCCCCTCCAAGCATTTGGGTGTACTCGGCCTCGCTGACGACACCGAGCAGCGGGGCGGCCCCGTTCTCCCCGTTCGGCGAGCCCTGGTCAGCGCGCTCGCGCGCGCGTTCGTCGACCTGGACCGAACCGGGGGATTCGAGTTCCACCACCGCGACACTGATGTTGTCATGCCCGCCGTTAGCGAGCGCTTGTCGTGTCAACGCTACCGCCTTCTCGCCGACACTGCCGTCCGGCAGTGGCAGAAGGTCGTGATCGTCATTGAAATAACGCGACAGACCATCGCTGCACACTACGACATGCCCGCCTCCCAGATCCACGCGGAGGAGGTTCGGGTTCAGCGTCGGCGCGTCCGCGCCGAGCCACGCCAGCAGGGCTTTCGCGTACGGATTCTTGTACCGCTCATCGGACGGGTCCACGCCCTGGTACTCCAGGCGCGCCTGGATCGTGTCGTCCACCGTGAGGCACCGCGCCTCCTTCTCCCCGGCCCAGTACGCCCGCGAGTCCCCGACCCAGCACAGGATCACCTGGTTCCCCTCGACGACCGCCGACACGTACGTCGACGACGGCGGCGAGTTCGGGTACTGCTTGCCGACCGCGGCCACCGCCGAATGGGCCGCGCCCACCCCGCGACGCGACGCGTCCTCCGCCGACAGGCCCTCGGCCAGCGCCGAGCGGATCTCCGTCACGGCCGCTTCCACCCCTGCGAGTGACGCCCGCTCGGAGTCGGAGGCGCCCGAGACGCCGTCGCACACCACCGTGATCTTCCGGCCGTCCTCGGCCAGGGCGATCGCGATCGAGTCCTGGTTGTAGTGGTGGCGCTTCCCGACGTCCGTCGCCGCGCCGATGCCCGGCATCTCGAACGTCAGGTGGTCGTCGGAGCCGCCCGGATGCTCCGGGTTCTCCTCGACCGCGGCCGACGAGCGCCACGGGACGGCCTCGGCGGGGACCTCGAACTCCTCCAGGTCGCCGCCGCAGTCCTCGCAGAAGCGGCCGAGGTCTGCCGGGAGACCGCAAGCGGTGCAACGCTTCGCGGCGCCCATGGTCGGTGAGGGCTGCATAGGGCTCCTTCGCTACAGCATCGTGCGGGGGCGGTGGCGGTTGGCCAGGTCGAAGTAGTACACCTGGTCCTCCCTGCGGGTGCAGGCGTGGGCGAGGTCCCGGTAGGCCCGCTCCAGCGCCAGGCGCAGCTCGCGCTCCTCGGGGCGCGCCCCGAAGACCGGCGGCTCCGCGGCCGGACCGGTGCGCTGCACCGTGTCCAGCGCCAGGTGCAGGATCCGCGTGGACACCAGGTGCCGGCGCCGCGGTTCGAGCTTCAGCTCGTCCAGGCGCCCGGCCATGTGGTGCAGGTCCAGCAGCGACGGCGGCGACGTGCGCGAGTGCAGCGCCGTCTGGATCGCCGCGGTCTGCGCGATCCCGTACTGCGCGGAGGTCTTCGGGACCTGGTGCAGCGCCGTGATCGCGTCCGTCGAGTTGCCTTCGAGGTCCAGCAGGCGCGCCCGGCCGTACGCGGCCGACACGAACCGGTGGTCGCACGCCCAGATCCGCGTGTAGTGCGGCAGCGCCAGGTCGGCGCGGCCCGCGAGCTCCGCGCACGCCGCCAGCGCCAGGCGCGGCGACAGCTCTCCGGGCAGGTGCGAGTAGACCGCGTCGAAATGCGCCGCGGCCGTGGCGAAGTCCGCGGCCAGCAGCGAGATGATCCCCCGCAGCCACGTCACCTGCCACGTGTTCCCCTCGCGCTGCGCGAACTGGTCGAGCACCGCCGCGGCCTGGTGCAGCTCGCCCGCGTTCACGAGCGTGCGCACCCGCCGCAGCTGCACCTCAGGGCTCTGCTGCGGCGCCGAGTTCAGCTCCGTGAGGATGCCGTTCACGTCCGTCGCCTGCTGCGTCGCGAGGAACGCGGCCATCGGGTCCGCGAGGTCCACCATCGGCGTCGGCAGCGCGTGCGCCACGTCGAACGGGTCGCCGACCGCGTGGACGTCGTACTCCACGTCAGGCTCACCGAACACCGACTGCTCACCGGAGAACAGCGTCGACGGCTCCGAGCGCGGCTCCCCGCGCTGGATCGACTGCACCTCGTGGAGCACCCCGCGCACCTGCGTGCGCATGTCGTCCGCGTCCTGGAACCGCGAGCGCGGCTCGATGTGCGTGGCGCGCATCAGCAGCCGGTGGAACGACCCGTACTCCGCGAACTGCGGGGCCTCCGACGCCGGCGGCAGGTGGTCCCGGTACGTCGTCGTGAAGCCCTTGAAGTCCAAGGCCAGCACGGCCATCGAGCGGCCGATCGTGTACAGGTCCGAGGTCACCGACGGGCCCACCGAGAGGATCTCGTCGTTCGGCACCGAGTACCCGGGCGTCCCGTAGATCGCCGACTCCATGTCCTCGACGTGCCGCACGGCCCCGAGGTCGATGAGCTTCAGCCACGTCTCCACGTGGATCACGTTGTCGGGCTTGAAGTCGCAGAACAGCAGGCCCCGGTCGTGCAGGTAGCTGAACGCGGGCAGCAGCTCCGCCGTGTACGTGAGGACCTGCTCCAGCGGCAGCGGCTTCCTCTCGCCCTCCGCGTCGCTCGCGTCCCTGATGTCCCGCAGGGACTTCCCCGCGATGTACTCCATCACGATGTACGACTGGAGCTGCCCCGAGCGCGGGTCCGCGGCCGTCACGAAGTCGTGGATGTCCACCACGTTCGGGTGGTCGATCCCGACCAGGAACCGCCGCTCGTTGATCGCCGCCTCGATCGCGTCCTCGTCCGAGGTGTTGATCAGGCCCTTGATGACGACCCACCGCTGCGTCAGGTCGTCCGCGAAGTTCCGGTCGTTCGCCAGGTAGATCCAGCCGAGCCCGCCGTGCGCGATCGCGCCCAGCACCTCGTACCGGTCCGACAGCAGGTCGCCCGGCGCCAGCGCCGGGGTGAACCAGTACCGAGCCCGGCAGTACGGGCAGAAGCCCTCGACGCGGCCCGTGCGGCCCGCCTGCGGGCGCCCCACGGGCTTCCCGCACGAGGAGCAGAACCGCTTGTGCTCGGACACCTGCGGCGAGGCCATGACCGCCTCGGCGGGGTCCCGCGGCGGCACCGGCGGCATGTCCGACAGGCCCCCGCGCTGGCGCGTGCTCGACGTCGTCGACCGCGTCACCGGCCCGGTGATCGGCTGCGGCAGCGGCGCGGCCGGGGCCCGGTACGGCGCGGGCGGCGGGGAGGCGACCGCGTTCGCGGGCACCACCTGCTGCGACTGCGCGACGTGGGCCTGCGGCGGCCCGACGGGTGCCGTGAGGCTTGGCGGCGACAGCGCCGCCGTCCCCGGACCGGAGGGCCCCGGGGGCGCGAAGCCCGGCTGCGGCGGCACCGCCGGAGGCGTCGACATGCGCCGTCGCACCGCGAGCGTGTCGCTCTCCTCGGTCGGCGGCTGCTGGTACTGGCCCGCCATGTACCGCTGGGTGTGCTCGGGCGGCGGCTGCTGGTCGCTCATCGGCTCCCCTAATCCCGGTACTGCGTGGTCAGCGCGGCCGGGCCCGTCGCGAGCGGACCGGCCAGCCACGCGTCGTACGACGCCTGCCAGCGCCCGTCCGCGATCATGTCCGCGAGCGCCCCGTTGACGAACCGCGCGAGGTCCGTGTCGCCCTTCTGGAACGCGATCCCGTAGTGCTCCTCGGAGAACGCGTCCCCCACGACCTGGAGCGTCGGGTCCTGCACGGCCATGCCCGCGAGGATCGTGTCGTCGATCGCGACCCCGTCGACGGTGCCCTGCTGGAGCAGCACCAGGCAGTCGTTGAAGTCCGGGACCGTGACCGGCTGGACCTCCGGGTTCACCGCCGCGATGTTCCCCACGGAGGTGGAGCTGGCGCCGGTGCACACCTGCTGGTCGGCGGTCATCTCGGCGAGGCCGGTGATCCCGGAGTCCTTCGCGACGAGGAGGCGCTGGCCCGCGTGGTAGTACTCGGTGGAGAACTCGACGTTCTCCCACCGTTCGCAGTTGATCGACATGGTCCGCACGACCATGTCGACGCGGCCGTCGGCGAGGGCCTGCTCGCGCTCGGCGGAGTTCATGGGCACCCAGCGGACCTTCGTCGCGTCGCCCATGACGGCCTGGACCATCGCCTCGGCGATGTCGATGTCGAAGCCCGCGAGGTCGTTGGTCTCGGGGTCGCGGTAGCCCATGAGGTTCGTGGACTGGCTGATGCCGATGCTGATCTGCTCGGGGTTCTCCAGCAGCGCGCGCGCCTGCTCGGCGGTGACCGCGCCGGGGGAGTAGGAGGACAGCGGGTCGCAGCTGACGTCGGTGTCGGCGGGGCTCGCGTCGGGGGAGAAGTTGATCCCGTCGGGGAGCGGCGTCGGCACGTCGATGCTCGGCGGCTCCATGCTCGCGGGGCCGGAGCACGCGGCGAGGGCGAGGCACGCGGCCGCGGCGAACGCGGCGGCGGTTCTTCCGGTTCGGTTCATGCGTAGTACTCCGCCACTCGGACTTGGATGCCGACGGCCGCGCAGATGAGCGCGGCCAGGGACAGGGCCGCGAGGCCCGCGGCGGCGCCCGAGAGGGTCCGCTGCGCGTCGAGGGTCGCGTCGACGAACCTGTCGGCGCTGGTCTCGGTGGCCTCGGTCAGGGCCGCGTTGAGGCCGTTGAAGGAGGTCTGGAGGCTCGCCTCGTCGTCGCCGACGGCGAGCGCCACGGCCTCGGTGTAGTTGCCCTCCTGGGCGAGCTTGACGACCTCGCCGTGGCCGTTGCTCCACGCGGTGGCCGCGTCGCGGGCGGCGTCCACCTTCGCGCCGAGCCCGGCGTCGTCGGCGAAGGCCGCGTCGAGCTGGTCGAACAGGCCGCCGTCGGCGGTCAGCTCCTCGATGTGCTCGGCGTAGCGGGTCGCGGCGTCGTCGTCCTCGCCGCGGGCGATGAGCAGGAGCGACTCCTCGGCGCGGGCCTGCTGGGCCGCGATCTCGGCCTGCGCGAGCAGTTCGAGCGGGCCCGAGCCCTCCTCGTGCGACCGGTTCGTGTGGCCCGCGGACGCCAGTGACGCCATCGCCAGCCACCCGGCGAACACCACGAGCAGGACCGTGGCGCCCACGAGCCCGAGGTTGAACGTGCGGTTGGTCTTGCGGGTGAGCCACAGCTGCGCCCAGACGAGTGTTCCGAGGGCCGCGATCACCAGTGCCGCGGCCGCCCACGGGAACGCCGCGGCGCCGTCGCGGGACTCGGTGAGCTGCGCGAGCGCGTTCTCCTGGAGCGTGTGCGCCGAGGGGAGCATCTCCTGGCGCATGAGCGTGGACGCCTGCTCCTGGTAGGTCGCGCCGACCGGCTCGCCGAGCCGGTTGAACGTGCGGGCGGTCTCGACCAGGCCCGTGTACACGGGCAGGCGGGCGTTGAGCTGGGCGACGAGCTCGACGTCCTCGGCGGTCTTGACCTCGCCGGCGGCGGTCGCGAGGGCCACGGTGGCGTCGCGCAGCGCGGTCCGGTACGTCTCGTTCATCTCCTCCGACGGGGTGCCCGCCGTCAGGTACGAGGACGCCGCGGTCGCGTCGGCCTGCGAGAGCGCCTGGTACAGCTGGAGCGCGGCCACCGAGAGGCGGCCGGACTGGCTGGTGGTCTCCTCGATGACCGCGGACTTCGCGAGGATCGAGGTCATGCCGGTGACCCCCGCGCCGAGGATCAGGACGGCGAGGACCACGAGGACGCCCCGCAGCTGGCCGGGCGTCTGCCGCAGCGCGGCCGCGACCCGGTCGGTCCACCGGCCGGGCGCCGCACCGGGGGCCGGCGGGCCCGCGGCAGGCGGCGCCTGGGTCGGGGCTGGAGGGGACTGGACGGCCAAAACTGCTGCACCTCAACTCGAAGACGACTGTCGGGACTGCGCCGCGCGCACGCAACCGTGACTGGAGTGTCGGGGGACTCCCACATGGTATCGGCAAGCGGCAACGCCCGCGGGCTGCCGCCCTGTCGCGCCCGCTGCCGGTACGGTAGGGCCCGTGCAGCACCCGAACGGCCCGGCCCCGAACGCCGCCAACGAGTCCGATGTGGACGACGCGAGGTGGATGCGCCGCGCCTGCGAGCTGGCACTGCGCTGCCCGCCCTCGGCCACGGCGTTCAGCGTCGGCGCCGTCGTCGTCAAGGACGGCCTCGTCGTCGGCGAGGGCTGGTCGCGCGCCGAGGACCCGCACGACCACGCCGAGGAGGTCGCCCTCCGCCACGCGGGCCCCGCCGCCCGCGGCGCGGTCGCCTACTCGTCAATGGAGCCCTGCGCCCGCCGCGCCTCCCGGCCCGCGCCCTGCGCGCACCTGCTCGCGGACGCCGGACTCGTCCGCGTCGCGTACGCCATGCCCGAGCCCGCCAACTTCGTGGCCGCGCCCGGCGGGGACGCCTTTCTGCGGGAGCACGGGGTGGTCGTGACCGTGATGCCCGAATTCGAGGCGGCGGCCGCAGAGCCGAACGCGCACCTCCTATAACCTGGGACCCATGAGGCCACTCATCGACGCAGTCGAGGCCGCCGCCTGGACCGACGCGGTCCGCATCGACGTCCGGTGGACGCTCGGCGGCGACTCCAAGGAAGCCGAGTACGCCGCGGGGCACCTGCCCGGGGCCGTCTGGCTCGACTTCGACAGGGACGTCTGCGGGCCCGTGGGCCCGGTAGGCGGCCGCCATCCGCTGCCCGATCCCGAAGCGCTCCAAGGGGTCCTGCGCGCCGCCGGGATCGACGACGGCACCCCCGTGCTCGTCTACGACGGCGGCGACGGCATGTCCGCCGCCCGCACCTGGTGGACGCTCCGCTGGGCCGGGATCGAGGACGTCCGCGTCCTCACCGGCGGCCTCGCCGCCTGGAACGAGGCCGGGCTCCCCCTGGAGACCCAGGTCCCGCAACGGCCTGCGGGCAACGTGACCGTGCGCCCCGGCGGCCTCCCCGTGCTCGACGCCGACGGCGCCGCCGCCTGGGCCGCCGAGCACCGCCTCGTGGACGTGCGCAGCCCCGAGCGCTACCGCGGCGAGTTCGAGCCCGTCGACCCCGTCGCCGGGCACGTCCCGGGCGCGGTCAACCTGTTCCTCGCCGAGGACGACCTGAACGACATCGACCGCATCAGGGCCCGCTACGAGGCCGTCCCCGAGCCCGCGTTCTACTGCGGCTCCGGGGTCGGCGCCGCCCGCAGCGCGCTCGCCGCCACCGCCGCGGGCCTGCCGACGCCCCCGGTGTACATCGGATCCTGGAGCGACTGGACCGCACGCGGCCGCGAGGTCGCCCGCGGGGAGGAATCATGAAGCGACTCCTGATCGCCGCCCCGGCGGCCCTGCTCCTCGCCCTCGGGGCGTGCAGCGACGAGACCCCCGAGAACGAGGGCCCGCTCGACACGGCCGCCAACGAGGAGTCCGCGTCCGAGGAGGGCACCGAGCCCGTGGAGCTCGACCTCGCCGACGCCGCGGGCGCCTGCCCGTTCATCGACTCCGCGCTCCTCAACTCCACCACCGGCGAGGACTTCCGCTTCGCGTCCGGCGGGCCCGGCGAGGACGCCGGGGAGGACGCGCCCGCGCAGCTCACCTGCGCCGTCCAGACCGGCGAGGCCGCCTACCCGGACCTGACGCTCTTCATCATCGGCACCGACGCCTCCGTCGACGTCTACGAGGAAGAGCTCGCCGACGGCACCTCCGAGGTCACCGGCCTCGGCGAGGCCGCCTACTGGATCGTCCACACCGAGGACACCGGCGCCGGCCCCGCCCTGGAGATGGGCTGGTACGACGGCGGCACCATCTTCGAGATGCGCTACACCACGCCCGTGGACACCGACCCAGCCGCGGTCGAGGGCCTCGTGGACGGCTTCGCGCAGCTCGCCGTCGGCATCTCGACGGCCCAGGCCGAAGCCGCCGGGTAACCGCACTTCCGAGAACGGCCGCCGGACCCCGGTCCGGCGGCCGTTCCGCCTCCCCGCACACGCGAGCGCCCTCCCTGCCGGGGGTGCAAGGAGGGCGCTCAGGTGCGGAGTGCAGTTCGGGGGGTTTCAGGCGTTCGGCTCCGGGAGCGGAGCTACCGCGCAGTTGAAACCGTTTCCAACGCTTTGGCCAGCCTACGCCCCGGTAGTCCCGTGGTCAAGACTCAGTCAGGCGCTTGAAAGACACGACGGTCCCCGCGAAACAGCTTGCGCCGCAACGAATTCGGACTAAACGACAGGAACGGCGAAGATCTTCGCGGCGTCGTCCACCGACAGGCGCAGCGTCCGCGTCCCGGAGGTCACCGCGACCTCGCCGTCCTGGCGGTCCACCGCGATCTCCGCGCCCGGGTCCACGCCCGCCTCGTGCAGCGCGTTCAGCAGGTCCGGGTGGGTCTGCGCCGACTCGCACAGGCGCGTCACGCGCACCTTCGCGCCGGAGGACACCACGCTCAGGGGCCGCTCGTCGGCCTCGCGCGCGTCGGACGGCGCGTTCGCGTCCAGCTCGCCCAGGCCGGGGATCGTGTTGCCGTACGGGGACCGCGTGGGGTGCTGGAGCAGCTCGTACACGCGCTTCTCGACGGTGTCGCTCATGACGTGCTCCCACTTGCACGCCTCGTCGTGCGCCTCGGTGTAGGACATCCCGATGACGTCGACCAGGAGCCGCTCGGCGAGCCGGTGCTTGCGCATCACCGCGACCGCCTGGCGGCGGCCCTCCTCGGTGAGCTCCAGGTGACGGTCGCTCTTCACGTTCAGCAGGCCGTGGCGCTGCATCCGGCCGACGGTCTGCGAGACCGTCGGACCGCTCTGCTCCAGCCGCTCGGCGATCCGGGCGCGCAGCGCCGGGACGCCCTCCTCTTCAAGTTCGAGGATGGTGCGCAGGTACATCTCGGTGGTGTCGACGAGGTCCGTGGTCACAGCTTCGTTCCTTCACTCTGTCCGCCCGCAGGGCACCGGGCGGGGTGGGTCAAGTAGCCGCCAGACCCCCTGTCTGCACCAATGGTATACGGCGATCAGGCCACATAGTCGGCGAGCCGTCCCGCGTAGTCGGGCTGGCGGAGGCGGTGCAGCGCGTTCTTCTCGATCTGGCGGACCCGCTCGCGGGAGAGGCCGAAGTCCGCGGAGACCTCTTCGAGGGTGCGCTGGCGCCCGTCGTCGATACCGAAACGCAGGCGGAGGACGGTTTGTTCCCGTTCGGGCAGGGACGCGAGGACGTTCGCGATGTGGCGGCGCAGCAGGGCGTAGGACACCGCGTCGTCGCCGGCGTTCTCGCGGGGGAGGTGCGCGACGAGGTCGCCGAGGGCCGTGGAGTCGTCCTCGCCGACGGTCTGGTCGAGGCTGACCGGCTCGCGGTCGTAGGACATGAGCTCCAGGACCTTGCCCGGGGTCGTGTCGAGCTCGCGGGCGATCTCCTCGTAGCGGGGCTCGCGGCCCAGCTCGGCCATGAGGTCCTGGCGCACCCGGTTCATCCGCTTGATCTGGTCCACCGTGTGGGCGGGCACCCGGATCGTGCGGGACTGGTCGGTGACGGCCCGGTTGATGGCCTGGCGGATCCACCACGTGGCGTACGTGGAGAACTTGTAGCCCTTCTGGTAGTCGAACTTCTCGACCGCGCGGATCAGGCCCAGGTTCCCCTCCTGGATCAGGTCCAGCAGGCTCATCCCGGCGCCGGAGTAGCGCTTCGCCACGGACACGACCAGGCGGAGGTTCGACTCCAGCATCCGCTGCTTGGCGGCGCGGCCGTCGGCGGCGACGCGGGCCAGGTCGGAGCGGCGGTCGGGGTCGGTGGTCTCGCAGATGCGGCACTCGGCCATGAGGCCGGCCTCGATGGCCTTGGCGCACTCGACCTCCTCGGAGGCGGTGAGCAGGCGGTGTTTGCCGATGCCGTTGAGATAGGCGCGCACGGGGTCGCCGGAGTACTCGGTCGCGCGCTGCGCCGGTCGCTGGGCCGGTCGCTGACGGATGCTGTCGACAGGTGCCATCGGTTTCGCCTTTCGCTGCAATCCCCCCGTGCGGGAGGGGCCCCGCACCGGGCCCGGCGGGCACCGGGCTCGGGTTTACCAGCTTGCAGCGGTTTTCTCGCTTTGCGATCCCCCGGCTCGAAGGGTGGCACGAACCCGGGAGACACGATCAGATATTCGGCTTCGGGGCCTGCCAGCGATACCTGATGGCCACCATCCGTACAACGAAGATCGTCGCGATGGCGATCAGCATGAGCGTCCAGTGGCCGATCTGCGACTCCCACCGGGCGCCCACGGCGACGATGATCGCGCCGATCACCGCGGCCATCGCGTAGAAGTCCTCGCGCAGGACCGCGGGGATCTCCTGGACGAGGATGTCGCGCAGGATGCCGCCGCCGATACCGGAGAGTACTCCGACGATGCAAGCCGCGTAGACCGCGAAGCCGTAGTCCAGGCCCTTCAACGTCCCGACCACGGTGAACAGCGCGAGCCCGGCCGCGTCGAGGACCAGCATGGTGGGGCGCATGCGCGAGAGCGCGGGGTGGAACCGGAACACCACGAGGGACGCGAGGACCGCGACGAGCGGGTACCGCCAGTCGGTGAGCACGAGGGGCTTGGCGTCGATGAGGATGTCGCGCACGGCGCCGCCGCCGAGCGCGCAGAGGGTGCCGATCACGACCACGCCGAACAGGTCCAGGCGCTTGCCGACCGCGGCGCTCGCGCCGGAGGCGGCGAACACCGCGGTGCCGATCAGCTCCGCGACGAGGCTCATGCTCGTCGGCTCGAATCCAGAGATCGCAGTGGTCACACGAGCGTTATAGCAGCCCGGCCCGCGTCACACAGGCGCTCCGGAGGAAGGTGAGAGCCGCGCTTCGCGCTACTTGCGCATCTTCTCGTAGATGTCCTTGCACTGCGGGCAGATCGGGAACCGGTCGGGGTCGCGCGTGGGGACCCACATCTTGCCGCACAGGGCCTTCACCGGGACGCCGTCGACCATCGCGGCCATGAGCTTGTCCTTCGGGACGTAGTGCGAGAAGCGCTCCTCGTCGCCGTCCTCGTAGGTGTAGTTCGGCTGGGTCTCGGTCTGCTCTTCGAGCAGGGTCGAACCGCCGCCGTCCAGACCGCCGGTACCGGTCTCGGGAAGTCCGCTCACGTTGGCTCACTCCTCATCGCGCGGGCAATATCCCTCAATATTGCCACGCAGAAGTTCCGTACCCCGAACTGATCGAGGGCGGCGGGGCCACGCGGGGATCGCCTACTCGGAATCGATCATCGGCCGGTCGGGCGCGGGGAGCGTCTCGGCCCGCCGCTGCCGGTGGAAGAACCGCCCGGGGCGCTTGACGACGCGGTCGTTCGCCAGGAGCACCGCCAGCCACGGGAGCACCGCCATGCCTGCGACGCCGAACAGCAGCCACAGCCACAGGTACGGCGCGTCGGCCATGACGAGGATGCCGAGCAGGATCACCAGGAAGCCTCGGATGGACATCATCACGACATAGCGGATGGTCCGGTACCGGCGCTCCTCCTCCAGGGAGAGGGACGCATCGGTGATGACCGCTGTCTTCTCACGCCGACCCACGCTGTGCCTCCCAGTCCGCCCGCCCACCCTGGTTCGAGCGTACGCCTGCGCCATAGGGGAGGATCGGGGGCATGAGAGCAGTCGTCCAGACCGTCGCCGAAGCAGAAGTCACCGTCGACGGCGCGAGTGTCGGCGCGATCGAGGACGGCCTCCTCGTCCTCCTCGGCGTCACCCACACGGATGGAGACGACGAGGCGCGCTGGACCGCCGAGAAGATCTGGAGCCTCCGGATCTTCAAAGGGCACGGCCGCGAAGGCGAGCGGTCCGCGTCCGACGACGGGGCGCCGATCCTGCTGGTCAGCCAGTTCACGCTCTACGCCGACACCCGCAAGGGCCGCAGGCCCTCCTGGAACGCCGCGGCTCCCGGCCCCGTGGCCGAGCCCCTGGTCGAGGCCGTCGCCGCCCACCTGCGGGCGCTCGGCGCGCACGTCGAGACGGGGAAGTTCGGCGCCATGATGCGCGTCTCCAGTGTCAACGTCGGCCCCAACACGATCCTTCTGGAGCGATGAACGTGACCCGCCTCGCGGCCTAGAATCATCCGGGTCCGTCGTCCACCGTAAGGAGCCCGCATGATCCCGGCCGCCCCGCCCGAGTCGCTTCCGTCGCTTCGGGTCTGGCAGCGCAAGGCGATGGTGTCGTACCACCGGGGTCAGTCGCGGGACTTCCTCGCCGTCGCCACCCCGGGCGCCGGGAAGACCACGTTCGCCCTGCGCATCGCCTACGACCTGCTCGCCGACGGCACCGTCGACACCGTCACGGTGGTCTGCCCCACCGAGCACCTGAAGGTCCAGTGGTCCGGCGCGGCCGCGCGGTTCGGCATCCAGCTCGACCCGGCGTTCCGCAACTCCGCCGTCCACAGTGCCGCCGACTACCACGGCGTGGTCCTCACGTACGCGCAGATCGGCGCGGACCCGGCGGTGCACAAGCGCCGCACGCTCGCCCGCCGCACCCTCGTGATCCTCGACGAGATCCACCACGCCGGCGACGCCCGCTCGTGGGGCGACGGCGTCAAGACCGCGTTCGAGGAGGCCGAGCGGCGCCTGGCGCTCACCGGCACCCCGTTCCGCAGCGACGACAACCCGATCCCGTTCGTGGACTACGAGGAGTACGACGACGGCGCGAAGCGCTCGCGCGCCGACTCCCTCTACGGCTACCGGGACGCGCTCGCCGACGGCGTCGTCCGCCCCGTCATGTTCATGGCCTACTCGGGCCAGGCGAAGTGGCGCACCAGCGCGGGCGACGAGCTCGCCGTGCGCCTGGGGGAGCCGCTGACGAAGGACCTCACCAGCCAGGCGTGGCGCACCGCCCTCGACCCGGAGGGGGAGTGGATCTCGCAGGTGATCCGGGCCGCGGACCGGCGGCTGTCGTCGCTGCGCGCCGCGGGCATCCCGGACGCGGGCGGGCTCATCATCGCCTCGGACCAGAACTCGGCCCGCGCCTACGCGGGCATCCTGAAGCGGGTCACCGGCAAGAGCGCATCGATCGTCCTGTCGGACGACGCGGGCTCCTCGGAGAAGATCGCGAAGTTCGCGGTGTCCGAGCAGGAGTGGCTGGTGGCGGTGCGCATGGTGTCGGAGGGCGTGGACATCCCGCGCCTGGCGGTCGGCGTCTACGCGACGAACGCGCACACCCCGCTGTACTTCGCGCAGGCGATCGGCCGCTTCGTGCGGTCGCGGCGCCCGGGGGAGACCGCGTCGGTGTTCCTGCCGAGCGTGGTGCCGCTGCTGACGCTCGCGGAGAACCTGGAGCAGGACCGCGACCACGTCATCAAGCCGAAGTCGGAGGACCAGGACCCGGAGCTGCTGCTGGAGCAGGCGCAGCGGGTCCTCAACGAGGGCACCGAACTCGGCGGGCAGCGCGAGACCCTGGAGTCGAGCGCGGAGCTGGACCAGGTGATCTTCGACGGCGGCTCGTTCGGCCTGCCGGTGCAGTCGGGGAGCCACGAGGAGCAGGAGTACCTGGGCCTGCCGGGGCTGCTGACGCCCGAGCAGATCCACCTGCTGCTCCAGAAGCGCCAGCGCGAGCAGATGTCGAAGCAGAAGGGCGGCGGCGCCCGCACGGAGGTCGCGGAGCGCCAGACCGCGGAGCCGCCGATGACGAACGCGCAGCGGCGCCTGAAGCTGCGCAAGCAGTTGAACGCGCTCGTGGGCGCGCGCTCGTTCTCCACGAACGAGCCGCACGGGAAGATCCACGCGGCGCTGCGCTCGAAGTGCGGGGGCCCGCCGAGCGCGCAGGCGACCATCGAGCAGCTGGAGGAGCGGATCGCCGCGATCCGCTCCTGGTAGCGGGTTCAGGGGACGACGCAGGGCCCGAGCGGATATCCGCTCGGGCCCTTGAAGTCTCTGTCGTGCGGGCTAGTTCTCCGAGGCCATGAGGTCGGTGCCGCGCCACTCGAATTCGGGGTCGGCGGTGAAGTCGATGGCGATCGGGACGAGCTTCTCGGCGAACTGGTTCGCGTGGTGGCCGCAGAAGACGAGGTCGCCGCCTTCGGCCAGGGTCACGCGAAGCTTTGCCGCGGCGCTACACCGATCGCAGCGCTCGCCCGCGATCGGACGTTCCTCCGTCTGGGGCGGGGGCGTCAGGGTGGATGTCATACCAGGTCCTCCGCTGCGTTCGGTCGTCATGCAATCTGCATGACGCGGGTGTTCTGTCGGCCGGTTGACCGGCTCGTTCCGTTCAACGCCTGCACTGTACTACCCCTTCCCGACAAGTTCCGACTGAGACTCGGCTCACTCGCTCTTGCGGTCGGGATAGTTGTTCCACACCGTAGCCCACGAACCGGCGATCGACAACCCGGCGCGTCTTTCAGGTACCCACCCTTTCGGGTGATACACACCAGGTCCCGGCCTTGCGGTGACGGGCGGTTCGCCTGCGGTGTATGCCGACAGCGAAACCGGACCCCGCTAATCGAGGTAGTCGCGGAGCACCTGGGAGCGGGACGGGTGTCGCAATTTGGACATCGTCTTGGACTCGATCTGGCGGATCCGCTCGCGCGTGACGCCGTAGACCTGGCCGATCTCGTCCAGGGTCCGGGGCTGGCCGTCGGTGAGGCCGAAGCGGAGCCGCACGACGCCCGCCTCGCGCTCGGAGAGGGTCTGGAGCACCTGCTGGAGCTGTCCCTGGAGGAGCGAGAAGGAGACGGCGTCGACGGCCACGATGGCCTCGGAGTCCTCGATGAAGTCGCCGAGCTGGCTGTCGCCCTCGTCGCCGATGGTCTGGTCGAGCGAGATGGGCTCGCGGGCGTACTGCTGGATCTCCAGGACCTTCTCCGGGGAGATGTCCATCTCCTTCGCCAGCTCGTCGGGGCTGGGCTCGCGGCCGAGGTCCTGAAGCAGCTCACGCTGTATGCGGCCGAGCTTGTTGATGACCTCCACCATGTGGACCGGTATGCGGATGGTCCGCGCCTGGTCGGCCATGGCCCTGGTGATCGCCTGCCGGATCCACCAGGTGGCGTACGTGGAGAACTTGTAGCCCTTGGTGTAGTCGAACTTCTCGACGGCGCGGATGAGGCCGAGGTTGCCCTCCTGGATGAGGTCCAGGAACGCCATGCCGCGGCCGGTGTAGCGCTTCGCGAGCGAGACGACGAGGCGGAGGTTCGCCTCCAGGAGGTGGTCCTTGGCGCGGTCGCCGTCGCGGACGATCCATTCGAGGTCGCGGCGCATCTGCGTCGGGATCTCGCCGCCGGCCTCCTTGAGCTGCTTGATGCGCTCGACGGCGTACAGGCCGGCCTCGATGCGCTTGGCGAGCTCGACCTCCTGGGCCGCGTTGAGGAGGGGGACCTTGCCGATCTGCTTGAGGTAGGCGCGGACGGAGTCGGCCGAGGCCGTCATCTCGGCGTCCTTGCGGGCCTGCTTGAGGGCTTCGGAGTCCTCCTCGTCCCACTCGAAGCCGTCTTCCTCGTCGTCGCCCTCTTCGTCCTTCTTGGACTTGCGGGACGTCGCCTTCTTGGCGGCCTTCTTGCGGCCGGCCTTCTTCGCGGGGGCCGCGGCGGCGGCCTCGGCCAGCGCGTCGTCGTCCTCGGCCGCGGCGGCGAGGTCGGCCTCGTCGGGCTCCTCCTCGCCGGGGGCGGCCTTCTTCGCGACGGCCTTCTTGGCCGCGGTCTTCTTCACGGCCGCCTTCTTGACGGCGGTCTTCTTCGCGGCCTTCTTGACCGGGGCCTCGGCCTCGTCGGTCTCGGCTGCGGCGGCCTTCTTCACGGCCGTCTTCTTCACCGCGGTCTTCTTGGCGGCCTTGGCCGTCGTGGTCCGGGAGGAGGTGGCGGTGCGGGCGGCGGGGACGCGCTTGCGCGTGGAGGAGGAGCCGTCCACGACCACGGTGACGTCGGCCTCGGCGAGCGCGCGGAGGACCTTCTTGCCTTCGGCGGGGGAGGCCGACGCCGACTCCAGAACCTGGGCGACCGTCGCGGACGTCAGCTGCCCGTTGCTCTCTCGGGCCAGAGCGAGCAGCGAGTCGGTCAGGGAATTGACGTCTGTGCCGGTGGGACGTGCGTCAGTCACGAGCAACCTTCCGAGGCAATGGCGGGCACGGCGCAGCCGGGCTCCATAGCGGGTGAGCATTGGATATTGGGTCGGCAGCCCAGGTCGGCACAACGACCGGGCAGGCGTGAATTGTAGCGCCGAAAATCGCCTGCGGCCCGTCCGTGATGCCGTTTCGAGCTGTGTTTCCGCATTTTCAGTGAGGCGTCGGGGGTGACGGCGGCCTATTCTACCGTGCAGGTGCCCTCGGGCGCCTCGATGCCGCCGCTCTGCGCGAACGACTGCCGTGCGTCGGACGCGGACCTGACCTCGCGGAAGTCACTCCCCAGGGTGATCGTGATGGGCTGGTCCCAGTCGAGCGCGAACCCGTCGCGCCCCTGGTAGAAGTACGCGTACGTGTGCAGCCCGGCGGCGTACTGCTCGGGCCCGTACTGGACCAGCGCGGTGCCGTCGTAGGTCTCGGGGGCGTCGCCGGTGTCCACGACGACGAAGCCGCGGTCCTCCAGCTGCGAGGCCGCCTGCTCGGCGAGGCCGGACTGGTCCGTCCCGTTGAGGACGATCACCTCGATCTCGGAGGGGTCGGGGATCGGCGCGGTCTTGATCTCCACGGCGCCCGGCTCGCAGTCGCTGCTCGCGGAGAGCTGCGAGTCGTTCTTGATGGCCCAGAGCGTGGCCAGTCCAGCGACCAGCGCCAATGCGCACAGCACGATCAAAGCGCGGATACGAGCGATACGCACGGCTTGCCTCCCCGAGTGTTCTGACCCCAGCAGTTCATCTTCTGGCACCTAGACGATCCGACGTCCCGCAAACGTTGCCATGGAGAGGCTATCGTGCGCGGGTCGTCTCCGTGGGCGAGAGGCGGTACACTCGCAGCCCTCGTAAGGAAAGTGTTTCTCGCCACAATGGGGATGAAAAAGCGGGGGGCATCGTGTATAGGAATGGACTGCACGCGGTAAGGTACGCCGCCTGCACGGAGGAACCGAACCCGCCCGGACCCGAGCCGAGCCGCCGTGTCACCCGAGCACGACGGCGGCACCCCGAGCCCGGATCCGGTGCCACGAATGCAAAACCAATGGGAGTGGAAAACGATGGCAACCGACTACGACGCCCCCCGCCGGGACAAGGAAGAGAACGCCGGACCCGACGGCATCGAGGCCCTCGCGAAGGGCCGCACCGATCAATCGGGGTCGGTGGATGTCGACGAAGCCGAGGTCGCCGAGAACTTCGAGCTGCCCGGCGCCGACCTCGGCGACGAGGAGCTCTCCGTCAAGGTCCTGCCGATGCAGCAGGACGAGTTCCGCTGCTCCTCCTGCTTCCTGGTCCACCACCGGAGCCAGTACGCCAAGGAGAAGAACGGGCAGCCGATCTGCAAGGACTGCGCGTAGGCGCGACTGACGACCCCTCGGACAGCGCACGGCTCGTAGGAACTCCCTGCGGGCCGTCTCGCTTGCCCCGGGAGGCCCGTTCACCCGCCGTTCAGACCCCGGCGGGCTCGGACGCCAGCATCGCGTCACGGAGCCGCTCGGGGCGCCGCGAGGACACGATCCAGTACGGCGTCGGGTCCTCCGGGTCGTCGAGCACGATCCGCACGCCCCGGTTCAGCCACGGCCGCTGCACCGCGAACGCCAGCGGGTGCTGGGCCACGCCCAGCGCGTCCGAGTACGCGACGGGCTCCAGCACCTCGACCGAGGCCACCGCCGACATCGGCAGCCGCGCGTCGTCCACGTGCAGCCACACCTCGCCGGACTCCTCGACCACCCGCACCGGGAGCCGCCCCAGCCACCACGCCCCGACCAGGGGCACGACCAGGACCACCGCGCTGGCGGCCACGCGCCACCAGCGCATGTCGCCCATGTTCGACAGGGCCGCGGCGACCACCGCGAGCGCCAGCACGGCGAGCCAGCCCGCCACCGGGAGCCTCATGCGCTCGGCGTACCGTTCCCCACTCCTCATGTCTGAGACCATATCCCCGCACCCCCGGTTCCCGCCGCGGCGTGCGGCGCGAGTGAGAGGAACCCGATGACCGCGGAAGTCCCGGTCGCCGTCCGGCGGCTCGACCCCGACCTGCCCGTCCCCGCCTACGCCCACCCGGGCGACGCGGGCGCCGACCTGTACGCGGCCGAGGGGGTCACGCTCGCGCCCGGCGGGCGCGCGCTCGTCGGCACCGGGGTCGCGGTGGCGATCCCCGACGGGTACGTCGGGTACACGAACCCGCGGTCCGGGCTCGCGCACCGCCTCGGCGTCACCATCGTGAACGCGCCCGGCACGATCGACTCCGGGTACCGCGGTGAGATCAAGATCAACCTCGTGAACCTCGATCCCGAGCGGACCGCCGTCATCGAACGCGGCGACCGTGTCGCACAATTGGTTGTCCAACCGGTGGTGCGAGCCCGCTTCACCGAAGTCGACGGGTTCGCGCCCACCGAGCGCGGCACCGGCGGCCACGGATCCACCGGCGGGCACCGCCGACTTGCAGAGGAGAGCGAACGTGTTTAAACGGCGACGGGGGTCGAAGAAGCAGCGCCCCGCTGAGGGCGCGGTCCTCGACTCGCTGGCCGAGAGCGGCGACACCTACGAGCGTGAGGCCACCGAGGGCCCCTACGACGCCGCCGACGCCCCCGAGGACGACATCCGGCGCATCGACCTGGGAGCGATCCGACTGCCCGTCCCCAAGGGCGTGGGCTTCCAGGCGCAGACCGACGCCAAGGGCAACATCAGCCAGGTCCTGCTCACCACGGGCGCGTCCGCGCTCCAGCTGCTCGTGCGCGCCGCCCCCCGCTCGGAGGGCATCTGGCCGGAGATCCGCGAGGAGCTCGCGGCCACCGTCAAGGGCCAGGGCGGCGAGACCGAGGAGGTCGAGGGCCGCTGGGGGACCGAGCTCATCGCGAAGGTCGCCACGAAGAAGGGCGCCAACACGGTGCGCTTCTGCGGCCTCGACGGCCCGCGCTGGTTCGTGCAGGCCACGTTCCAGGGGCAGCGCGCCCTCGACGAGGACGCGGCGCCCGAGCTGGACGAGGCCCTCACGAACCTGGTGATCGACCGCGGGAACATCGCCATGCCGGTGCGCGAGCCGCTGCCGCTGAAGCTCCCGCCGAAGATGGCCGAGGAGGCCGCGGCCCGGATCGCCCAGCGCAAGGCCGAGGGCGGCGACGGGTCCCGCGCGATCATCGCGGCCGGGGACACCCCGCGCCCGCAGGTGCGCCGCAAGCCCTCGCCCCGCCCGAAGCGGTAGTGGACGCCGCCCCCGCCCGCCCGGGCCTGCGCGCCTGGCTGCGGCGCCTGGCGGTCCCGCAGCAGGAGCTGTTCGCCGCCGAGGTGCGCCGCGAGACCGACCCGGACGCGGTCCCGCTCGCGGACCTGGAAGCGCGGCAGCTCGCCGTCGTGGCCGGGCGCCTGCGGGCCGTCGTGCACCGCACCGACGGGCGCTCGCCGTCCGTGGAGGCGGAACTGTACGACGGCACCGGTCAGGTCGCATTGGTCTGGATGGGCCGACGGCGTATCGTGGGCCTGGAGGCCGGGACCAGGCTCGCCGCACGCGGACGGGTCGGCCGGCTGGGCGACGGTCGCCTCGCGATCTTCAACCCGACCTACGAGCTGCGCCCCTGAGCGCGGACCGTCCCGAACTGGAAGGCCCGCATTGAGCACCGAGACGCCGAGCCGCAAACCCGACGCCGAGTCCCGCGACGGCGCCGACCCGGACGAGCTCCCGCCGTTCACCGAGCAGCTCTCCCAGCAGCTCGGCGGCGTCAAGGGCGTCGTCGAGGCCGCCGTCCCGATCACCCTGTTCGTGGTCCTCAACCCGATCCTGCCCGATCAGATGGGGCCCCTGTCGGGCCTCCAGTGGGCGATCATCCTGTCCGCCGCGAGCGCCCTCGGCATCGCGGCCTGGCGGGCGGTCCGCAAGGAGTCGGTGCGCCACGCCCTCAACGGGCTCTTCGGGATCGCGCTCGGCGCGTTCCTGGCCTGGCGGTCCACGGACGCGCGGGACTTCTACCTCCCCGGCATCATCCAGGGCGCGATCTACGGGGTCCTGCTCATCGTCTCGGCGCTGGTGCGCCACCCGGTCATCGGGTGGATCTACGCGGTCGTGGCGCAGGGCGGCAAGAAGGAGTGGCGGCAGAACAAGCCGCTCGTGGACGTCCTCAGCCGCATCACGATCCTGTGGGGGATCGTCTTCATCATCAAGAACGCGGTCCGCATCTGGCTGTACTGGATCGACGCGGAGAACGCGCTGGGCCTGGTGACGCTGTTCGGCGGCTGGCCGGTGACGATCGCGCTGACGGCGTTCACGATCTGGGCGGTGCGCCGCCACATGAAGGCCGTCGAGGAGGCGGCCGCCGCGTCCCCGAACGCGGCCTGAGACTCGCGTAGAACGGCCCGGAGCGTCCGCTCCGGGCCGTTCTCCGTTCCCGCCTAACTCGGGAAGCACTCGAAGGCCGGTGGGGCCGTGAGCGAACCGGAGACGTTGAACCCGAACTCGACGGTGCCGTTCAAGGGCACCGCGGCGTTCCAGGAGACCGGGGACGCCATGTCGACGCCTCCCATGACGGAGTGCTCGGCGTTCCATATCTGGCTGATCGTCACGCCCGAACTCGGCCAGGCCCAGTGGAGCATCCAGTTGTGGATCGCCTGGGTGCCGGTGTTCTTGACCTTGACGCTGACCGTGGCGCCGGAGCCCCACGAGTTGACCGTGGCCGTCGCGGAGCACGCGTACCCGGCGGCGGGGCCGCCGGTGGTGGGCTCCTCCGTCGGCTCACCGCTGGTCGGACCGCCCGTGGTGGGCCCGCTCGTGGGCTCCTCGGGCTGGCCGTCGCCGAACCACACGTCGGAGCACGAGTAGAACGACTGGTCGAAGTGGCTGGCCTGCCAGATCATGAAGACCACGTGGTGGCCGGTGCGGTTCGGCGCCGACACGGGGATGTCGACGAGCGTGCCGCCGCCGCTGGGCGGGGTCCGCCCGACGCCCGGGTCGATGTCGCCGGTGTCCTTCAGCAGCTCCAGGTCGGCCCAGTCCAGCGCGTCGGTCTGCGCGTCGTACCCCTGTTTCGTCACGTAGATCCGGTAGTAGTCGGCCCCGTGGTTGGCCTGGTCCCAGTTGGTGAACGTGAAGTTGTTGTCCACTTGGGTGGTCTTCCAGGGTCCGGGGTCGTCCAGGGGGGCGTACCGGGTGCCGCCCGTGAGGCCGCCGGAGCAGAGGTGGTTGTCGGGCAGGGCCGCCTGGTGGTTGCCGCCGACCTGCTCGCGGTAGAGGCCGTTCCAGTTCCACATGGCGTTGGGGTCGTTCTGCCAGGCGGCCCAGCACATCGGGTCCTCCTGGGCCATGTCCGGGTTCTGGAAGTCCGAGCCCCACCGCTCCCAGCAGCTGTAGTGCCGCGAGGAGGGGCCGATGGCGGTGCCGTGGCTGGAGGCGGGCTGGACGAACAGGACCGCGGCGGTCCCGGCCGCGAACAGCGCGGCTATGAGGACGATGAGGCTGCGCAGCTTTCTGCCGCCCGCGCCTCGTCTTCGGAAGTTGAGCATGATAGCGCTCCCAAAATATAGGAACATTGAGAACCTTCAATGTAACGTGAGCGCGGAGCGGATGTAAACCCCACCAGGGGAAATTTCGTCGCCTCGCCCGATCAAACGCGCCCGGCGGCACGGACCGGTCAGAGGCGGGTCTTGCCGAGCATCACCGCGCGCGTCGCGTCCTCGGCGTCCTCGTGGCACACGAACACCAGCTCGTCGCCCGCCTCCACGGTGTCGTCCGGCGTCGGCGCGATGACCCGCCGGCCCCGGATGATCGCCACCAGCGCCACGTCGTGCGGCAGCGGCACCTCCGCGACCCGCCGCCCCACGTGCGGGGCGTCCACGGGCAGCGTGATCTCCACCAGGTTCGCCTGCGACTGGCGGAACGTCAAGAGCCGCACCAGGTCCCCGACGCTGACGGCCTCCTCCACGAGCGCGGCCAGCAGCCGCGGCTTCGACACCGAGACGTCGACGCCCCACTCCTCGTTGAACAGCCACTCGTTCTCGGCCCGGTTCACCCGCGCGACCACCCGCGGCACCGCGAACTCCGTCTTCGACAGGAGGCTCACCACCAGGTTCACCTTGTCGTCCCCGGTCGCGGCCACGGCCACATCGCACATCTCCAGGTGCGCCTGGCGCAGGTTCTCCAGCTCGCACGCGTCCGCGAGCAGCCACTCCGCCTCCGGGACCCGCTCGGGCCGCATCGAGTCGGGGTCCCGTTCGATCAGGAGCACCTGGTGGCCGTTGCCCACCAGCTCCGACGCGATGGACCGGCCGACGTTCCCGGCCCCGGCGATCGCCACCCGCATCACGACACCCCCTGCGGGGCCGCGCCCGCGATCCGCTTGATCCCCGCCTCGTCGCCGTCGGCGACCAGCATGAACACCTGGTCGCCGTCCTGGAGGACCGTCGACGCGGTCGGCAGCGCCGCCCGCCCGAACCGGTTGATGTACGCCACCCGGTGGCCCGTCGCGTGCTCCAGGACCGCCAGCGCCGTCCCGTACCAGCCCTCGTCGCACAGCACCTCGACCATCGACAGCGTCGCCGTCGGGTCCCGCCACAGGGCCTCCTGCCCGTCCGGGACGAGGTGGCGCAGCAGCCGGTCGGCGGTCCACCGGACCGTCGCCACCGTGGGGATGCCGAGGCGCTCGTACACGGTGGCGCGCTGCGGGTCGTAGATCCGCGCGATCACCTTGGGGACGCCGTAGTTCTCGCGCGCGACCCGCGCGGCGATGATGTTCGAGTTGTCGCCCGAGGACACCGACACGAACGCGTCGGCGCGCCCGATCCCCGCCTTCGCGAGGACCTCCCGGTCGAACCCGACGCCGCGCACCGTGGTCTCGTCGAAGTCCGGACCGAGGCGCCGGAACGCCTTCGGGTCCTGGTCGATGATCCCGATCGTGTGCCCGCGCTCCACCAGGCTCCGCGCCAGGGACGAGCCGACGCGCCCGCACCCCATGATCACCACGTGCACCGGCACCCCACCCCTCGATCGGACGTGCAGTGACCTTACCGCGCCCCCGGTCGCGGCGCCCCGCTCGCGTCCTGTCCGGACTCCCCCGAAATATGTCGGCGCGGGCTGCGTCATCCGGTCCCCGAAAGCGTCTAGCTAATGGAACGTGTTCTGCCGCAAAGGAGCCCTGATGGAACGTCACCCGTCCCTGTCCCGCCGCGCCCTCATCGGCGGCCTCGCCGCCGGAGCGGTCGCCGCCGCCGCGACGGCCGCGCCCGCCGCCGCGAAAGGCCGCGGCCGCAAGCCCAAGAAGCTCGTCCCCGGCGACCTCGTCGTCGTCCCCGCCCCCGGCGGGCCCTCCACCGCCGCGGCCGTCGCCCGCGGCACCGCGATCCTGGAATCCTGGGGGCTGCGCGTCGAGCTCACCGAGCACGCCCTCGACACGTTCGGGTACCTGTCCGCGCCCGACGAGGACCGCCTCGCCGATCTCAACTACGCGTTGGGCCACCCGGAGGCCAAGGCGCTCATGACCGTCCGCGGCGGCTACGGGACCACCCGGATCATCGACGGCGCCGACGTCGAGGCCCTCGAAGACCACCCGAAGCTCGTCATCGGCTACTCGGACATCACCGCGCTGCACTTCGCGGTCGCCGAGCAGACCCGCATTCCCACGCTCCACTCGCCGATGATGGCCTGGTCCTCGAACAACACCGACGCGACCGCCGCGTCCCTCAAGGCCGCCGTCATGACCGCCGACCCGGTCGTCCTCACCCGCGACCCCGCCGAGTCCACGGCGGGCGTCGAGGTCCCCGGGACGGCCTCCGGGAAGCTCCTCGGCGGGAACCTGTCGCTCATGGCCGCCGAGCCGGACCGGTCCAACTGGCCCGACCTCGACGGCGCGATCCTCCTGGTCGAAGAGGTGGAGGAGGCCCGGTACCGGGTCGACAACATGCTCACCCGGATCATCCGGGCCGGGCATTTCGACGGCCTCGCGGGGATCGCGGTCGGCCAGTTCGTGCCGCACCCCCTCGACGAGTACCGGCCCGGCGAGTGGACCATGAACGAGGTCTTGCTCGACAAGCTCGGGGACCTCGGCGTGCCCGTGCTCGGCGGCCTGAAGATCGGCCACGACCTCGACCCGCGCGTGGTGCCCCTCGGCACCGGCGCGGTGCTCGACACCGCGGCCGGGACGCTCACCGTCGAAGCGGCCGTCCGGGACTGACGCGCACCAGTGGGGCCGCGGGGAATCTCGCGGCCCCGTGGCGCGCCGCGGGGCGCTACGCTACGGCCGTGACAAGGTCGTGGGCGGTCCTCAAGCGGCTGCTGGTGGGCGAGCCGTTCGCCTCGGGGCGCGGATCGTCCCTCGTGCTCTCCAAGCGGTACGCGATCCCGCTGCTGGCGGTCAACCCCATCTCCTCGATCGCGTACGCCCCCGAGCAGGTGTTCCTCGTCCTCGGCGTCGCCGGGACGGCCGCGTTCGCGCTGTCGCCGTGGACGGGCCTGGCGATCGGCGCGGTCATGGTCGCCGTCATCGCCTCGTACCGGTACACCGTGCAGGCGTACCCGGGCGGCGGCGGGGACTACCGGGTCGTCACCGCGAACTTCGGGCCCGGCGCGGGCCGCCTCGCCGCGGCCGCGCTCGTCCTCGACTACATCCTCACCGTCGCCGTGTCCACCGCGGCGGCCGTCGCCGCCGTGGACGCCCTGGTGCCGGGCCTGCGGCCCTGGCGCGAGTGGCTCGCCGCCGCCGTGATCGCGCTGCTCGCCGCGTTCAACCTCCGCGGCCTGCGGGTCTCCGGGCGCGTCGCCGCCGCCGTCACCGTCGCGTTCGTCGCCGGGGTCGCCGCGATCGTCCTCACCGGGCTCGTGCGCCTCGCGACGGGGGAGGACCTGACGGCCGCCACGGCCGGGCAGGACGCCCGCGAAGGCGCCCAGGAGTGGACCTCCGCGGCCCTGTTCCTGCTGTGCGCCAGGGCCTTCGCCGCCGGGTCGGTGGCGGTCACCGGCATCGAGACGTTCACGACCCGCGTGCGCTTCTTCCGGCCCCCGCGCGGGCGCAACGCAGCCGCCGCGATCACCACCGTCGGCGCCGCCACCGTCGCCCTGTTCATCGGCACCGTGGTCCTCGCATTCCTCACCGGCGCCCAGACCTCCGCGAACCCCCGGAGCGACCCGGACCTGCGCTACCCGCTCCTCGCGCAGCTCGCCGACACCGTCTTCGGCTCCTCGCCCGCCGCCGTGTGGCCCGTCATGCTCGCCACCGCCGCGGTCCTCCTCCTCGCCGCGAACACCGCGTTCGTGGGCTTCCCGCAGCTCGCGTCCGTGTTCGCCGAGGACTCGCTGCTGCCCCGCCAGCTCCACAAGCGCGGCGACCGGCTCGTGTACTCCAACGGCATCCTCATCCTCGCCGTCGCCGCCGCGCTCCTCGTCGTCCTCTACGGCGGCGGCGCCTACGAGCTCATCGGCCTGTACGTCGTCGGCGTGTTCCTCTCGATGGTCCTGTCGCACGCCGCGATGTCCCGCCACTGGCGCCGCGTGCTCGACGTCGAACGCGACCCGGGCCGGCGCGCCCGCGCCCACCGGGCCCGCGCCACCGCCGTCGCCGCGGTCCTCGCGTGCGCCGCCGTCCTCGTGATCGTCGCGTTCACGATGTTCCGGCGCGGCGGCTGGATCGCCGTGCTCATCATCGGCGGCTGCTACCTCCTCATGCGCGCCATCAGCACCCACTACGCGGCCGTGCGCGGCGAGATCGAGCTCCCCAAGGGCAAGCCGCCGCTGCCCTCGCGCAGCCACGCGATCGTCCTCGCCTCCAGCGTCAACCTGCCGCTCATGCGGATGCTCTCGTACGCGAAGGCCCCGCGGCCCGACACCATCACCGCGCTCACCGTGAACGTCGACGCCGCCGCGTCCCGCCGCCTCGTCGCCGAGTGGGACCGCCGCCGCATCGGCGTGCCCCTCACCGTCCTCGACTCGCCCTACCGCGAGATCACCGGCCCGATCGTCGACTACGTCAAGGCCCGCCGCCGCGACGCCCCCAGGGACGTCGTCACCGTCTACCTCCCCGAGTACGTCGTCGGCCTCGGCCCCCAGCGCGGCCGCCTGTCCCGCGGCTACTTCAACTGGTCCACGAGCCTGCTCCACAACCAGACCACCAAGGCCCTCCACCGCCAGCTCAAGTACGAGCCCGGCGTCATGGTCTGCACCGTCCCGTGGATCCTCGGCGACAGCACCGAGCCGCCGCCGCTGCGCCGCATCCCCAAGTAGCGCGATCCCCGCATCGCACGGTCCCGTATCCTTGCGTGCGGCCCGCCGCACCCGGCGCGGGCCGAGGGGGAAGAAGGACACCATGATCGTCACCGTCGGAGACGTCGCGGCCGGAGGCCACTGCGTGGCCCGCGTGGACGGCGAGGTCTACTTCGTGCGCCACGCCCTCCCCGGCGAGCGCGTCCGCATCGAGATCACCGACCGCAAGAAGCGCTTCGCGTTCGCCGACGCCGTCGAGGTCCTCGAAGCCTCCCCCGACCGCGTGACGCCCCCCTGCCCGTGGTCCGGGCCCGGCAAGTGCGGCGGCTGCGACTTCCAGCACGCCGCCCCCGACGCCCAGCGCCGCCTCAAGGCGAAGGTCCTGTTCGACCAGCTCACCCGCATCGGCGGCATCGACCCGGCCCTCCTCGACGGCGTCGAGGTCGAGGCCCTCCCCGGCGGGCCCCTCGAATGGCGCACCCGCATGCAGTACGCCGTCGACGAGGACGGCCGCCCGGGCCTGCGGCAGCACAAGTCCCACGACCTCGTCCACATCGACTGGTGCCGCATCGCCTCCGACCGCATCCGCGAATCGGACGTGCTCGACCGGAACTGGGACGGCATGGGCGCCGTGGGCGTCGTCCACGCCGACGACGACGAGCTCTCGGTCTACACGCAGCTGCGCCGCACCGCCCGCCCCCACCACAAGAGCGGCCCCAGGCTCCTCCACCAGACCGTCGGCGACACCGTGTTCGAGATCGGCTTCGACGCGTTCTGGCAGGTCCACCCCGCCGCGGCCCCCACGTTCCTGGAGACCGCGATCGACTTCCTCCAGCCGCGCGAAGGCGAGTCCGCGTGGGACCTGTACGCGGGCGCCGGGCTCTTCGCGACCGGCCTCGCCCCCGCCGTCGGCGACACCGGCCGCGTCATCGCCGTCGAGAACGCGCCCGCCGCGCGCACTGCCGCGAACCTCGCCTCGTTCAAGAACGCCGGGGCGATCGACGGCGACGTCGCCGCGATCATCCCCGACCTCGGCTCGGTCGACCTCGTGGTCCTCGACCCGCCCCGCGCCGGGGCCGGGGCCGAGGTCGTCGTGGCGCTCGGCGAGGCCCGGCCGCGCGCGATCTGCTACGTCGCGTGCGACGCGGGCGCGCTGGCGCGGGACGCGAGCGACCTCGCGATCGAGGGGTACGAGTTGAAGCGCCTCCGCGCGTTCGACGCGTTCCCGATGACCCAGCACTTCGAGACGGTCGCCCTCTTCGAGCCGGTCGACTGAGGCGCATAATCGGGTGGTGGGGTAGCCTGTCGCCCCAGCAGAAAGCACTCCTCGGAGCCGATCGATGACCAACTCTCCCTTTACTTCCGGGCCCGCACCCGACCCGAACCGCCCGCCGCAGGGCCCGGCCTTCCAGTACCGGCCGCAGGACCCCGGGGAGGTCCAGTACGGGCAGCCGTCCGGCCCGGTCCTGCCGCCGCCGCCCTCCTGGGGGCAGCGCTGGGGCGTCCTCGCGAAGGACGACCGGCCCCGGCAGGTCACGGTGATCCTCCAGACCCTGTGGATCCACTTGGCCGCCACGGTGGTCGCCACCCTGCTCGGCCTCACCGGCTCCGTGGGGCTGAGCGTCGCCCTCGGCGTCATCGCCGCGGCGGTGAACCTCGTCCTCATCTGGGCCGTGGCCCGGGAGGCCCTGGGCCGCTTCGGCACTGACGATCCGCGTCTCCCGATCTATATCGGACTCGGGGTACTGGCGCTCCTCGCATTGTTCCGGGTCTTCAACCCGTTCACGGTGGTGCCCGCGATCCTCCAGATCACGGCCGCCCTGCTGATCCTGGTGCTCGCGTTCACGAAGCCGGTGCGCGCCTGGCTGAAGGACCGCCCCGGCAACCGCCCGAAGGGCGCCGACACCCCGCCCCCGGCCGCACCGCAGGCCCCGCCCCCGCAGTGGCGCGACCCGGCGGGCCCGGCCGCACAGCCCCCGTACGGCTACCAGCCCCCGCAGCAGCCCGGCCCTTCCAGCCAGCACAACTGGCCGCAGCCGCCGCGCTGAACCCGCCTGCGGCCCTGCGTCAGTCGCACCCGCAGGGGCAGCAGTCGCATTCGCAGCAGTCGCATCCGTCCCGGCAGCACCCTTGGCGGGGCCGCCGGGACCACGGGCCCTCGTACCGCTCGCGGCAGCACATCTGGCAGGTGCAGCACAGCACGGTGAACGCGCACAGGCCCGCGAAGAAGTTCCGCGGCTCGGGCCGGTACCGGTCGTGGTCGTAGTAGTCCCTGCGATCGCGGCGGCGCTCCCGGTAGCGCCGGTACTCGCGCCGCTCGGCGGCCGGGTAGGTCGCGCAGGTCGAACCGAACGTCCGCGACACCGCATGGTGCGCATAGCGTTCCAGCAGCAGACCCGTCATGGTCCGGTCGAGCAGCGACGCCGACTCCAGTGCCGCCCGCAGGTCGGCGAGCGCCCCGCGCACCAGGGGCCGCGCGCCCTCGACGCCGGTCCCGGTGGCGGCCAGCGGGTTCCACGCGCCTTTCGCGGCGTCCTCGTCGAAGTCCTCTGCGGCGTCGAGCAGGTGCGCCAGGCGCCCGAACGCCGCGCCCGCGGCCCGGAGCGCCCCGGCGTTCTCGGGCCGGCCGGCGACGACCGCGGCGTGTGCGAACAGTCCGGCGGTGGCCGCCTCGGTCGGGGCCGTGATGTCGGTGAGCGCGGTGCCCGTGCCGCAGGCGGCCTCGGCCTCACGCTGGCCCGCGATGGCCGCGACGAGCGGCTCGACGTCCAGTCCGATCGACTCGCCGAGGCCGACGGCCTTGGCGCGCAGCCGGTCCGCGGTCATTCCGGCGAGGCCGCGGGCGCCGGGGCGGGAGGCGATGCCGTCGCCGTCCTCGACGTGGTCGCGCAGCTTCGCGGAGGCGAGCAGCAGCGAGGCCGTCGCGGCGAGCCGCGGACCGGCGCCGGTGGCGACGGTCTGGCGCCGCATCCCGCGCAGCGCGCACGGCCCGGCGTCGCGGGAGTCGGAGGCGTCGAGCTGGGCCTCGACGAGGACGGAGAGTGCGAGCGCGTCGTAGTTGGTGGTGAGGCGGGCGAGGTGCCCGGCGTCGTCGCGCAGTTCGAGGCACAGGCCGCAGAAGTGGCCCATCCAGCGGGGTTTGAGGTCGTCGGGGGTGCGGGACGGGCAGGGGGCGAGCATGCCGAACAACGGGTCTCCTAGCTCGTCGGCAGCGCCGGCGGGGCCGGGCTGAAGGCGGGTCCTGCCCGGGGATGCTACCGGCTCCCGTCGAGGCGGAGGGCCCTCGCGTCCCGTGCGGCCGGGTGCCCGGCACCCGGCCGCATCGCCACTAGCCCAAGGGCTTCAGGTTCGTCGGCATCTCCGCCCAGGTGAGGCGGACGTGCGCGAGGGTGCCGAAGCCGAGGGTGTCGAAGCCGCCGGAGGTGGTGCCGTAGTCCCCGCCGCCGCCCTCAGGGCTGTTGGTCCCCGCCATGGAGCCGACGTTCGGCATGGCGAAGCCCTTGCGGGCCGTGTAGTGGTGGAAGACCATCTCCCAGACCGGGCGGGCCTGGCCGCGGCCGCCCGAGCCGATGACCGTCTGCTCGCTGTAGGCGCAGTTCTGGCCGGTGCCCCAGCTGTACGTCGTGTACGGCACCGTGTTCCCGAGGTTGTAGCGCGCCACGTACTCCGCGGCCTTCGCGAACGCGTTGTTGTTGGCGCCGTACAGGTCGATCCCCTGGTTCCAGGCCATCTCCATGAACGTCGCCATGAGGCCGATGCCCATGATCGAGTGCCCCTGGTCCCGCCCGGACTCCTGCCACTGGGCGAGCCCGCCGGAGTACACGAACGGGATCGCGTTCTCGATGGAGCCGTTGCCCTCGCCGTTCCAGAAGTAGTCGATCGCCTGGTCCCGGATGGCGTTGTCGTCGCAGATGAGGCCGATCGCGAGCTTGGACGCCATGTTGCAGAGGTCCCAGTTCGCCCAGTAGTTCGTGATGCACGCGTCGTTGTGGTTGGTGAGGAACGAGTTGTTCATCGGCAGGAAGATGCTCGTCATCATGTCCTGGAACGCGCCCAGGTCGAACCCGGACTGGCCGCGCACGATGTCGGCCGCGCAGCACAGCTGGTACCCGTAGATGCCCGCCGCGAGGAACCGGTCCGCGTTGCCGTTCACGGCCGTCAGGGTGTTCGACCATCCGTTGAGGATCTCGATCGCCTTGTCGCGGTGCGCGGTCGTCCCGGCGACCCGCCACCGCAGCGCGTTCTGGTACGCCGCCGCGATGTCGTTGTACAGCTGGGGGTAGTTCTGGCCGTCGCCGCCGCGGATGATGACCGAGGTGGGTCGCGCGGTCCAGGTGCTCTGGGCGTGGGAGTTCGCGATGAGCTTGTTCCAGCCCGAGAGCCACGGGTCCAGGCCCGCGTTCACCTTCGCCTTCATGCGGTCGAAGTCGGCCTGGGTGTGCAGCAGGCCCGGGTGGACCGCCAGAGTAGAAACGTCCTCTGTGGACGTCTCCTGCGCGGCGGCGAGGCCGAGGCCGCCCGCTCCCGCGGCGGCGAGGCCGCCCGCGGCCACGGCGCCCTTGATGAGGCGCCGCCGGTCGAGGCCCGTCCCCGCCGGGGCGGGGTCGTCGGGCCGGATGGACTTGTCACGGTTGTGGAACGACATGGTGCTCCTATGCGCCATGCGGTGCGCGATGCCGGGGAATGCCACCGCCAACCTTGCGGCCGCCGGTCCGGAGACCGGTTGCCGAGTCACATCGTAACCGACCCATCAACATATTTCAATACAAACGAACGTCTGCGGACTGTGCCGGTGCGGGACCGGGGATCGGCCGGTCCCGCACCGGGGGCCGCCGCCTGTGGGGGCGGTCGGCCGGGCCGCGTACGGCCTGCGCGCGCGAGCGCCTCGGCTGGAGGCGGCTCAGTCCTCGTTCCTGCCGCGGGGCCCCCAATGCCCCGGAGCCGCGGCGCCGCGCGCGGGCATGACCCGCCCCTAGGCGATCAGGTCCTTGAACTCGTTGTCCTTGAGCCACGCCGAGACCCCGGCCTGCACGTCGCCGCCGTTCTCGGCGAACACCAGGTTCTCCAGGTCCGCGAGCTGGTCGTCGCCCATTGCGAACGTCCCCAGCGCGCCGGCCACGTCGGCGAACTCCTCGGTGAACCCGATGCGGCCCACGATGTTGATCGTCTCGGCCTCGCCGAGCGTGGTCTGCGGGTCCGCGAGGTTCTTCAGGTCGTACTTCGCGTACGCCCAGTGCGGCTGCCACAGGGTGACCACGATGGGCTCCTCGGCGGCGATGGCCGAGTCGAGCTCGGTGAGCATCGCCGTGGTGGAGGAGGTCTCCAGCGTCAGGTCGGTGATCCCGTACGCCGGGATCGAGCTGTTCTGCACGGCCTCGGTGAGGCCCGCGCTGGCCTCGATGCCGACGATGCGGCCGCCGAAGAGGTCGGCGTTGGCGTTGAGGTCCTCCAGCGAGTCCACGTCCACATAGGTCGGCACGGCGACGGTGAGCGAGGCGTTCTCGTTCCAGGTCCCGATCTGCTCCAGCTGGTCCCCGTACGTCTCCATGTAGGTGGCGTGGGTGATGGGCAGCCAGGTGTCGAGGAACAGGTCGATGTCGCCGGTGGACAGGCCTTCGTAGAGCGGCCCGGCCTCGGTGAACTCCTGGGTCGTCACGGTGTACCCGGACGCCTCCAGGGCCTGGCGCCACAGCTCGGTGGCGACGACGGCCTCGTCCCAGTTGATGTAGCCGATGACGAGTTCGCCCTCGCCCTTGGCCAGGCCGAAGTCGACCCCTTCGGACCCGGTCTCGCCGGGCTCCTCCTCGACGGAGCAGCCCGCCAGGGCCAGGGAGGCGGTCGCGCCGGTGGCGACGGCGCCCTTCATGATCGAACGTCGTTGCATGTCTCCTGCTTTCCGGCGCACGGGCGCGCATTCTTCTGGGGGGCGTTCGGCTTTCGGGAGTGCGTTAGCGGGCGAGCCGGGCGGCGCGGGCCACCGGCGTGCGGTCGGACAGGCCCTGCGTGACGCGGTCGAGGAAGATCGCGAGGAGGACCACGGCGAGCCCGGCGTTGAACCCGGCGGCGATGTCGAGGCGGCCCAGGGACCCGGAGATGACGGAGCCGAGGCCGCCGCCGCCGACGAGCCCCGCGATGACCACCATGGACAGTGCGAGCATGATGACCTGGTTGAGCCCGGCCATGATCGTGGGCAGCGCGAGCGGCAGCTTGATCCGCACGAGGATGCGCGCGGGGGAGGCGCCGAACGCCTGTCCGGCCTCCACGACCTCGCGGTCGACTTGGCGCAGGCCGAGTTCGGTGAGCCGCACGCCCGGGGGCATCGCGAAGATGATGGTGGCGATGATGCCGGGCACGACGCCGACGCTGAAGAGCATCACCACGGGGATGAGGTACACGAACGCGGGCAGCGTCTGCATGAAGTCCAGGACCGGCCGCGCGATCGCGGAGAACGTGCGGTTCTCGGCGGCGGCGATGCCCAGCGGGATCGCGAGGAGGATCGCGATGACGGCGGCGACGAGGACCATCGAGAGGCTCTGCATCGTCTGCTCCCAGTACGGGGTCCAGGCGACGGCGAACATGCCCAGGCCGATCCCGACGCCGAGCTTCCACCCCTTCGCGGCCCATGCGGCCGCGGCGAACAGCAGCACCATGACCCCCGAAGGGAGCCAGAGCAACCCGTCGGCGAGTTGCAGGTACAGGAACTCCAGGCCGGTGGACACGGCGTCGAACCCGGCGGCCCAGGCGTCCCGCGCCCAGCGGATGAAGGTCTCCATCCAGTCGCCGAACGGCATGTCGGGCAGGGGCTTCCAGATGTAGGTCCAGAGCCAGTTGCGGAGGTACTCGATCATGCGGGCTGGGCCTCCTGCTCGGGGTTGCCGACGGCGTCGGGGTCGGGCGCGAGCGACTTGATGATGGACCGGGGGGTGACCACGCCGAGCGGGTCGGCGTTGTCGTCGACGACGAGCAGCGGCGCCTTGGAGCTGAGCACGGACTCGTACAGCTCGTTGACCGGCACGTCGGACTCGACCTTCGGGAACGCGGAGGTGTCGCGGGTGCCGCACGGCTCCATGACCGCCTCGGCGGTGAGCACGCGGGTGCGGTCGACGTCCGCGGTGAACTCGGCGACGTACTCGTCGGCCGGGTGCATGAGGATGTCCTCGGCGGTGCCGAGCTGCTTGACGCGGCCGTCGCAGATGGCGATCCGGTCGCCGATCCGCATGGCCTCGTTCAGGTCGTGGGTGATGAACACGATGGTCTTGCCGAGCTTGCCCTGGAGGTCCAGGAGCTGGTCCTGCATCTCCTGGCGGATGAGCGGGTCGAGGGCGCTGAACGCCTCGTCCATCAGCAGGATCTCGGTGTCGGCGGCGAGCGCGCGGGCCAGGCCCACGCGCTGCTTCATGCCGCCCGAGAGCTGCGCGGGCAGCTTGCCCTCGTCGCCCGCGAGGCCGACGAGCTCGACGGCCTCCCTCGCGCGCTCCAGGCGGTCGGTCTTGTTCACGCCCTTGATCTCCAGGCCGAACGCGACGTTCTCGACGACGGTGCGGTGGGGGAGGAGGGCGAAGTGCTGGAACACCATCGAGACCTTCTCGCGGCGCAGGCGCCGCAGCGACGGGTGCGAGAGCGTGCTCAGCTCCTCGCCGCCGATCCGGACGGACCCGGCGGTGGGCCTGATGAGCCCGTTGAGCATCCGGATGAGGGTCGACTTCCCGGACCCGGACAGGCCCATGACCACGAAGGTCTCACCGGGCTCGATGGCCCAGTTGTGGTCGATGACGGCGGCGGTGACGCCTTTGGCGAGCTCGTCGCGGGGCACACCGCTCTTGAGCTGGGCTACGGCGCCTTTCGCGCCTTTGCCGAAGACCTTGTACAGGGACTCCACTTCGATCGCTGGCATTGCTTCCTTTCATGCCCGCGGCCTTTGGGGGAGGGGGCACGGCGCGGGTCGTCATCCGGGGGCGGCAACCCCTGCAACGGTAGTCAACAACTGTGGTTTTTCAACCCCGAGCAGCGGGTGAGAAGATCGACACGGGACGTTGCGGCCCGATGTTCCTGCAGGTAAAAGCCGTGATAATCCGCTTATGATTGTTTCCAGTTTGATTGTCTACAAACAGACATTCGACAGAATTGAGACCGTGCGGAGACCCCTCCGAGGCCGTGCCGTGACCTCCCGCCGCGGCCCTACGGCAGCCGCGACGCCTTCGCGCGCTGCGTCAGCTCCGCCAGGTCCGCGTCGCTCAGCCCCAGTCCCCGCGCCTTCTCGTACTCGCCGGCGATGTTCGTGCCCATCCGCATCGGCGAGTCCGTCCCCAGCACCACGGCGATCCCCGCCTCCAGGAACCGCGGCAGCGGATGCGCCTCCAGCGCCGGCACCATCCCCAGCACCACCGCCGACGTCAGGCACACCTCCACCGTCACGCCCCGGTCCGCCAGCAGCCGCATCACCCCCGGGTCGGTCGCCGCCCCCACGGCGTGCCCGATCCGCCCGATCTGCTCAATCTCCGCGAGCGACGCCAGGTTCGAGGCGTTGAACGCCCCCGCCGGCACGGTCACGCCCAGCCCCGCCGCGCCCGCCGCCTCGGCCACCACCCTGCCCCGCGTCCAGTCCGCCTCCGCCGCATACGGGACGTAGATGATCTCCACCCCCGACAGGCCCGCCGCCGCCGCGTCCACGAACGCGTCGCACAGCTCCCGCAGCATCGGGTCCCACAGGTTCATGCTCAGCACCGCGCCCGCGTCGAACTCCGGGTAGTCCTCCGCCACCCGCTCCCGCGCCGCCTCGAACCGCTCCATGAACTGCGGGTACACCACCGACTCCTGCGGCAGCCGCAGCTCCGTGTACACCGCGCCCCCGCGGGCCGCCGCCGCCAGCGCGTCCACGAGGATGCCCTCGTAGACCTCCGGGTCCACCGCGTCGAGGTCGAACCGCGGCACCGCGGACATCCGCTGGAGCCGCGCCAGCCCCGGCGAGACGTCCCGCACGCTCTCGCGCCGGTCGCCCCAGTCCACCGGGGAGGAGCTCAACACCTGATCGAGGCGCGCGGGCCATTCCGTGTTCTGGTGCAGGTCGATGAGGTCCATGTTGGGATGATCACATTTGGATCACGGAGGGGCCGGGCATTCGCGCGGCGTGTCCCTTTCGGGGACTGACCGCTTTCCGACAGTCACGCTCGATGTCCCCCCTTCGGATGAATTTCCGGTGCCCGGCCGCCGACCCGGCCGGACACGTGCCGCCGTGACCGCCGCCCGTGCGGCCCGTGACCGCCCCCCGGGCCCGGAATGACTCCCTGATCACGGCCCCCGCACGCCCATGAGACACGTCCCAGCGGCCCTCGCGGAGGTTCCCTCCGGGCGGTGCCGCGGATAGACTTCCGCGTTATGAACCCGCACGACGAACCCGAGATGGGCCCGCTGCTGTCGAGCATCGGCGCACTGGCCGATTTCAAGTCGCTGGACGAGGACGACCTCCCCGAGCTCGCCGACGAGCTCCGCCGGTTCCTCGTCGACGCGGTCGCCAGGACCGGCGGCCACATCGGCCCCAACCTCGGGGTCGTCGAGCTCACCATGGCGATCCACCGGGTCTTCGACTCCCCGCACGACCAGGTCGTCTTCGACACCGGCCACCAGTCGTACGTCCACAAGGCACTCACCGGCCGCGCCGGCGACTTCACCGGCCTGCGCGGGCGCGGCGGCCTCACCGGCTACCCCAGCCAGGCCGAGTCCCCCCACGACCTCGTCGAGAACTCCCACGCCTCCACGTCCCTCTCCTACGCCGACGGCCTCGCCAAGGCCCACGCGATCTCCGGCTCCGACCGCCACGTCGTGGCCCTCGTCGGCGACGGCGCCCTCACCGGCGGCATGTGCTGGGAGGCCCTCAACAACATCGCCGCCCGCGACGACCTCAAGCTCGTCATCGTCGTCAACGACAACGGCCGCTCCTACGCGCCCACCGTCGGCGGCCTCGCCAAGCGCCTCTCCGCCCTGCGCCTCAACCCCGGCTACGAGCCCGCGCTCCGCAAGATCCAGGAGCTCGTCGAGCGCATCCCCATGTTCGGCCGCGCCGCCTACGCGGGCCTCCACGCCGCCAAGACCGGCCTCAAGGACGCCCTCGCCCCCCAGGGCATGTTCTCCGACCTCGGCATCAAGTACGTCGGCCCCGTCGACGGCCACGACCTCGGCGAACTCACCGTCGCCCTGGAGCGCGCCAAGGGCTTCGGCGGCCCCGTCATCGTCCACGCCCTCACCGAGAAGGGCCGCGGCTGGGCCCCCGCCCGCGCCGACGAGGCCGAGCAGATGCACTCCCCGCCCGCGTTCGACCCCATCACCGGCGAACCCGTCGGCTCCTCCAAGCGCCGCTGGACCGGCGTGTTCGCCGACGAGCTCGTCGCCCAGGCCAACCTGCGCCCCGAACTCGTCGCGATCACCGCCGCGATGCCTGGCCCCACCGGCGTCGACAAGCTCATGAAGCTGCACCCGAACCGGGTCTTCGACGTCGGCATCGCCGAGCAGCACGCCGTCACCTCCGCCGCGGGCCTCGCCATGAACGGCATGCACCCCGTCGTGGCCGTCTACTCCACGTTCATGAACCGCGCGTTCGACCAGACCGTCCTCGACGTCGCCATGCACAAGCTGCCCGTGACGTTCGTCCTCGACCGCGCCGGGATCACCGGCCCCGACGGGCCCAGCCACTACGGCATCTGGGACACCTCGATCTTCCGCGTCGTCCCCGGCCTGCGCATCGCCGCGCCGCGGGACGCCGCCACCCTCCGCGAGGAGTTCGCCGAGGCGCTCACCGTGGACGACGGGCCGACGATGCTGCGCTGGCCCACTGGTGCCGTGCCCGAGAAGGACATCACCGCCGTCGACGTCCATGAAGGACTCGACGTGCTCGTCAAGCACGAGGACGACGAGCTCCTCCTCGTCGCCTGCGGCTCCCTCGCGGGCACCGCGGTCGAGGCCGCGGCCCTCCTTGCGGCCCAGGGCATCCGCGCCACCGTCGTGGACCCGCGCTGGATCTCCCCGGTCCCCGAGGCGCTCGTGAAGCTCGCGGGCCAGTACCCGCTGGTCGCCACCGTCGAGGACGGCATCCGCACGGGCGGGTTCGGCGACGCGCTGGCCCAGTCCCTGCGCGACTACGCCTCGGCCACGGGCGACGAGATCCCGCTCGTGGACTTCGCCGTCGAGCGCGGCTGGCACCCGCACGGGTCCCGCGCCGAGCTGCTCGAAGACCTGGGGCTCACGCCCGCGGCGATCGCCGAGCGCCTGGCCGCCGAGGTCCACCGCCGCGGCGAGGACGACGCGCACCACCACCACTAATGCTCTGAGCACGAAAGCGGCGCGGCGGTCCTGGTGGAACCGCCGCGCCCGGTGCTACTCATTCAGACGCCGCGGGGCGCCCGACGGTTGCATCCTCACCGCATCGCTTTCAGACCCTGCCTGATCCGGGCGAGGTCGCGGCGGCGCTTCTCGAACGTCGCGCCCGCTCCGATGAGGACCACGCCGCCGATCGCGGGCGGGATCCACACCGGGATGTAGTGCCACACCAGCGTCAGCTCGTTGATCGTCAGGACCGCGAGCGCGATCGACCCGAGCACCAGCGGCGCCTGCCAGCGGCGCCCCAGCCCGGCGATGATGACCGCGATCGCGGCGGCGCCGACGCCGACGCGGCGGGCCGGCTCCCCGTCCCCGAGCGCCAGCAGCAGCGAGGGCCCGATGCCGACGACGATCGGCGCGGCGAGGGCCGCCCACGACCCGGCGTTCGGGCGCTTCTCCAAGCGCCACAGGCCGATGGCGAACAGGATCGCGGCGGGCGGGCCGGTGAAGAACTCCAGGGTCGTCACGCTCTCCGCGGCCAGCAGCGCCCACCAGCCGAGCGTGCCGGTGCACAGGGCCGCGATCACGTAGCCCCACTTGCGGACCGGAGCCATGAGCGCCGCGCCGACGAGCGCGAGCGTGTACACCCCGATCTGCGCGGACAACAGGTACCGGGTCGGCGAGGAGCCGATGAGCCCCTCGACCCACGCCCACAGCCCCGCGAAGGCCGCGATCCCCGCGAGAACGTGCGCGAGCACGACCCCCAGGACCCGGTCGGGCCTGGAGCGGCGCGGCGCGCCGATCGCGACGACCAGCATGGCGGCTGCGGTGACGGTGAGCCAGAACGGGATCGCCCCCTCCCCAGGATCGAGGCTCGCGGTGTCCACTGCGGTCAGTGCGGCGACCCCCGACCACACGGCGATGGCGACCCAGCCCGCGCACCGGCCGCCGAGCGTGCGGGACGCGAACGCCGCGACGAGCCCGATGACCGCGCACAGCACGAATCCGGCGAACGGCACGGCGTCCCACCGCTCCGGGTCCCCGGCCCACACCAGGATCGACGCGGACACGACCGCGAACGTCACCGCCAGCGCCGCCCCCTCGGCCCGGAACCGGGCCGGGAGGAGCACCGAGGCGAAGCCCAAGGCCACCAGGACGATCGGGACCTCCCACGTGAACAGGCCCGCGGGCTCGTCCCCGGACCACAGGACCCCGATGCCGGTGATCGCCGTGATCGACGCGGCCAGCGCCGTCCCGGCGCCGGTGAGGTACGAGGCGAGCTTGAGCGGTTCGCCCAGCGGCTCGCCGAGGAGCGGCGCGACCAGGCGCGCGAGGAGGAACGCGACGAAGTAGGCGCTCAGGTCGGGGGCGCCGAACGCGACCGCGGCGATCGCCGCGAGCGAGGCGAGCCCGGCGGCCTGCGCGAGCGTGAAGGCCCACGTGTCGTCGCGGGACCCGAACGTGGCCAACGGGATCACGGCGGCGACGAGGAGCGCCAGCGACGGCACGATCAGCTCCGGGGAGCCCGAGCGGATCGCGAGGGTCCACGCGCACAGCACGAGCGACCCGGCCGCGGAGGCCGCGATGAGCATCGGCGTGCCGGTGACCCGCAGGCGGCGGGCGAAGCCGATGCCCACGAGGTTCGCGGCGGCCAGGAGCGCGACGACCGCCGCGGCGGTCGGGACCACCGGGTCGTCGAGCCCGAACGCGGCGCGCAGGCCGGCCGAGCAGGCGGCGACGACCGCGGCGCACGTGAGGAGGCGCGAGGCCCACAGGTCGGAGCGGGTGAAGCGCCCGGGGAAGCGGGCGGTCAGCCACGCGGCGAGGCCGAGGGCGAGGGCGATGGTGAGCATGAGGAGCACGGCCAGGCCGAGGCCGCTGGCGGCGGCGTACGAGGCGCCGATGGCGGCGAGCGGCAGCATGGCCCAGCTGGTGGCGCTGAGCCGGGAGGCGCCGCGGTAGGCGGCCAGGACGGCGAGGACCCCGGCGGTCCAGGCCGCGACGGTGTCGGGCCCGAAGTCGGTGCCCGGCGGGCGGTACAGGTAGTAGCCCGCGAGCGTGGTGCACCACAGGGCGAGTGCGCCGAGCGCGCCGAACGTCTCGGCGGTGGCCCACAGCTTGAACCGCTTGAACGGGAACGGGATCGCCAGGAGCAGGATCGTCGCGACGCTCAGGACCGCGGCGCGGCCGCCGTTCCCCATGTTCCGCCACGCCACGGCCGTGAAGATGATGAGCGCGGCGGCGACGAGCAGCCCGCCGAGGCTCAGCAGCACGGTCTGCACGGTCTTGTTCCCGACCTCCCCGCGAGGGGAAGGAGGCGGCGGGAGGTAGGACGCCACGGGGGCGCCGCCGGGCGGCGTATGCGGCTGCGACGGCTGGGCGGTCGGCTGCCCGTGCTGGGGCGTACCGGGCGCGGGCGAGCCGGCGGTGGTCGGCGCGCCGGGAGCGGCCGGGCTCGCGACCGGGGCGGCCTGCGCCAAGCCGTTCGCGGGCGTCTGCGCCACTTGCGGCGTCTGCGGCATCGGCGATACCGGTGACACCGGCGGCGCCTGCGGAGCCGGAGCGGCCTGGGCCTGCCGCTCGGCCTCGGCGAGGTACCCGGCGGCGACGTCGCGGAGGCCGTCGAGGACTTCGATCCGCTCGGCTTCGACGGCGGCGCGGCTGGTGAGGGCGGTGGGCATCGACGCCAGGACCGCGTCGAGGTCGCCGAGCCGCTGAAGCAGCGGCTCGGGGCCGCGCCCGCAGGCCGCGCACCCGGCGGCCGTCGAGGGGCGCCCGCAGCGGGGGCAGTTGTACGTCGTCATGTGCACAGTGTGCTGGGCCTGTCAAATCCTGTACCGAACAAAACCGGCATCAGTTGTGCACGTCCTACAACGCACCCGCCCCACCAGCCCGCTCCAACCCCCGGATTTCTCAGGTTTCCTCCAAACGGACCACCGTCGGCATCACCGCTGAATCCGAAGGACCGCAGCCTGAACTGCGCAGTCCGGGCAGCCGATGCCACTCGGTCGGGCATGCGCCGCCGGAGGCGGTGGTCGTGGTCGCCATGGTGTGTCACCTCCTGGAGGGTGTGGTCCGGATAGGCCCCTGGCTGCGGTGTGCGTGCGTGTGCGGAGGTGGTGTCGCGGTGCCGGGTCCTCAAATGCCCGGCCGGTTGCGGCACTGCCCACTCACCCGCGCTCGCACGGTGCGGCGTGTCTCGGCCTGATGGGTCGCGATGGCGTTCCGGTCATGTGCCTCGTAAGGAGCACTGCCTCCGGTCGGGGTGATCCCTCCCGGGGGTCTGCCGCCCGATCACCGTCTCCCCGAAGGGCGGTCGACTGCTGCGGGTCCCGATAGCACTTGAGGTTGAGATGAACAGTCCCTCAGCAGGGCCTGCACGCCTCGGAATCGGTATGGTCTGCCGGTCGGCCAGAGGCTTGGCTCAGTCTGCTTACACCGCCCGACACCTGTACGATTTCCATATCCTTGTGCGTACCACAATTCTCTCTCGCACCAACCCCACTGTCATCACCCACAAGCTGACAATGCCCTCACATTCCGCCCCGCGGCCCGCGCCCCAACCACCCACCGCCCCAAGGCAACCGACCCAACCTCACCCGGCCACCCACCCCATCGTCGCCGCCCGCACGAACCCCACCCACCGCCCCACCCCAACCCCGAAAGGCCCCCGCACCAATGGGAACGGGCCTCGCGATGTGGAGATCGCGAGGCCCGTTCCGTCGGGAGGAGGAATAGCTTTTAGGACGCGCTCTCGTAGGCGTCGATGATGGACCAGGCGAGGTCCTCCCACTGCGCGTAGTAGTCCGGGAAGGCCGAGACCTGGACGGCCTGGGCGGCGGAGGCGATGGACATGCTCTCCCAGCCGTCGACGTCCTCAAGGGTCCCGTAGAACTTGCTCGCGGAGGTCGAGACGTCCATGAGCTCCTCGACCGAGCCCCAGCCCATCGAGGTGCGCTGCTGGAAGATGCCGACCGAGTCGTGGTCCTCGTAGTGGACCGAGGAGTCGGTGTAGTCCCAGGACTCGGGGACGGAGTCGGAGGCGGCGTTGTAGAGCTTCGCCTCCTGCATCGCGGTGGCGAGGGCGACGGCCCAGCCCTGCTCGTCGAAGCCCATGTCCTTGCCGGTCTCGATGATCGTGACGGCGTTGGCCTCCTGCTCGTCGTCGATGTCGGAGACGTCGATGTCGACGGGCCCGGCGGGCTCCTCGGTGGTCTCCTCCACGACGGGCTCGGGGACGGGCTCGGTGGTGGCCTCCTCGGTCGGCTCCTCGGTCGCGGGGGCCGCTTCCTCGGTGGTCGCCTCCTCGGTGGTGGCCGGGACCTCTTCGACCGCGGCGGTCTCCTCGACCGGCTCGTCGGTGTTCGAGATCGCCCAGGCGGCGGTGGCGCCCGAGCCGGTGAACACGGCGGCGGCGAGGCCGACGGTGGCGATGCGGCGGAAGCGGTGGTGCTCGCCGGTCTCGTCATGGAAGGACAGCCGCTGGGAGAGCGCGGCGGCGGCGCTCCGGACCGGACCGGTCACGCCTTCGATGATCTTGCGAAAATGCACTGGGCAAACCTAGGGGCGAAAATCCCCAGGTAAAACCGGGTCCGATCCGCGGAAACCCAGGTGGCAAGGGGTTTCCTTACTCGCCGGTAGCCTCTATGGCATTTGCCCGGTACCGGACCTATCGTCGCCCCCGTCCGAGCGCGTCACCGCTGCCGTCCGGCCCTCTCGGTACACGGGACGAGCCCGGACTCGTCCTTTCGGAGGAGTCCGGGCTCGCCGCAAAGATAATGTGACCGGGCACACCTGACGCTACGAGGCGAAGGGCTTTCCGGTCACATCGGTAGAAATCCCCTCGCGGTCCAGGTACGGCGTGAGCCCGCCGAGCCAGAACGGGAAGCCCGCGCCGAGGATCATCGCGAGGTCGACCTGCTTCGCGGAGGGCACGACGCCCTCGTCGAGCATGAGGCCGATCTCCTCGGTCAGGCCGCGCAGCACGCGCTGCTTGACCTCCTCGGCGCTCTGCGGCGAGTCCCCGAGCGCGATCTGCGCCTTGGCCTCGTCCGTCAGCTTGCCCTTGCCCTTGGCGGCCGGGTCGAACACCGGGAAGCCGGCCTCCGCCATCCGCCGCAGGTTCTCCGAGGCGGGGAAGCGCGGCCCGAGGTCCTCGTTCAGGTGCTGGCACAGGTGCCAGGCGACCTGGAGGCCCACGAGCTCCAGCAGCGCGAACGGGCGCATCGGCAGGCCCAGCTCGTCCAGGGCCACATCGGCGGTCTCGACGGGCGTGCCCGCGTCGACCGCGCCGGTGACCTCGGCGAGCATGCGGCCGAGCAGGCGGTTCACGATGAACGCCGGCCGGTCCGCGGAGCCCACGGCGGTCTTCTTGAGCTTCTTCGCGACCGCGTAGGCGGTCGCCAGGGTCTCGTCGTCGGTCGAGGCGGTCGCGATGACCTCCACGAGCGGCATGACGGCCACCGGGTTGAAGAAGTGCATGCCCACGAGCCGCTCGGGGCGCTTCAGCTGCGAGGCCATCGCGGTGATCGACAGCCCCGAGGTGTTGGTGACGAGCAGGGCCTCGTCCGAGACGATCGACTCGACCTCGGCGAACACGGCCTGCTTGACGCCCAGCTCCTCGAAGACCGCCTCGATGACCAGGTCGCAGTCGGCGTACACCGACTTGTCCGAGCTGGCGGAGACCAGCGCGCGGAGCTTGGCGGCCTTGAGCTTCGAGGTGCGGCCCTTCGCTTCGAGCTTGTCGATCTCGGCCCGCACGTACGACAGGCCCTTCTGGGCCCGCTCCTCGTCGAGGTCGGTCATGACCACGGGTACTTCGAGGCGGCGCGCGAACATGAGCGCGATCTGCCCGGCCATGAGCCCGGCGCCGACGACGCCCACCTTCGTGACGTCCTTCGCGAGCCCGGGGCTCGGGGCGCCCTCGGGGCGCTTGCCGAGCGAGCGGACCAGGTTGAACGCGTAGATGCTGGCCTGGAACTGCGGCCCGGCCTCCAGGTCGGCGAGGGCCTCGTCCTCGGCGAGGGACCCCTCCTCGAACGTGGCGTGCTGCGCGAGTTCGAGCAGGTCCAGGGCCCGCACCGCGGCGGCGGAGGCGTTGTGGACCTTCTCGTCGACGAGCTTGCGCGCCCCCGCGATGACCGCGGGCCACGCGTCGCGGTCGACCGGCTCGCGCTCGACGGTGATCTCACCGGTGGCGACCTTGACGGCCCAGTCGAGGGACTCCTCCAGGAAGTCGGCGCCCTCGAACTGGGCGTCGGCGATGCCCAGCGGGACCAGGTCGGCGCCCTTGAGCATCCGGTTCTGGTTCAGCGGGTTCCCGATGATGACCTGCGCGGCCTTCTCGACGCCGATGAGGTTGGGGAGGATCTGCGAGCCGCCCCAGCCGGGGATGAGCCCGATGGAGACCTCCGGCAGGCCCAGCCCGATCGCGGTGGTCGAGACGGTCCGGTAGTGGCAGTGCAGCGCCAGCTCGAAGCCGCCGCCGAGGGCCGTGCCGTTCACGAACGCGAACGTGGGGACCGCGGAGTCCTTGAGCCGCTTGTACAGCGCGTGCCCGGCCTGCGCGAGGGCGAGGCCCTGCTCGCGGGTCTCCAGGCTCGGCATGAGCTTGATGTCGGCGCCGGCCAGGAAGATGAACGGCTTGCCGGTGACCGCGATGAGCTTGACGCCCTCCTCGGCCTCGACCTCGTCGATCGCCCGCCACAGGGCCTTGAGCCCGCCGGGGCCGAACGACGACGGCTTGGTGTGGTCGTAGCCGTTGTCGAGGGTGATGATCGCGGCCTTGCCACCGAGCCCGCGGGGCTCCAGGAAGCGCACGTGGGACTCGGTGACGACCTCGGACTCGAAGTCGGGAAGGTCGAGCGGCGTCGCGGACATTACTTGGCCCCCTTGAAGTTCGGGTTCTCCCAGATGACCGTGCCGCCCTGGCCGAGGCCGACGCACATGGTCGTGATGCCGTACCGGACCTCGGGGTGCTCGGCGAACTGGCGGGCGAGCTGCGTCATGAGGCGCACGCCCGAGGAGGCCAGCGGGTGGCCCATCGCGATGGCGCCGCCCCACGGGTTCACCCGCGGGTCGTCGTCGGCGATCTTGAAGTGGTCGAGGAACGCGAGCACCTGGACGGCGAACGCCTCGTTGATCTCGAACAGGCCGATGTCGTCGATGGTGAGCCCGGCGCGCGCGAGGGCCTTCTCCGTGGCCGGGATCGGCCCGACGCCCATGGTCTCGGGGTCCACGCCCGCGAACGCGAAGCCGACCATCCTCATGGCGACCGGCAGGCCCAGCTCGGCGGCCGTCTCGGCGTCCGCGAGGAGGCACGCGGTGGCGCCGTCGGTGTTCGGCGAGGAGGTCCCGGCGGTGACGCGGCCGTGGGGGCGGAACGGGGTGCGCAGGTTCGCGAGCCCCTCCATGCTGGTCGACGGGCGCGGCAGCTCGTCGCCGGTGGCGATAGTCCAGCCCTCGTCGGAGCGGGCGGCCATCGTGGTGATGTCCGCGGCCAGCTTGTCGACCGCGGCGGCGTAGCGCTGCTGGGTCTGCACGGCGTAGGCGTCGGCGCGCTCGCGGGTGAGCTGCGGGTACAGGTCGTGCAGGTTCTCGGCCGTGACGCCCATCTGGAGGGCGTCCGGGTCGACCAGCCGCTCGGCGACGATCCGCGGGTTCGGGTCCACGCCCTCGCCCATCGGGTGGTTCGACATCGACTCCACGCCGCCGGCGATGGCGATGTCGTACTGGCGGGAGGCGATCGCGGAGGCCACGCTGGTCACCGCGGTCATCGCGCCCGCGCACATGCGGTCGATCGAGTAGCCGGGGACGGACCGCGGCAGGCCCGACAGGAGCGCCGCGGTGCGGCCGAGTGTGAGGCCCTGGTCGCCGATCTGCGTGGTGGCCGCCAGGGCCACCTCGTCGACCCGCTCAGGCGGCAGCCCCGGGTTGCGGCGCAGCAGCGTCCTGATGGCGCGGATGATCAAGTCGTCCGCGCGGGTGTCCTCGAAGAGTTTGCCCGCCTTGCCGAACGGGGTGCGGACCCCGTCGACGAAGACGACATCGCGGATGGTGTCGTTCACGCCAGCCCCTCCTTTGGGTATGCAGCGTCGTTGAGAGTGCAACGTCACAAGCGATGTTACCCGTTAGTAGGTTCAGTGTCACGGCCCCCCGCCGCGTGTCGGGCATCCGTCTTCCGTGAAACGTTCTCCCAGCTCGCGAACGGACCCGGGGACGGCGAAGGCCCCGCCGCCGGCGGGGCCGCTCCGTGGTGAGGGGGTCAGTCCTTCAGGGCCTCGGCCAGGCCCTCGGCGAGGAGTTCGATCTGCCACTCGCGGGCGCCGCCCTCGGCGAGGACCGTGCGCACGTGCTTCTCGGAGACCTTCTTCGGCGGCTCCCACGCCAGGCCCCGCACCAGCGCGGGCGAGATGAGGTTCTCGGCCGGCAGGCGATGCTTCCCGGCGATCTCGGTGACGACCTCGCGGGCCGCGGCGAGGCGCTCGGCCGCGACCGGGTCCCGGTCGGCCCAGCGGTGCGTCGCGGGCGGGCCGTCCTGCGGCGGGGTCGTGGACGGCAGCTCGTCGGCCGGGACGAGGCGCGCGTCCGCGAGCGCCTGGAGCCACAGCCGCGCGTTCGTGCGCCCGCCGCGGCGGCGGAACCCGGGCAGGCCCATCAGCTCCGCGAAGTCCGTCGGGTCGGCCGTCGCGGCCTCCACGATCGCCGCGTCGGGCAGGACCTTCCCGGGCGCGCGGTCGAGCTTGCGCGCCAGTGCGTCCCGGGCCTCCCACACCGCGCGCACCCTGCCCAGGGCCTTCGCACCGCGGACTTTGTGGATGCCGCTGGTGCGCCGCCACGGCTCCTTGCGGGGCTTGGGCGGGCCCGCGGTGCGCACGTGCTCGAACTCGGCCTCGGCCCACGCGGACTTCCCCTGCTTGGAGAGCTCGGCGGCGAGCTTGCCGCGCAGCTCCGTCAGCAGCTCCACGTCGAGCGCGGCGTAGACGAGCCAGTCGTGGGGGAGCGGGCGCGAGGACCAGTCGGCCGCCGAGTGCTGCTTCTCCAGCCGGTATCCGAGGAGCTGCTCGGTGATCGAGGCGAGCCCGACCTTCTCGAAGTCGCACAGGCGCGCGGCCAGCTCCGTGTCGAACAGGCGTGTGGGATGCAGGTCCAGCTCCTCCAGGCACGGGAGGTCCTGGCTGGCGGCGTGCAGGATCCACTCGGGGCCTGCGAGCGCGCGGCGCAGCGGGTCGAGGTCCTCGATCGGGATGGGGTCGACGAGGATCGTGCCCGAGCCGGCGCGGCGCAGCTGGATCAGGTACGCCCTGCCCGAGTACCGGAAGCCGGAGGCGCGCTCGGTGTCCACCGCGATCGGACCGGACCCGGCTTCGAGCCGCTCGGCCGCCTCGGCGAGGTCCGCGGAGGTCTGGACGAGCGGGGGCATGCCTTCGCGCGGCTCGGTGAGGAGAACGGCTTCTGGTTCGGGCTGGGGATCGGTCACCTGTTCACCGTACGGGCAGGTAACCTGCGCGCGCTACTGCCCCGCCGCGCAGGAGACCGATTTCCACCCGATAGTGGGTTAATCACCCTATTTCTCCTCCATGGTGGACGGCCACCCCCGCCGACCTCCCTCACAGTGCCCCTCCCGATGCGGGCCACATCGCACTCGCCGCTGCGGGCGGCCCGCCCCGCCGCGTGCAAGGATGGCCCTGTGGTCAACGCCGTTCCTTCATCGCACGAGTCCCCGTTCCTCGCGGCCTGCCGCGGTGAGGAGCCCAGCCGCACACCCGTCTGGTTCATGCGCCAGGCCGGACGCTCCCTCCCCGAGTACAAGGCCGCCCGCGGCGACACCTCCATGCTCGAAGCGTGCCGCACCCCCGAGCTCGTCTGCGAGATCACGATGCAGCCGGTGCGCCGCTACGGCGTCGACGCCGCGGTCTTCTTCTCCGACATCGTCGTCCCCCTCGCCGCGATCGGCGTCGGCATCGAGATCGTCCCCGGCGTCGGCCCCGTCGTCGCCGAGCCCTTCGCCACCGAGGCCGACGTCAAGCGCCTGCGCAACCTCGACCCCTGCGACGTCCCCTACATCACCGAGGCGATCGGCCTGCTCGGCAAGGAACTCGGCGCCACCCCGCTCATCGGCTTCGCCGGGGCCCCGTTCACCCTCGCGTCCTACCTCGTCGAGGGCGGCCCCTCCCGCGACCACGCGAAGACCAAGGCGCTCATGAAGTCCCGCCCCGACGTCTGGCACGCCCTCGCCTCCCGCCTCGCCGCCATCTGCGGCGAGTTCCTCCGCGTCCAGGTCGACGCCGGGGCGAACGCCGTGCAGCTGTTCGACTCCTGGGCCGGGGCCCTCTCCGAGGCCGACTACCGCGAGTTCGCCCTCCCGCACTCCACCGCCGCGCTGGCGGGCGTCGCCGAGTCGGTGCCGCGCGTCCACTTCGGCGTCGGCACCGGGCACCTCCTCGAAGCGATGGCCGAGACCGGCGCCGAGATCTCCGGCGTGGACTTCCGCACCCCGCTCGACGAGGCCGCGAAGCGCCTGCCCGGCAAGGTCCTCCAGGGGAACCTCGACCCGGCGCTCATCCTCGCCGACGACGAGGCCCTCATCGCCGAGACCGACAAGGCCGTCGCCGCGGGCCGCGCTGCCAAGGGCCACATCTTCAACCTCGGCCACGGCGTCCTCCCGTACTCCGACCCCGCGAAGCTGAAGCTCGTCGTGGACCGCGTGCACGAGACCACGACCCGATGAGCCCCATGACGCCCGCCCGCGTCACGGGCACCCCGGGGCGCACCCGGGTCCTCGTCGCGGGCGGCGGCATCACCGGCATCGCCGCGGCGCACCGCCTGCGCGAGCGCCTCGGCCCCGACGCCGAGATCATCGTCGCCGAGCAGTCGACGCGCCTGGGCGGCAAGATCCGCACCGCCGACTTCGCCGGGCGCCCCGTCGAGACCGGCGCCGAGTCGCTCCTCGCCGCCCGGCCCGAGGCGATCAGGCTCGCCGAGGCGGTCGGCCTGGGCGACGCGATCGTCCACCCCGCGGCCCTCAAACCCGCGCTGAGCATCGGCGGCGAGCTCGTCGACTTCCCGGCCGGGCACATGATGGGCATCCCCGGGGACCCCGCCGACGTCGCCGCCATCGCGGACGCCAAGGAGCGCCCCGACAACGGCCTCCCGATCCTCGAACCCGGCCAGGACATGTCCGTGGGCGCGCTCGTGCGCTCGCGCCTCGGCGACGAGGTCCTCGACCGGCTCGTGTCCCCGATGCTCGCGGGCGTCTACGCCGGGGACGTCGACCGCCTCTCCGTGCGGGCCGTCATGCCGCAGCTCGCCGCCGCGCTCGAACGCCATGCGCGCCTGACCGAAGCGGTCGCCGAGATCAAGAGGCCCTCCACCGGCAAGCCCGTGTTCGCCACGATCGACGGCGGCCTGGACCGCCTTGTGACGGCCACTTCCGCCGCCGCGCGCGCGGAGATCCGCCTCGGCATGACCGTGCGCGAGCTGCGCCAGACCCCCGACGGCTGGGAGGTCATCACCGGCCCCGTGCCCGACCCGATCCGGGTCACCGCCGACGCCGTGATCGTGGCCGTCCCCGCGACCCCTGCCGCCGACCTGCTCCGCGCCGTCGCCCCCGAGGCCGCCGCCGCGCTCTCCGGGGTCGCCTACGCCTCGGTCGCGCTGGCCGCGTTCGCCTTCGACGACGTGCAGCTGCCGGAGCGCTCCGGGTTCCTCACGCCCGCATCGGAGGGCAAGACCGTCAAGGCCGCGACGTTCGCGTCCAAGAAGTGGCCGCACCTGGGCCGCCGCCGCCAGATCGTGCGCGTCTCCATGGGCCGCCTCGGCGAGGAGGCGCTCCTCCAGTACGACGACGCGACCCTCGCCAAGACCGCCCTGCGTGAACTCGGCGAGCACCTCGGGCAGCGCCTGCCCGACCCCGTCGAGCAGCGCATCGACCGGTGGGGCGGGGCCCTCCCGCAGTACTCGCCCGGCCACGTCACCCGCGTGGAGGCCGCGCGCGCCGCGCTCGCCCGCCACCGCGGCGTCGCCATCGCCGGGGCCGCCGTGGACGGCGTCGGCATCGCCGCGTGCATCGCCTCCGGCCAGGCCGCGGCCGACGACATCGCTCAACAGCTTTCACTGAAGTAGAAGGGCCGCACCGTGACCGAACGCCAGTCCAACAACCCCAACGCCGCGCGGATCAAAGAGCTGAACGACACGATCCGGTACACGCTGTGGTCGGTGTTCCGCGCCGAGGAGCCCATGCCGTCGATCCGGCAGGACCTCGCCAGCGACATGGAGGCGTTCTTCAGCAAGCACTGCGGCGACCAGGGCGTCACCGTGCGCGGCACGTACGATCTCACCGGGATGCGCGCCGACGCCGATCTCATGGTCTGGTGGCACGCCGAGTCCTCCGACCAGCTCCAGAAGGCGTACGCGGACTTCCGGCGCTCCCCGCTGGGCCGCCACCTCGCCCCCGTCTGGTCGAACATGGCCCTGCACCGGCCCGCCGAGTTCAACCGCAGCCACCTGCCCGCGTTCCTCACCGAGGACCCGCGCGGCTACGTGAGCGTCTACCCGTTCGTGCGCTCCTACGAGTGGTACCTCCTCCCCGAGGAGGAGCGGCGCGACCTGCTGCGCGAGCACGGCCAGATGGCCCGCGACTTCCCCGACGTGCGCGCCAACACCGTCCCGGCGTTCTCCCTCGGCGACTACGAGTGGATCCTCGCCTTCGAGGCCGACGAGCTCCACCGCATCGTCGACCTCATGCGCGAACTGCGCGCCTCGGGCGCGAGGCGCCATGTGCGCGAGGAGATCCCGTTCTTCACGGGCAGGCGCCGCTCGATCACCGACATCATCAACGACCTCCCGTAGGGCCGCCGATGGAACAGGCGAACGCCGGCGACGGCGGCCTCCTGCTCACGTACCTCCTCATCGGCGGCGGCGTGATCCTGCTGTTCGCCTGGGGCGTCCTCGCCGTCTCAGCGCTGCTCGGGCTGACGAGCTTCTCCGTGGCGCGCCTGATCCGCGGGAAGCGCGAAGAGGAACCGGAGGACGACGGCATCGATGGGCTCTTCTAACTGGTTCTTCCCGGTCCTGCTCATCGTCGCCGCGGCCCTGGTCGCCGAGAGCGTCAGGCAGCTGCGCCGCCGCTGGACCCTCGTCAAGGTCGAGGGCCGCTCCATGGAGCCCGCGCTCAAGGACGGCGGCGAGGTCCTCGCCAAGCGCACCAGGCGGATCGCGGTCGGCGACGTCGTCGTGGTCGCCGCCCCGGACCCGGCGCTCGGCTGGGCCGAGCTCCGGCGCGCCAAGGCCCCGTGGTGGATCAAGCGCGTCGCCGCCGGGCCCGGCGACACCGTGCCAGGAACGGACGAGACCGTCCCGGCCGGGCACTACTACCTGCTCAGCGACAACCCCGAGGGGGAGGACTCGCGGCGCCACGGCCCGTGCCCCGAGCAGATGATCTTCGGCACGATGGTGCACGGTTTCTGACGGGATAGGCGATCCTAACCACCGGGCGCGTCGTCCCGGTATGCGAGACGTGGCAGACTGGAGCCATGCCAGCGCTTCGTTCTCGCACTTCCACGCACGGCCGCCAGATGGCGGGCGCTCGCGCGCTGTGGCGCGCCACCGGTATGACCGACTCCGACTTCGGCAAGCCGATCGTGGCCATCGCCAACTCCTACACCCAGTTCGTCCCAGGGCACGTCCACCTCAAGAACATGGGCGACATCGTCGCCGAGGCCATTGCCGAGGCCGGGGGCGTCTCGAAGGAGTTCCACACGATCGCCGTCGACGACGGCATCGCGATGGGCCACTCCGGGATGCTCTACTCGCTCCCCAGCCGCGAGATCATCGCCGACTCGGTCGAGTACATGGTGAACGCGCACTGCGCCGACGCCCTCGTGTGCATCTCCAACTGCGACAAGATCACCCCGGGGATGCTCATGGCCGCGCTGCGGCTGAACATCCCGGTCGTGTTCGTCTCCGGCGGCCCCATGGAGGCCGGGAAGACCGTGGACGTCAACGGGGTCGTGACGCAGAAGCTCGACCTCATCGACCCGATGGTCGCGGCCGCGAACGACGACGTGTCGGACGCGCAGCTGCTCAAGATGGAGGAGGCGGCCTGCCCGACGTGCGGGTCGTGCTCGGGCATGTTCACCGCGAACTCCATGAACTGCCTCACCGAGGCCCTGGGCCTGGCCCTGCCGGGCAACGGCTCGACGCTCGCCACGCACACGGCCCGCCGGGCCCTGTTCGAGGAGGCCGGGCGCACCGTCATGGACCTGGCCCGCCGCTACTACGAGCAGGACGACGAGTCGGTCCTGCCGCGCAGCATCGCGACGAAGGACGCGTTCGAGAACGCGATGGCCCTCGACGTGGCCATGGGCGGCTCCACGAACACGATCCTGCACCTGCTCGCGGCCGCCCGCGAAGCGGAGCTGGACTTCAACGTCTCCGACATCGACGCGGTCTCGCGCCGCGTCCCGTGCCTGGCGAAGGTCGCGCCGAACTCCGCGAAGTACCACATGGAGGACGTGCACCGCGCCGGCGGCATCCCCGCGATCCTGGGGGAGCTGCGCCGCGGCGGCCTGCTCCACGAGGACGTCGGCTCGGTCCACTCGCCGTCGCTGGACGAGTGGCTCGCCAAGTGGGACATCCGCGCCGAGGCCCCGGCCCCGGAGACCATTGAGCTGTTCCACGCCGCGCCCGGCAACGTCCGCACGACGCAGGCGTTCTCGACCTCGAACCGGTGGAAGAGCCTCGACACCGACGCCGAGGACGGCTGCATCCGGTCGGTCGAGCACGCGTACACCAAGGACGGCGGCCTCGCGGTCCTGTTCGGGAACCTCGCCGAGGACGGCTCGGTCGTCAAGGTCGCCGGCGTGCCCGAGGAGAACTGGACGTTCACCGGGCCCGCGCACGTCTTCGAGTCCCAAGAGGACGCGGTGCAGGGCATCCTCGACAAGTCCGTGGTCGAGGGCGAAGTGGTCGTCATCCGCTACGAGGGCCCCAAGGGCGGCCCCGGCATGCAGGAGATGCTGTACCCGACGTCGTTCCTGAAGGGCCGCGGCCTGGGGCGCAAGTGCGCGCTCATCACCGACGGCCGCTTCTCGGGCGGCACCTCGGGCCTGTCGATCGGGCACATCAGCCCCGAGGCGGCCGGGGGCGGCGTGATCGCCCTGGTCGAGGACGGCGACGTCATCGCGATCGACATCCCGAACCGCAAGCTCGAACTCCAGGTGGACGACGCGGTGCTCCAGCAGCGCCGGGTCGCGCAGGAGAAGCGCGAGCAGCCGTACACGCCCGTCGCCCGCGACCGGGTCGTCTCCCGTGCGCTCCAGGCGTACGCGTCGATGGCGACCCCGGCGAGCGACGGCGCCGTCCGCAAGGTCCAGTAAGGACGCAGTCACCCGCGGCGGGGTCCTCCGAACGGAGGGCTCCGCCGCTGGCGTTCCCGGGGCAGAATGAATGCCTCTCATCCCCTCGCCCCCGGAGTGTGCCCGCGTGAGCGCATTGGACGACATCGCCAGGAACCGCTGGGTCTGGACCGACGAAGGCCGCGACAGCAGGCAGGAGCAGGCCATCAGCGAGCTCGTGCTCCGCCAGCGCCGCCAGGCCCGCGACGCCGAGGAGCGGCAGCGGGAGGCGCAGCAGCGCCTCGAAGGCCGCATCGAGGCGGCGTCCTCGCACCTCTCCGAACGCATCGAGACGCTGTTCACCTGGACCGAACTGCGGTTCCGGCTCCTCGAATTCGAGGAGTACGAGGCCCGCAAGCACGTGCGGAACGCGTTCCGCGCCTTGGCGGAAGGCCGCCCGGCCCGGCTCCCGGACCTGCACGACCTGCCCGGCTACTGGCTCCTGCCCGCGGCCTCGGCGACCCTGCCGCTGGTGCTGCGCGGGCGCCCCGGGACGGCGCCCGCGGCGGACCTGACGACCGGGCTCGCGGTCGCCCGCGACCGCGACGCGGTCCGCGCCGAGCTGTTCAACCTCGCGGTCGGGCGCTGCTTCGGGCAGGCCGTCCTCGTCGACGCCGCGTTCCTGCGGCTCATCGCCGACGCGCCCGACCTGGGCGCGGTCGAGCCCGGCCAGGTCGCCGACGGCTGGCGGGGCCTGTGGGAGCAGGCCGTCCTCGGCGTGTTCGGTCCCGCTGCGGCCGTGCAGCTCACGGGGCGCCTGCGGGAGCTGTTCGCGCCTGTCGCAAAGGACGCCGCCGCCGAGGACGCCGCGACCGGTGGCACTGCCGCCGCGGACACGGCCGCCCTCGGCATCGACGAGGCCGGCCTGAAGGAGTGGGACCTGGCGATCGAGACGTTCGGGTCCGTGGGCGCCGAAGCGCCGCTCGCCGAGGCCCTGGTCTCCCTGCGGCTGCACCTGACCGCCGAGACCGCGGGCCCGCTGCCCGACCCGGACGACCGCTGGCGCCGGTGCCTCCAGGAGCTCATCGAGGAGCCCAGTCCCGCCGAGCTGCCGCTCGTGCGGCGCCTGGAGGACCTCGCCGTCGGCGAGGCGCCGCTGCGCAGCCGCCCCGCGTGGGCCGAGCCCGCCGGGACCGTCGCCGAGCTGATCCGCCGCGACCTGTTCGACCCCGGGGCCCCTGTCGCGTTGCGCCGCTTGGCACTCGACCTCGCCGCGCCGCTCATGCGCGCCCGCCTCGACCGCCTCGGGCGGGCCATGGAGGCCCCCGCGCCCGCCGTCGTCGCCGTCAAGCGCCGCGGCGGGTCCGTGGACGTCACCGCCGCCGGGCACGACGCCGACGAGGTCGCCGCCCTCGAAGACCGCATCGCCCGCGGCTTCGCCGCCGACGGCCCCTCCAAGCCCAAGTTCGCCACGGCCGGAACCGCACTCGTCCTGGTCGCCGCCGCCGTCGCCGCGATCGGCCTGTGGGGCCTCGCGATCCCCGTCGCCTTGGGCGCCCTCGTCCCGGCCCTCATGTTCCGCGCCGACGCCAAGAAGGCCCGCCAGGAGGCCGAGAAGCGCGACGCCCAGATCGCCGAACTGCGCGCCGCGCTCTTCGCCGCCCGCGCCGACGCCTCCGCGGCCGACAAGGAGCGGGCGGCCGCCCACCTCGCCGACCGCACCGCACTCGAACGCCTCATCACAGCCCTGCCCGGGGCCGACTGACCGGACGCGAACGGGAATCACGGAGGGCCCGATACGGAAACGGCGGACCATGCGGCATCCTGTAATGCACGAGGCTTCCTACGATCGGACCAGTGGATGACGCCAACCCCCCGTCGCGTCCGGCAATCGCTGTCGTGGACCGCGACCGCCGCAGTGTGGTGCTCCGTGCTCGCCGCGGCCGTCGTGGTCGCCCTCGACACCTCGCCCCAGACCATCGCCCCCGGCACCGCCGCCGCCCTCGGCTCCCTCGGCGCCGCCTGCGCCGGCTCGCTCATGTGGCGCGCCGCCAAGCGGATCGAGCCCGGCCGCCGCACCACCTACCAGCTCATGGCCGCCGGGATCCAGACCATGGCCGCGTCCTTCGCCGCCGCGTGCTGGCTCCCCGACCCCGCCGGGGACGCCGTCGCCGGGTCCGGGTTCGCCGCCGCCGTCGTCCTCTGGGCCCTCGCCCTCCTGCGCCTGCCCGACCGCGGCTGGGCGCCCCAGGCCGTGCAGCGGCGCCTCGTCGACGGCTCCTTCGTCGGCCTCTGCGTGCTCTTCTTCGCCTGGACCCTGTTCGCGCGCCCCCTGTTCGCGCAGATGCGCGGCCCCCTCGGCGAAGGCGACCTCGCGATCGTCATCCCCGGGATGATGGGCATCGTCATGCTCGGCGTCGGCTTCACCACCACCTTCCGCATCCAGCGCTGGCGCCGCCGCCACGCCTCCGCGTACCTCGCCGTGTTCGCCGTCCACTTCACCGGCCTGTCCACGTTCGTGGCCTGGCAGTGGCTGCGCCCCGAAGCACGCGTCCTCTGGTGGTCCGTCGCCTGGGTCGCCACCTGCGCGGCCCTCCTCGGCGTCACCTACCTCGCCGCCCGCCACCAGAAGCCCGCCCCCATCGACAAGCCGAACTACCCCGGCGTCCACTACACCGTCATGGCCGGGGCGGGCGCGCTCGCCGCCGCCACCGTCCTCATCAACGGCGCCACCCGCGGCGCCCTCCCGCTCGACGCGACCCTCCTCGGCCTCGCCGCCGTCGGCGCCCTCGGCGCCCGCCTCGTCCTCACCTACTTCGACGTCAGGCGCGTCACCGGCGAGGCGACGGCCCGGCAGCGCCGCCTCGCCGCCATCGTGGGCGTCGCCTCCGACACCGTCCTCGTCCTGGACGAGGACCTCACCGTCACCTGGCACCCCGAGGACTCCGCGTGGCGCCCCGCCACCGACTCCGGCGAGTGCCTCGGCGCGTCCTTCCTCGACCTGGTCCACGTGGACGACCGCCGCCACACCGAAGAGGACCTCCACTCGCTCCTCAACGGCCTCAGCCACACCGGCCAGATCTCGCTCAACGTCCGCGTCCGCGACGCGACCCGCCGCTGGCGCCACACCGAGACCGTCGTCTCCGACCTCCGCGGCCGCCCCCAGGTGCGCGGCCTCGTCGCCCGCATCGAGGACGTGGGCGCCCGCAGGAGCCTGGAGACCGAGCTCGCCCGCATGGCCTACTCCGACCCCCTCACCGGGCTCGCGAACCGCCGGGCGCTCCTCCAGAGCCTCGAAGACGGCGTCGCCGCCGAGGAGTACCAGACCGCCCTGCTCCTGCTCGACCTCGACGGCTTCAAGAACGTCAACGACACCCGCGGCCACGACTTCGGCGACGAACTCCTCGTCGAGGTCTCCCGCCGCATCAAGGAGCTCCTGCGCCCCACCGACGTCGGCGCCCGCCTCGGCGGCGACGAGTTCGCGATCCTCCTGCGCGCCAGCCGCTCCGAAGCCGTCGCCACCGCCAAGGCCCTCGTCGACCGCCTCGCCGAACCCTACGAGTTCCACGACGAGTCCACCGTCTTCGTCACCGGCTCCGTCGGCATCGCCACCGCCGCAGAGGGACTCGGCGACCCCGAACTGCTCCTGCGCAACGCCGACCTCGCCCTGCGCGCCGCCAAGCAGGCCGGGAAGAACCGCTACGCCACCTACGACGCCGAGTTCGACCGCGTCGTCCGCCGCAAGAACGAGCTCACCCAGGAGCTCCGCGGCGCCATCGACCGCGACGAGCTCCACCTCGTCTACCAGCCCGTCTTCGCCACCGCCGACCGCTCGATCGTCGGCGCCGAGGCCCTCATGCGCTGGCACCACCCCCGCCTCGGCCAGGTCAGCCCCGGCGAGTTCATCCCCGCCGCCACCGAGTCCGGCCTCACCCAGGACCTCGCCGTGTGGACCGTCAACCGCGCCGCCGAGCAGCTCGCCCAGTGGCACTCCGCGGGCATCAAGGCGTGGATCTCCGTGAACGTCTCCGTCAAGGAGCTCCACACCGCCCTGTTCGCCACCGAGGTCAACACCGCGCTCATCGCCGCGGGCGTCCCCGCCAAGCGCCTCGTGCTCGAAGTCACCGAGCACGACTTCTCCCACCAGATGAACACCCTCATCGCCCAGCTCGGGGCCCTGCGCGGCGCCGGGGTGCGGATCGCCTTGGACGACTTCGGGTCCGGGTACTCCTCCCTCGGCCAGCTCGACCGCCTCCCCGTCGACATCCTCAAGATCGACCGCGACCTCATCGCCAAGGACGACGGCGGCGTCGGCCCCCTCGCCGCCGTCACCGTCGCCCTCGGCCGCATCCTCGGCATGGAGGTCATCGCCGAAGGCGTCGAGACCGACCTCCAGCTCAACGCCATGATCGCCGCCCAGGCGCCGCTCGTGCAGGGCTACCTGCTCGCCAAGCCCATGGACCCCGACGACCTGACGCGCTGGCTCACCGAGGAGCCCAAGGCCCTCACCACCGAGCCGTACGGCGTCCCCGGGCCCCGCGACACGCCGACCGACGTCCCGGAGTCTGAGAAAAGTTGACTCACGGGCCGGAATCGTGAATCATGGGGGGCGTGCCGCAGCAGAACTACGACCAGAACGCGACCGAGGCCCTCGCCGCCCGGCCGCTCGTCGTAGTACTTACCTAGCGCACCGTCGTTCCCTGACGGTGCGCTCGCCCCGTGCGTCTTAGCACGCGGGCGATTTTTTCTGCCCGGGGAACGACGCAGCATGTCGAACCAGCCACATCTCCCTATTGGACGAAGGACATGAGCACACCAGTGAAGGCACCCAAGCCAGGGCCGCAGGCCAAAACGGCAGGGACGCAGGCTGCCAAAGCTCAGCCCGCGAGGCCGAAGGCACCCAGGCCCGCACCCCCGCTCGGCGCTCCCGCCGCCGCGCCGGTCCTCACCGGGGCGCAGGCCGTCGTCCGCGCCCTCGAAGAGCTCGAAGTCGAAGCGGTCTTCGGCATCCCCGGCGGCGCGATCCTCCCGGCCTACGACCCGCTCCTGGACTCCGAGAAGGTGCGCCACGTCCTCGTCCGCCACGAGCAGGGCGCCGGCCACGCCGCCCAGGGCTACGCCCTCGCGACCGGACGGGTCGGCGTGTGCATGGCCACCTCCGGCCCCGGCGCGACCAACCTGGTGACCCCGCTCGCCGACGCCCACATGGACTCCGTCCCGATCGTCGCCATCACCGGCCAGGTCGCCTCCACGGCGATCGGCACGGACGCGTTCCAGGAGGCCGACATCGTCGGCATCACCATGCCGATCACCAAGCACTCGTACCTGGTGACCACCGGCGAGGAGATCCCGCGCGTGCTCGCCGAGGCGTTCCACGTGGCCGCCACCGGCCGCCCCGGGCCCGTCCTCGTCGACATCCCCAAGGACATCCTCTCTGGCACCGCGCCGTTCGTGTGGCCGCCCAAGATGGACCTGCCGGGCTACCGGCCCACCACGCAGCCGCACGGCAAGCAGATCCGCGAGGCCGCCGCGCTCATCGCCGAGGCCAAGCGCCCCGTGCTGTACGTCGGCGGCGGCGTCGTCAAGTCCGGCGCCCACGCCGAGCTGCGCGAGCTCGCCGAGCTGACCGGCGCGCCCGTCATCACCACGCTGATGGCCCGCGGCGCCTTCCCCGACTCGCACCCGCAGCACCTGGGCATGCCCGGCATGCACGGCACGGTGCCCGCCGTCCACGCGCTCCAGAAGTCCGACCTCATCGTCGCCCTGGGCGCGCGCTTCGACGACCGCGTCACCGGCAAGCTCGACACGTTCGCACCCGAGGCGAAGATCGTCCACGTCGACATCGACCCCGCCGAGATCGGCAAGAACCGCGAGGTCGACGTCCCGATCGTGGGCGACTGCCAGGCCGCCATCGCCGCCATGACCGAGGCGTACGTCGACCCCGGCAAGGAGCGCCTGAAGACCTGGTGGGAGACCCTCGACGACCTGCGCGGGCGGTACCCCCTGGGCTACACCGACATCGACGACGGGCTGCTGACCCCCCAGTGGGTCATCCAGCGCCTCGGCGAGCTCGCCCCCGAGGACACCATCTGGACCGCGGGCGTCGGCCAGCACCAGATGTGGGCCTCCCAGTTCATCAAGTACGAGGCCCCCGGCACGTTCCTCAACTCGGGCGGCCTGGGCACCATGGGCTTCGCCGTCCCGGCGGCCATGGGCGCCAAGCTCGGCGAGATGGACCGCACCGTGTGGGCCGTGGACGGCGACGGGTGCTTCCAGATGACCAACCAGGAGCTCGCGACCTGCGCGGTCGAGGGCATCCCGATCAAGGTCGCCGTCATCAACAACGGCAACCTCGGCATGGTGCGCCAGTGGCAGACCCTGTTCTACGGCAAGCGGTACTCGAACACGAACCTGTCGACGCACCACTCCGAGGCGTCCCCGCGCATCCCCGACTTCGTGAAGCTCGCCGAGGCCCTCGGCTGCGTCGGCCTGCGCGCCGAGACGGCCGAGGAGGTGGACGCGGTCATCAACCAGGCCAACGCGATCAACGACCGGCCCGTCGTCGTCGACTTCACCGTCGGCCCCGACGCCATGGTGTGGCCGATGGTCCCCGCCGGGGTCTCCAACGACGAGATCCTCTACGCGCGCGACGTGCGCCCGAACTTCGACGACGAGGGGGAGATCTAGATGATGAGCAAGCACACGCTCTCCGTGCTCGTGGAGAACAAGCCAGGCGTCCTCGCCCGCGTCTCCGCGCTGTTCTCCCGCCGCGGCTTCAACATCGAGTCCCTCGCCGTCGGACTGACCGAGCACCCCGGCGTCAGCCGCATCACCATCGTGGTGGACGTCGAGGCGGGCTCGCTGGAGCAGGTCACCAAGCAGCTCAACAAGCTCGTCCACGTCCTCAAGATCGTGGAACTCGAAGCGGGCTCCTCCGTGCAGCGCGAACTGCTGCTGGTGAAGGTCCGCGCCGACGCCGCCACCCGCGGCCAGGTGATCGCCGCCGCCGAGCTGTTCAAGGCCCGCTCGGTCGACGTCACACCCGACACGGTCACCTTCGAGGTCACCGGGAACCACGACAAGATCGAGGCGTTCCTGGAAGTCCTGGAGCCGTTCGGGATCAAGGAGCTCGTCCAGTCGGGGACGGTCGCACTCGGGCGGGGGGCCAAATCGATGGCCTCGCTGTCGCGCTACGTCTCACCGAATAGCTAGTCAAGAAGGAAGCATTTGCATGTCCGCTGAAGTGTTCTACGACGACGACGCCGACCTGGCCCTCATCCAGGGCAAGAAGGTCGCCGTCCTCGGCTACGGCTCGCAGGGCCACGCCCACTCGCTGAGCCTGCGGGACTCCGGCGTCGAGGTCGTCATCGGCCTCCAGGAAGGGTCGAAGTCGCGCCCCAAGGCCGAGGAGGCGGGCCTGAAGGTGCTCACCCCGGCCGAGGCCGCCGCGTGGGCCGACGTCATCATGATCCTCGTCCCCGACACCGTGCAGGCCAAGCTGTACGCCGACGAGATCGCGCCGAACCTGTCCGCCGGGAACTCCCTGTTCTTCGGCCACGGCTTCAACATCCGCTACGACCTGATCCAGGCCCCCGCGGACGTCAACGTCGCCATGGTCGCCCCGAAGGGCCCGGGCCACATGGTCCGCCGCCAGTTCGTCGACGGCAAGGGCGTCCCGGCCCTCGTCGCGGTCGAGCAGGACCCGTCCGGCGACACCCAGGCCGTCGCCCTCTCCTACGCGAAGGCCATCGGCGGCACCCGCGCCGGCGTCCTCAAGACCACCTTCAAGGAGGAGACCGAGACCGACCTGTTCGGCGAGCAGGTCGTCCTCTGCGGCGGCACCGCCGAGCTCATCCGCGCCGGCTTCGAGACCCTGGTGGAAGCGGGCTACGCGCCCGAGGCCGCCTACTTCGAGTGCCTGCACGAGCTCAAGCTCATCGTGGACATGATCTACGAGGGCGGCCTCACCAACATGTGGTACTCCGTGTCCGACACCGCCGAGTACGGCGGCGTCTCCCGCGGCTCGCGCATCATCAACGACGACACCCGCAAGGAGATGAAGCGCATCCTCGGCGAGATCCAGGACGGCACCTTCGCCAAGGAGTGGGTCGCCGAGTCCGAGAAGCGCGAGAACTTCAAGAAGCTCCAGGCCGTCCAGACCGACAACCAGCTCGAAGAGGTCGGCAAGAAGATGCGCGACCTCATGCCCTGGGTCCAGCGCAAGATCACGGAAACCGCCTAGGTTTCAGTACCTCGACCGATGGGCCGGGAGCCGCTTCGCGGCTCCCGGCCCATCGCCGTTTCGGCTGCTAGCATGCAGACCTCATCAGTCACGAGCTTTTCCGGTCCCCCGGAGGTACCGATGAACGAATTCGACGAGCTCGGTATGACAGAACTCGCTAACAGGCTGAAGCTTGAATCGCCTGAGAAGATGTCCATAGCCGGTGCATTTGCATTCGGATACGGGGCGCTCGGAATGCAGCAGACTGACGCGCGCGAGGATCTCTCCTGGTACAACGATCTCGGTCCTCTCGAAACACTCTTCCTCGGGATGATCTTTCCCAAGCGCTTCGCAGACGTCCATGAACTGTCGAACTCGCTCGCAACTTGGCTCCGCCAGGTTCGGGGCGAAAAGATCCACACCTGGATATGCGAATTCGTGACGCTGGTGGTAGATCAGAGTTTCGATGCGGGGGTTCCGGTCGATGACGGGGATTTCCTGCTCTCCCTCAACCACTTTCTGGAGAAGCAAGGCTTTCACCGGTACCGGATTCCCGGGAGGTTGCTCCCTGGGCGAGTCCTTCAAGGAAGTCGCGTGGCGACCGGGTTCGCGGATGTCGATCTCGGCGAGATCACCGTCGGCCCTACATCTGAATCCTGGCTGCGCTGGTTCTGGGAGGAAGCGGAGGAACCACGTGACAATCCGACCGTGTTGGAGGCGCTTCGGAACGGACTTCGGAGACTTCGCGGCGATGAACCGGAAATGCACGATGCAGAACCCGACATCATCGTTCTGGGCCTGTATCTCTCCCTGGTCGCCGACTCGGACGAGACGATATCGGACCTGCCCGGTCGAGCGTTCGCGTGGAGCGCGGGTCTCCGGGAGGACTCCCCGATCTGCCGCATCGTCGACATCGCATATGCGGCCACGCGCCAGGGCTGGACACTCGACGACGCGCTCCTCGCTGCGAAGGAGGCCCCCGGAGCGAACTCGGTGGTAGAGACGGCGGATCGGCGCTGGATGAGCTCACCGCTCATCATCTTCCGTGAGATGGCTGTTGAACTGGGGCACGGCGGAATCATTGCCCGGCACGAACCTGAATGGGCATCGGCGAGTGGTGGTGCCCGAGCGAAGACGTCGGCGATGGAACTACTGGAGGAGATCGAGTCTGATCTCCGCCATGCGGACCTGGTTGTGGAGCGGTCGAATGCGCCAGAGCTGAATCAGCGACGGATAAACTACGACGGCAGCACCATGGTGTCGCTCTCCCCTCAAGCGGCGGCGAAGGTGAGGCCGATCATCGAAGAGCAGCGCAGGATGTTCGAAGCGACGTTCGGAAGAAGTCCCGGCCCAGGGGACCCGGTCTTCTGGGATCCCGACCGGTCGGACGAGCCGACTCCTATCGACCCGAAGGTCTTCCAGTCCGAGTTCCATCAGGGGCTCCGGGATTTTGCGATGCGGTCGGAGGACCCGACAGAGCGGGCGATGTTCTTGGCCTGCGCTGATGTCGGCATGCTCATTGCCGAAGAGAACCTTCATACTCTGACGACCGCAGAGCTCGCAGAGTACGACCGTCGTTTCGCGCACCACCTGACAGAAGAGCAATCGCGAGTGCTCCTTCTGGACCCGGCCGACGAGATCCGGCTGCGAGGTGTCAGTGAGGACAACATCGAGCGGAAGCAGATGAGAAAGGTCATCGAAGCGGTCAAGCGTCGGGCTTCGGAGTTCGACCGGGACAGAGTTGCGGTGCTGGCGGCGTTGCAGGCCACGGCACTCGCGGCGATCGCCAGGGAACTTCCTCAGTTCCAACGTCGTTGGGGCGATGGAACTCCCGATGAGACGCTCCGGTCGTTCGTCGACGAAGCCGTCATTGACCTGCGTGACCCCTCGATCCTCGCGCTGACGGTCGATGAGGTCGTAGCTTTCGGTTCGCGACAGCCTGCGGGACCGGTCGACGAAGAGGTGCTTGTTGACTGGATGCAGGTCCTGAACGAGGTAGTGGGATTCGATGAGGATCGATGATCCGGTCACGAGTCCCCACCTCCCAGCCCGAACCTCCGGTCGCGTGATTCGAGCGCTTCGATGAGGTCTCTCAGTTGGCCGGTCATCTCACGAAGTGTCTCCCGCTGGGTCTGCGGTGATCGCGCTACAAGTTCACGCTGGAGTCCGATTGCCGAAGTCAGGACTTCCATCGCACCGTCGAGATCACCGGTGAGAGCGAGGCCCTGAGCCAGGTTCGCCTGGATCTTGGCGTAGGAGGATCTGATCGCCTGGTCTGCTTCGACCCGATCCTCGATCAGTTGGAGGGAGCGCTCGATGACTGGAATCGCTTCCTCAAATGCCCCGGTGGCCAGGAGATCGATTCCGAGATTATCGAGCGCTCCTGCCAGCAGGCCGACATATGCATTCGCATTGAGGTCATGAAGTTGCTGCGCGTGTCCGGCTGCCTCCTTCGAGGCTTCCAATGCGTCCGTCCGACGGCCCAGTCGACTGTACGTCCCGCTGAGGTTCTGAAGGACTTCCACCAAGAGCTGGCGATGTTGTGCCAGTCGTTGTCCGGCGAGGATGCGGCACACCGAAGCCGCCGCTTCAAGCAGGGTCAGGCTCTCGTCCAGATCACCGTTCTGTTGATGAAACAACCCGCGGTTGTTCAAGAGCTGAATGCGGTGCTGTGGGCTCTCCGCCTCAGACTCCTCCTGCAGCAACTGGAGCATCTCCAATGCGCTTGCCGCATCCCCGGTCTCGGACAGTACTCGTGCCAGATTCGCTGACAGCTCTACATGAATTCCGTCGAACTTGTCAGGATGATCGGCACGGTGCTCAGCGGAGATTTCGAGACCGGCCTTCAACGCGGACGCGGCTTCTGCGGGCCGATCGAACCTGCAGAGGCCCGCTCCGAGCAGATTCAGATTCAGCGCCTTCATCTGAAGGTGGTCGACATCGTGCTCGGGAAGGTCGTCGACGATGCCGATCGCCCTGCGAGCGCTCATCATGCTCCGACTCCATTCCCCGCAGTCGGCTTGGAAGAGGCCCAGCCGATGGAGCATCGCCACGATCGCCTTCCTGTCGGGAACCGTCTCGGCGTACTCGATGGAACGCTCCGCCAGCACCAATGACAAGTTAGAAATCTCCGGATTCGGCCTTGGCATCCAGATCGATGCCTCCGAGCATCGCTCGGCGAGATCCGGATTCGCGTCGCAGTACTGGATCGCGCTGGCAAGGTAGTTGGCGACTTGATTGCCTTCATTCTTGCGGATCTTGACGGCTGCCCCTTCGATGAGCTGGGGCATCGAGGCGACCAGCAGTTCCCCAACGGTCAGCTTGTCCGCATCCTCATCGTCGACCAGGCTGGACAGGATGCTCCCGATGTAGTTCTGGAAATCGCCCTCCACGGACGGATAGTGATCCCGGGTGAGCGCCAGGACCTGCAGGAATCTTGCTCGATGCGGGGCGCGAAGCGCCTTGTGGTCGTGCAGCTCCCTCAGTAGCCGGTTCCGGTCGGGGAACGTCGCCAGCAGGTGTTCCAAGAGCAGGTCGGGCTCGAGAGCACCGATACGGGTCTCGTTGGACGGGGCGGTGATCGCCGGAGTCTCAGGGGACGGGTACAGGTGGCTGGTGGCTTTGGCGGCATCGCGGCGGTCCAGGACACTTGCGCCTTCCCAGCTCGGGCTGGCAGACAGGAGTGTGCCGGCCTCCTCGATCTGCGGCCGGGCGAGCGAGAGGATCAGCACGGCAGCGGAAGCCTGCTCCCGGGAGCGAAACGTCCTGTCGCCGTATTTATTCGCGAGTTCGAGCCAGATGTCCCCCTCCCTCTGGAGAAGCTGGGTGAGCAGCGTGGACTGGATGTCGGAGCTTCCGGGGCGCGGAACGGAATCACCCTGCGATCCGAAGTACGCGGCGATATGGACGAGCAGCGGACTGCTGTACTGGGCGTCCTCGACATCCGGCAACGTCGGGGTCGATGCAGGACCGAACTCAGGCGAGCAGAACATCCGAAACGCGGCTTCGAGATGGGCCCGCCGCCGGTCGCCGGTGAAGCCGGAAGTCTTGAGCTCAAGGGTGAACCCGAGGTCGCGCTGGCGGAGCGTCGCCAGAACACTGCGGTGATCACAGCGCTCGATGAGATCGCCCGTAGACCGCGAGAGCAGCAGGACCCTGACCTTCGACCTCAGCCGACCCTCGTCCAACAGCGTCGTGATCTGCCTCAGAAACGCCTGGATCTCCTGCTCCCACTGCTGCGCGTAATCGAAGACGATCAGCAGGTGCCGGTTCGGCACGTAGACGTCCCAGTGTTCTTGCGCCCCCTCGTGGCTGAACCCGGCGATCCATCCGGACTCGTGCTCCATTCGTTGACAGAGCTCTGCTGCGAGACGGGTCTTGCCCGAACCCGCGGTCCCGACCAGGTGTTTCACGCCGAGTGGCTCCGCTGCCTCGCACCATGAACGCAGTGCGTCCATGGTTTCGGCCTGTCCCTCCTCGACGAACGGGACTACTGCGCGACGAGACTGGAAGTACCAGGAAACAGGCACATGAGGTGCCTCCAGGTCAGTGGCGATGTGCGCGGGCTTGACGATCGGGCAGTCGAAGGACGCCTGAGGTGCCGCGTCCGCTTCGGCGAGGACCTGAGCGACTTCGGGACGAAGCACGGCCTGAGCCGGAATGGCCTGGAGCCGGTCGTGTCTCCAACCCGACTTGGTCCTGACGAGCATGCCCGCGACTCTCCCGTCGGCTGAGAGGAGCACGGCACCTGAGAGCCCTTCCCATCCCGCCGGTGTGAGCGGCAGCGAACCTTGGACGTCAAGCTGGAGAAGACCTGGCTCGTTTTCAGTGAGGAGGATGGCGTCGGCGTCGATCGCTTCGAGTTCGCTCGAACGCAGAGTCCCGTCGGAGGATGCCGATGGAAACCCGAGCATCCGGACCTGCAGCCGCTTGTGGGCCAAAGGTTTGACCCACCGAACATGATGTCCGGGAGACTTCTGGGCATCGAACGAGAGCACGGCGATGTCTTCCAGTGGGCCGCCTTGCTCGAAGTCTCCGCACCACACCAGGCGGGCCGGGTCCGAGGTCGACTCCCCGGGGCGGCGGATGCTGACCTCAGTGTCCGGATCAATGCCGTGTGCTGCGGTGATGACCACCCCGGGCGCCGCGATGAATCCGCTTTGCGTCTTCTGCGATGTCACCTGGACGGGAATCAATGATTCGAAAGCGGTCAATCTTCCCCCACGTCAGATCCGGCGCTCGTCGGAAAGGAGCAACTCCTGCGGTCGGCCGGAGTCGTCGATCCCGACGGGTTCCAGGACGAGCCGCACCTTGTGCGTCTGTGCAGTGCTGTCGGAGCCGGAGGCCCTGCCGGTCACGACGCTCCAGATGCTGACCCCGGCTTCTGCCGCGGTGCTCGCAGTCACCTGCAAGGTCAGCTCAACCTCGATTTCTTTGGCACGGAACCGAATCTGCGAATCGGACGAGTCGTAGACGGCTTGTGCGACTTCTTGCCTGAGGGATTTCAGCGCTTGGCCGAGTGTTACGGGGGACTCCATCGACCGATGGTATTCGTGAAGTCCGACATCGGGGGTACTGCGAAGCGTGACTCTGCCGGTGCGTCCAGATTGTCGGCCCGCAGGTTCACGCGCCTGGCAAGTATTATAGGTCTATAGTTTTGTAAACTGCAGACCTATAAAACGGAGGCGACGTGCGGAAGCCGAAGGAGATGTTCGACCGAGAGGTCGAATGGGCGGCGCTGGAGCAGTTCGTGTCGAGCGAGCGGGAAGGGGCGACGCTCGGGGTGGTCTCGGGGCGCAGGCGTCAAGGGAAGACCTTCCTGCTGGATGCGGTGGTACGCGCTGCCGGTGGGTTCTACTTCGGGGCTACTGAGGCAGCCGACGCCGAGTCGCTCAGACGATTCAGCGACTCGCTCACCCGGTACGTGAGCCCTCCGAGCGCCTACCATTTCGCTGACTGGTTCGAAGCCGTGGACGCGGTCCTCGCACTCGGGCGCGAACGCCCCGTCCCGGTCGTCATCGACGAGTTCCCGTACCTGGCCCGTGCGAACCCTGAACTCCCATCGATCCTCCAGCAGGCGTTCGGCCCGCTCCGACCTGAACGCACCGGCTCCCGGACCCGCCTCCTGCTGTGCGGCTCCGCGATGTCGTTCATGGGCCGACTCCTGTCCGGCGGCGCGCCGCTCCGCGGCCGCGCTGGACTCGAACTGCTCGTCCCGCCACTCGACTACCGAATGGCAGCCGAGTTCTGGGGGATCGGCGACCCTGCGCTGGCAGTGCGGACGCACGCCATCGTCGGCGGCACCCCCGCCTACCCGAACGAGTTCCTGCGCGGCGACACCCCGCAGAGTCTCGACGACTTCGACGACTGGGTCGTCCGAACCGTCCTCAACCCCCAGACGCCGCTGTTCCGCGAGGGGCGCTACCTGCTCGCCGAGGAAGCCGACGTGCGCGACCCCGCGCTCTACCTCTCGGTCCTCTCCGCCGTCGCCGATGGCAACGCCACGCGCAGCGGCATCGCCTCCTACCTGGAACGGAAGGCTGTCGACATTGCGCACCCGATCCAGGTCCTGGAGGACATCGGGCTCCTGCGCCGCGACGCCGACGCCTTCCGCCGCAACCGGTCGGCCTACCGCATCGCCGAACCGCTCATCGCCTTCTACGCCGGGGTCATGCGACCCGTATGGGATCAGCTCCAACGCCAGGGCATGGCTGAGCGCGTCTGGGCAGCCAGCCGTCACCGGTTCGCCAGCAAGATCCTCGGCCCGCACTTCGAGGAACTGTGCCGGGAATGGGTGCTGTACCACGCCGACCCCGACCTGTTCGGCGGTCTGCCCACGACCGTCGGCAGCGGTGTGGTCAACGACCCCGCAGCGAGAACCTCACATGAAGTCGACGTCGCCGTCATCGCCGCCGCCGACCATGGACCGCCTCGCCTCCTCGCGATCGGGGAGGCCAAATGGCAGGACGTCATGGGCCGCGGCCACTTGGAGCGGTTGGAGCGGATCCGGGCGCTCATCGGTGCCGCCGGCACGTTCAACACTGACGAGACCCGGTTGATGTGCATGTCGGGCAACGGCTTCAACGAGCACCTGACCGCACTGGCCGCTTCGCGGGATGACGTCCTCCTGGTCGGGCTCGCCGACCTGTACGGCTGAGGCGCTAGCGAAGAGGCCGGGCCCCGCGTAGTGCGGGGCCCGGCCTTCTTTGTGCGGGTCAGCGCTGCTGGTACTGGGCGGCGTACATCTGGCGGGCGGCCGGGGTGAGGGCCGGGCCGACCTGGTTGATGAGGTTGGCGAGCTCGTGGCCCACCTGGCCGATGTCGCAGTTGAGGCCGGCGAGGGCGAGGATGCTCGCCCCGCTCGACACCGACATCGAGAACATGAAGCCGCCGTTCATCTCGGTCAGGTTGCTGATGACCGGGTCGGCCTGGAGCGACCTGGCCGCACCGGCGAGGAGGCTCGTCAGACCGGACGCGATGGCCGACAGGCGCTCGGCCTCATCGCGCGGCAGCGTGTTGTTCGAGGCGATGAGCAGCCCGTCCGCGGCCACGGCGATCACGTGCGTCACGTGGGGCACCCGGCCGACGAAGTCGTTGAGAAGGAAGTCCAGTTGCGCACTAGTGGTGTTCATGATCGTTCTCCGGGTCATTTCTCATTTTGGGGTCCAGCGGTCCTGCTGCTCGAAAGGCCGCGGGCGTACGCGGAGTACGTCGCGCCGATGCTCCGGGGATTGCGCTCGATGACCATCCCGTCCTGACCCGGGCTGGGGGCGACCGCGCCGGGGACCAGATTCGTCATCGGGTCCCGCCGCGGCAGGCCGTTCGGCCCGAATGTGGGGGGCTTCTTCGGTTGGGGGAGTGCGTGACCGGCCCGCAGGGACGGGTCGGCGTGCACCACGGTCACGTCGAACTTGATCTCCGGGAGCTCGGAGAGCACGGCCGTCGTCGATGAGGAGAGTACCGGGAGCGGACGGGTATCGTCCACAGCGGATACTCGCGGGCTCGGACCCGCAGGTAGCGCCTTCGGTTCGGGCGCAACGTGCTTGGCGGGCTGGCGCTGCCCCGGGACCTGGGCGGCCTGCGGGTCGGCGCCGTCGGCGCGGCCGAACAGCGGGGCGTTGCGCCGCGGGCGCGGCACCGGGACGGTCCGGGCCCCGGCGGTGCCGCCCATCAGGCTCGCCTGGCGCTGGCTGCGCGGCGGCGGCGTGAACGACAGCAGCGTGCCGGGCACGGCGATCTCGGCGACGACGCCGCCGCCGATCGACGGCCGCAGCTCCACCTCGATGCCGTGCCGCCCCGCGAGGAACCCGACCACGGTGAGCCCCATGGCCTGCATGGCCTCCAGGTCCACCGGGGTGTCGCGGCGGAGGCGGTCGTTGAACCGCTCCATCCGGTCCGGCTCGATCCCGATGCCGTGGTCGCGCACCTGGATGATGACCTTGCCGGTCAGCACCCGCGCGGTGATCTCGGCGGCCGACTCCGAGTAGCGGGTCGCGTTGTCCATGAGCTCGGCGAGGAGCTGCACGACGTCGTCCACGTGGTCGGCCTTGACCCACGCGCCCTCGTCGGCGGCGGCCTCGATGCGCGTGTAGTACTCGATGCGGCTCTGGGCCGCGATGAGCACGTCGTCGAGCGAGGCGTCGGTGGTGCGGACCTTCGCGGCCGAGGAGCCGCCGAGGACCAGCAGGGAGTCGTTCGCGCGCCCGATGAGCGAGGCGAGGTGGTCCAGGCGGAACAGCCGCTGGAGGCGCTCGGGGTCCTGCTCGTTCTGCTCGGCCGCGTCCAGTTCGGCGGTGAGCCGCCCGGTGAGCGAGTGGCCGCGGCGGGCGAGGCGCACGAAGATCGCGCCGACGTGGTACCGCAGGAGGGCCTGCTGCGCCGAGACGCGGATGGCCTCGCGGTGGACGATGTTGAACGCCTCGCCGACCTCGCTGAGCTCGTCGTCGCCGCGCACCTGCATGGGCGGGGTCGTGCGGGCGGCGTACTCGAACGGGCTGAGCCCGCCCAGGCCCTGCTGCTGGTCGACGCGCTTGACGGCCTGCGGGAGGTCCACCATGGCGATCTGCCGGGCCGAGCCCGAGAGGTCGCGCAGACCCCGGGTGACCGAGCGGCCGATCGTGAACGCGATGAGGAACGCGATCGCGAGCGCCACGACGGCGATGATCGATTCCGTTGCGAGCCTTCGGATGGCGGCGGCGCTGACGGCCTGGGCCTCGGCGGTCGCCTCGTCGAGCGAGGCGGTCACCAGCTCGGCCGTGGCCGAGTGCCGGGCGTCGTAGGCGGCCATGAGCGCGTAGTGCTCGACCTCCTGCTCCTCGTCGGAGCGGGAACCCGCGATGGTGCTCTCGAACGCGTTGGCCTCGCGGGCGTCGGCGGCGCCGAGCCCGCCCACCTCGAAGACGGCGGCGTCGGGGTCGGTCTGGGCCGCGATGCGGCGGTACTCCGCGAGCGACTCCTCGCGGGCGGCGGTGAGCCGCATGAAGGTCCGGTGCTTGCCCGCGAGCGGCTTGCCGTCCTCCAGCGAGAGCACGAGCATGCGGATCTGCTCCGACGACTCGTCGATGGCGGCCAGGAGCGCCGCGGTGCGCACGATCCGGGTCAGCTCCGAGGTCCCGGCGAGGTCGACGGCGTGGTCGAGGACGGCCGCGAGACGCGAGACCACGGAGTTGTACACCGTGAGGTGGACCGCGGCGACGGAGCCGTCGTGGACGGCTTCACGGGCGATGCCGAGCCGCTCCAGGGGCGCGTCGGCGCGGTGCAGGAGCGCCTGGGACTCGGCGTCCAGGCTCAGCGCGGCGCGGGTCGCGGCGAGCGATTCGAGCGCCGCCCCGGTGTCGGTCTCGTTGCCGCTGAAGGAGTTCTGGATCGACTCGACGTCGGTGACGCCGGTCTGCTCCTGGTACACGAGCCGGGCGGCGTCCTTGCGCTCGGCCTGGATCGCGACGATCACGTCGTTGACGTCGCGGGCGAGTTCGACCGCGTCGGCGGTCGCCCCGATGTCGCGGGCCTCGTCGGCGGACTCGACCAGACGGAGCGCTACCATCCCGGCCAGGGTGAGCGCCGGGACGAGCAGCATGATCGTCAGTTTGGTCCGGATTCTCATGCGGGACCAGGGACCGCCGCGCTGGCGCCGCTTGGACTGCGACGGCGGGGACTCGGCTAGCTCATCGTTCATCTCAGGGGTTCCTTCGGCGGGCGCCGGCGCTATTCGACGCCCAGATAGGCTTTCACGACTCGGGGGTCTTGCAGGAGTTCGGAGGCGGGGCCGCTGTGCGCGATCTCCCCGGTCTCCAGGACGTGTCCGGTGTCGGCCGCGCGCAGCGCCCGGCGGGCGTTCTGCTCGACCAGGACGACGGTCACGCCCGAGGCGCGGATCTTCTCGATGACCGTGAACACTTCGTCGACCATCTTGGGGGCCAGCCCCATCGAGGGCTCGTCCAGGAGGACGACCCGCGGCCTGGCGATCATCGCGCGTGCGATCGCCAGCATCTGCTGCTCGCCGCCGGACAGCGATCCGGCGGGCAGGGCCCGCCGCTCGGCCAGGACGGGGAACAGGTCGTACATCTCGGATTCGGGGGCCGCCTGGCGGCGGCGCCGGTGCGCGCCGAGGAGCAGGTTCTCGGCGACGGTGAGGGTGCCGAGGATCTGGCGGCCCTCGGGGACGAGGACGAGTCCGGCGGCGACGCGGCGGTGCGCGGGGCGGCGGGTGACGTCCTCGCCCTCGTAGCGGATGCGGCCTGAGGAGGGGCGGACCAGGCCGGAGGCGGCGGCGAGCACGGAGCTCTTGCCCGCGCCGTTGGCGCCGACGAGCGCGAGGAGGCCGCCTTCGGGGACGCTGAAGGACACGTCCCTGACGGCCTGCACGCGCCCGTAGGCGACCTTGAGCGACTCGACTTCGAGGATCGGTTCAGACATGTTCGGACTCCTCGTGCTCTGCCTCGGTGCCCAGGTACGCCTCGATGACCCTCGGGTCGGCGGCGACCTCGCGCGGCTCGCCCTCGGCGATGACCTCGCCGAAGTCGAGGACGACGAGGCGGGTGCAGGCTTCGAGGACCATCTTCACGTTGTGCTCGATGAACAGGACGGTGACGCCGTCGTCGGCGAGGCCGCGGATGAGCGAGGCGAGCTCGGCCGCCTCGACGTGGTTCATGCCGGCCGCGGGCTCGTCGAGGATGAGCAGGGTCGGGTGGGCGGCGAGGGCGCGGGCGATCTCCAGGCGGCGGCGGTCGCCGTAGGAGAGGGCGCTGGGGCGCACGGCGGCGCGCTCGGCGAGGCCGACGCGCTCCAGCTGGGCCCAGGCGAGGGCGAGGGCGCGGCGCTCGTCGCGGCGGGCCGAGGGGAGCCACAGGAGGCGGCGCAGGTAGGTCGGGCGGCTGACGACGTGCGTGCCGACGAGGACGTTCTCCAGGACGGTGAGGCGCTCGAACAGCTTGGAGTGCTGGAAGGTCCGGCTCACCCCGGCCTGCGCGAAGCGGTGCGGTCGCGAGCCGATCGGGACTCCGAGGACGGTTCCCTCGCCGGCCGTGGGGGGTTCGAGGCCGGAGACCATGTTGACGAGGGTGGTCTTCCCGGCGCCGTTGGGGCCGATGATGCCGAGGACCTCTCCGGCGCGGATCTCCAGGTCGACGCCGCGCACGGCCTTGACGGCGCCGTAGGTCTTGGCGAGGCCGGTGACCGACGCGAGCGGCGTGCCGGGGTCGGGCAGCGGGTCGAGGGCGTCGAGCGGGGCGTAGTCGGGGCCGGGCCGCTCGGGCGCGCGGCGCAGGCGCGCGAACAGGGTGGAGAGGCCGCCGGGGAGGAACAGGATCACCGCGAGCAGGAGCACGCCGGTGACGAGCGGGTGGATCCAGCCCGCTTCGAGGCCGAGGAGGTTCTGCACCTCCGGTACGGCCCAGAGGAACCCGGCGCCGAGGATGGGCCCGAAGAACACCAGGTAGCCGCCGAGGACGGCGGTGACGAGGCCGTTCACCGTGAGGCTGAAGTCGAACGTGACGGGCGTGATGCGCCCGAAGAAGTACGCGAACATGACGCCGTAGACGCCCGCGATGGCGCCGGAGGCGACGAACGAGGCCATGCGGGTGCGGGCGACATCGACGCCCATGGACCCGGCGGCGAGCTCGTCCTCGCGGACGGCGGCGAACGCGCGGCCCGAGCGGGAGGGCCCGAGGCGCCAGAACAGGTACGCGAGGACCGCGACGACGGCCCACGCGAAGTCGAAGGTGACCCACCGTTCGAGGCGCATGCCGAGCGCGCCGTTCGTCCACTCCGCGTTGTTGATGAACACGCGGATCATCTCGGCGGACGCGATGGTCGCGATGGCGAGGAACACCCCGCGCAGGCGCAGCACGGGCAGGCCGACGACGAACGCGGCGGCGGCGCCCACGATCGCCCCGAAGGGGAGCCCCACGAGGACGGGGGAGATGGACCCGGCGATGGGCTCGGTCGGGACGACGAGCGTGGAGGCGTAGGCCGCGAGGGACGCGAACCCGGCCTGGCCGAGGCTGAGCTGCCCGGCCATGAGGACCACGTGGAACGAGTAGGCGAGGATCGCGCCGAGCGCGATCGTGGTGATGAGGGCCTCGTATCCGGCGAGCATCAGACCTCCCTGACCTTGACGTGGCCGAAGAGGCCGCGCGGGCGCAGCACGAGTACGGCGAAGAGCAGCGCGAACGCGACCATGCTCTTCCATGTGGAGTCGAACAGGTGGATGGTCATGGCCTCGGCGATGCCGAGGACCACCCCGGCGGCCATGGCGCCCCACAATGAGCCGAGGCCGCCGAGGATGATCACCGCGAATCCGACCAGCTCGATCGAGGCGCCGAGGTCGCGCCCGGCCTGCCCGAGGTTGAGCGCGAGGAGGGCCCCGGCGACGGTGCCGAGCGCCGACGAGAGCGCGTACGTCCCGGCGGTCACCCGCCCCACGTTGACGCCGAGGACCTTCGCCGCGGTCGGGTTCTCCGCGACGGCCCGCATGGACCGGCCCAGCGAGGTCGCCGAGACGAGCCACGCGAGGCCGAGCATGAGGACCAGCGCGAGGCCGAGCGTCACCAGCTGCGTCAGGGTGACCCTGACGCCGGCGAACTCGAAGAGCCGGTTGGGGAAGTAGTCCGCCGCGAAGTGCTGCGGGTCGGTGCCGTACCGCGCCTGGAGGAGCGCGATCACGATGCCGCCGAGCGCGACGGAGGAGATGAGCCCTGCGAAGTGCTCGTCGTCGCGGCCGCGCAGCGGCCGGAACGCGATGCGCTCCACCAGGACCCCGGCGAGCGCCCCGAACAGCGCCACCACCGGGAACAGGATCCAGATCGGGATCGCGGTCCGCGCCGCGACCTCGATGCCGACGAACGCGCCGGCCGTGAACACCGCCGGATGGGCGAGGTTCAGGTGCCTGAGCACGCCGAACACGAGCGTGAAGCCGATCGCGAAGAGCGCGTAGATCGAGCCTGCGAACACGCCGTTCGCCAACTGTTGCAGCATGTCTGGATTCCTGTACGGGGGATGGGGACGGGGGTCCGCCGGGGTTCCGGCGAAGCGGTTACAGCAGGGTGAAGGCGCCGTCGTGGACGATCTGGACGACGGCCTCCTGGGTGACCTCGCCGTTCTCGTCGATCGAGATCGGGCCGAGGATGGAGTCGTATTCGAGGATCTGGCCGAGGTTGTCCTTGATGGCCTCGCGGTTCGCGTCGCAGTCGGCGCGGATCGCCTGGTCGAGGAGGTACGCGGCGGTGTAGGCCTGGGCGGCGAACTGGTCGGGCGCGCGGCCGTACTTCTCGGTGTAGTTGGCGATGAACTCGGCGTTGCCGGTGGTGTCGGAGGCCGCGCTCCACGCGCCGCCCACGATCAGGCCCTCGGAGGCGTCTTCGAGCGCGCCGACCAGGACGGGGGAGTTGAAGGCGTTGCCGCCGACGATGGGGGCCTCGATGCCCAGGTTGCGGGCCTGCTTCACGAGCGGGACGGTCGCGCCGGGCAGGGCCGAGAGGATGACGGCGTCGGGCTCGGCTTCGAGCACCGTGGTGAGCTGCGCCGCGAAGTCGGTGTCGGCGGTCTCGAAGGTCTCCTCGGCGACGATCTCGATGCCCTCGTCGTTCAGGACGTCCTTGATCGTGTTGGCTGCGGAGGTGGTGAACTCGTCCGCGTTGTCGTAGAGGACGGCGACCTTGGTGAGGCCCAGGGCCTCCTTGGCGGCCGGGATGGACGCGGCGAGCGCGACCTCCTCGGGCAGCGAGGCGCGGAAGATGTAGTCGCCCATCTCCGGGATGCCCTCGGCGGTGGTGGAGACGCCGAGCGCGGGCACGCCGGCGGACTCCGCGTCGGTGTAGGTCGTGAAGGCCATGTTGGAGAGGGTCGGGCCGACGATGGCGCTCACCTCGTCGCGGTCGATGAGCTTCCCGAAGGCGGCCACGGAGTCCTCGACGCTGGTCTTGTCGTCCTCCTGGATCACCTCGTAGGTGATGCCCCCGGCGGCGTTGAGCTCCTCGAAGCCCATCGCCAGTCCCTCTTGCTGGTAGGTGCCGGCGAATGCGGCTGCCTCGGTGAGGCTGAAGACGGCGCCGATCTTGACGGTCTCGTCGATGGTGCAGTCCGCTCCCGTGCCCGAGCCGGAGAGGGCGCTGTCGGAGGAGGCTTCGTTCGTGTCTTCTGAGACACAGGCACCGGTCGCGAGCAGTGCGGCAGCGGCCAAGACCGCGCCGGTGGTGGATTTGAGGCGCATGTTCTTCCTTGAATGGAAATGATGATGAGAGAGGCTCGTGGGGTCTTTGGTGGGGAAGCCACCGTCTCGTGGGGGATCAGGCGGCACGCAGGCCACCTTATAAGGACGGTGGGGGCCGCACAAGACCGGACAAGGATAAGTTTGGGCGACTAGCGGGCTTTACCGTGAACAATCAGGGTGAACATCGCGCACTCTGTGAAAGGTTGTGAACGGGCGGACGAACGACAGTGCACTGTGGGCGGTGTGGCGACTGCGCAGCGTCACCGACCGGTCGCGCTCCCGGCCCTGATCGTGTGACCGGCCTCGCGTCTATCCTGGGGGAGTGGTTGCGAACGGTGTGAAGACGTACCAGGTGAAGACGTACGGCTGCCAGATGAACGTGCACGACTCCGAGCGCATCGGGGGCCTGCTCGAAGCGGCGGGCTACGTCCCGGTCGAGGGGGAGTCGGCGCCGGACCTCGTCGTGTTCAACACGTGCGCGGTGCGCGAGAACGCCGACAACAAGCTGTACGGCAACCTGAGCCACCTCGCGCCCGCGAAGCGCGCCAACCCGGACATGCAGATCGCCGTGGGCGGCTGCCTGGCGCAGAAGGACCGCGGCGAGATCGTCAAGCGCGCCCCCTGGGTCGACGCGGTCTTCGGCACGCACAACATCGGCTCCCTCCCGGTCCTGCTGGAGCGCGCCCGCCACAACCGGGCCGCCGAGGTCGAGATCCTGGAGTCCCTGGAGACCTTCCCCTCGACGCTGCCGACCAAGCGCGAGTCCACCTACTCCGGGTGGGTGTCGATCTCCGTGGGCTGCAACAACACCTGCACGTTCTGCATCGTGCCCGCGCTGCGCGGCAAGGAGAAGGACCGCCGCCCCGGCGAGATCCTCGCCGAGGTCGGTGCGCTGGCGGCCGAGGGCGTCTCCGAGGTGACCCTCCTGGGCCAGAACGTGAACACGTACGGCGTCGAGTTCGGCGACAAGCTCGCCTTCGGGAAGCTCCTGCGCGCGTGCGGGGAGATCGAGGGCCTGGAGCGCGTCCGCTTCACCAGCCCGCACCCGAAGAACTTCACCGACGACGTCATCGCCGCCATGGCCGAGACCCCGAACGTCTGCCACTCGCTGCACATGCCGCTCCAGTCCGGCTCCGACCGCGTCCTCAAGGAGATGCGCCGGTCCTACCGGTCTGGGAAGTACCTGGAGATCCTCGACAAGGTCCGCGCGGCCATGCCCGACGCGGCCATCACCACCGACATCATCGTGGGCTTCCCCGGCGAGACCGAGGAGGACTTCCAGGCCACCCTCGACGTGGTCGAGGAGGCCCGCTTCTCCAGCGCCTTCACGTTCCAGTACTCGATCCGCCCCGGCACGCCCGCCGCGACCATGGCCGACCAGATCCCCAAGGCCGTCGTGCAGGAGCGGTACGAGCGGCTCGTGGCCCTCCAGGAGCGCATCTCCTGGGAGGAGAACCGCAGGCTCGAAGGGACCGAGGTCGAGGTCCTGGTGACCGCCGGGGACGGCCGCAAGGACGAGGCCACCGGCCGCCTCTCGGGCCGCGCCCGCGACGGCCGCCTCGTCCACTTCAACGTCACCCCTTCCGAGACGGACCCTGCGGGGAACGCGGAGGGCGTGCGCCCCGGCGACGTGATCACCACCGCGATCACCTACGGCGCCCCGCACCACCTCGTCGCCGACGGCCCGGTCCTGAGCCACCGCGCGACCCGCGCGGGCGACGCGTGGGCCTCCGGCAAGGCCACGAAGCTCCCCGGCGTCAGCCTCGGGATGCCCTCGATCGGCCGCAAGCCGCTCCCGCAGCAGGAGGCCCCCGGCTGCGGGTCCTGCTGACCCGGCGCATGATCCGGACCGCCGCCGCCCGTGCCAGAATCGGGCGATGGAACAGGAAATCGACGTACAGGCCAAGCGGGACCAGATGTACGGGGAGCTGGACCTGGGCTCGCTGACGCTCTTCTCCGGGTCCTTCATCAACTACGGGTACTGGGACGCCATCGCCCCCGACCGCGACATCACCCTCGCCGAGCGCACCGCCAGCCAGGCCGAGCTGTACCGGCAGGTGCTCGCGCGCCTCCCCACGCCGCCGGGGGTGGAGCTGCTCGAACTCGGCTGCGGCATCGGCGTCGGCACCGCCCTCGTCGCCCGCGAGTACGCCGCCTACACCACCGGCCTCGACCGCTCGAAGGCCCAGCTCGCCCGCGCCGCCGACGTCAACGCCGAAGCCCTGAAGATCCTCTCGGGCCGCCTGGAGTTCCAGGAGGGCTCGGTCACCGACCTCCCCTTCCCCGACGCCTCCTTCGACGGCCTCTACTCCGTTGAGGCCCTCCAGCACGTCGACGACCTCGCCGAAGTCGCACGCGAAGCCCACCGCGTCCTGCGCCCCGGCGGCCACTTCGCCGCCGCCACGTTCTTCACCACCGGCGACGCACCGGCCGACGCCCCGCTCGCCGACCTCATCGAGACCGTCGCCTCCGGCATCGACGTCCTCCACCCGGTCGACGCCTTCGCCGCCGACCTCGACGCGGCCGGGTTCGCCCAGGTCGCCGTCGAACCCGTCGGCGACCACGTCTGGCACCAGTTCGACCGCTGGATCGCCCAGACCGAGTACCGCAACTCCTGGGGCCGCAACTGGCTGCGCTGCTACGAGAACGGCTGGATCGACTACTACATCCTCAGCGCCCGCCGCTGAACCCGGCCGCGCCCGGACACGCCGCGGGGCCGGGCCCCCGGCCCGGCCCCGCAGCACGCCTCAGACGAGCGAGTCCTCCCACTGGCGGTGGAGGGTCGCGTACTCGCCGCCGTGGTCGATGAGCTCGTCGGGGCGGCCGTCCTCGATGATGCGGCCGTGCTCCAGGACCAGGACGCGGTCCGCGATCTCCACAGTGGAGAGGCGGTGGGCGATGATGATCGCCGTGCGGTCGGCCAGGATCGTGCGCAGGGCCCGCTGCACCAGGCGCTCCGACGGGATGTCGAGCGACGACGTGGCCTCGTCCAGGATCAGCACCCGCGGGTCCGCCAGGAACGCCCGCGCGAACACCACCAGCTGCCGCTGCCCCGCCGAGAGCCGCCCGCCGCGCTTGCGCACGTGCGTGTCGTACCCGTCCGGCAGCGCGTCGATGAACTCGTGCGCACCGACCACCTTGGCCGCCTCCACGATCCGCTCCCGCGGAGCGCCCGGCATCCCCAGCTCGATGTTCTCCGCGATCGTCCCGTTGAACAGGAAGTTCTCCTGCGTGATCATGACGACGTTCCCGCGCAGGTCCGCCTCCGACAGGTCCCGCAGGTCCACGCCGTCGAGCGACACCGAACCCGAGCCCGGGTCGTAGAACCGGCTCACCAGCTTCGCGATCGTCGTCTTCCCCGCGCCCGTCGCGCCCACCAGCGCGAGCGTCTGGCCGCCCGGGACGCGCAGGTCCAGACCCGGCAGGACCACCTGGTCCTCCCGGTACCGGAACTCCACCGCGTCGAACCGCAGCTCACCGCGCGCCGACTCGATCCGCTTGGGCTCCAAAGGCTCCGGCACCTCCACCGGCTCGTCCAGGACGCCCGAGAGCTTCTCCAGCGCCGAGGTCGCCGACTGGAGCACGTTGTAGAACTGCACCAGCTCGTTCAGCGGGTCGAAGAACCGCTTCATGTACAGCAGGAACGCCGCCAGCACGCCCAGCTCCGTGTTGCCCTGCATGACCTGCCAGCCGCCGAACAGCAGCACCACCACCGTCGCCAGGTGCCCGATGCCGCGCATCCCGCCCGACATGAACGCGTTCTGCTGGTGCCCCTTCGCCTGCGCGAACTGGTTGTCCGTGTTCAGGCCCGCGAACAGCTCCCGGTCCCGCGGCTCGCGCCGGTACGCCTGCACCGCGCGCACCCCGCCCATCGACTCCACGAAGTACACGATCAAGAGCGCCACGGTCTCGCGCGCCTTGCGGTACGCCACCGCCGACACCTTGCTGAACCACCGGCCCAGCAGCAGCATCAGCGGGAACGTCAGCAGCGACACGGCCGCCAGCAGCGGGTCGATCACCAGCATCACGATCGTGATCGTCACGACGTTCAGCGCCGCCAGCACCAGGTCGTCGACGCCGTTCTCCGTCATCTCCCGGATCGACTCCATGTCCGAGGACTGCCGGGCCGTCACGCGCCCCGACGTGAACCGCTCGTGGAACGACACCGACAGGTCCTGGAACTTGCGGAACACCCTGCCGCGCAGCGCGAACAGCATCGCGTTGCCGACCTTCGCCGACTGCGCGACGTACAGCCGCACGCACACGTACTTCAGGACCGACACGAACGCGAACACCACGCCGATCCCGATGATCATCGAGTAGTCGCCGCGCTCGGAGATCGCCGGGATCGCGTTGTCGATCCCGAACATGACCAGCAGCGGCGTCGCCATGCTCGTGAAGTTCTGCACCACCAGGATCGCGCACAGGAACGCGATCCCCTTCTTGTGCGGGCGCATCATCCACCCCAGCAGCGCGCGGCTCTTCAGCCGCAGCTCCCTGATCGACTCCGCGTCGTCCACTTCGGCGCTCGTGCGGTCCGCCTCCGCGGACTCCGCGCGACCGCGCCACGCCGCGTGCTTGTCGGGCTTCTCGGTCTCGGTGACGGTCACGCCGCAACCTCCTCGGACTCGGCCGACAGCACGTCGACGTACTCGGGACTGGACGCCATCAGGTCGGAGTGCCGCCCGAACGCCGCGATCCGGCCCTCGTGCAGCAGCGCCACCTTGTCCGCCAAGGCGACGGTGGACGGCCGGTGGACCACGACCAGCGCGGTCGTGTCCCGCAGGACCTGCGCGAGCGCCCGCTCCACGAGCTCCTCGGTGTGCACGTCGAGCGCGGACAGCGGGTCGTCGAGGACGAGCACCGCGGGCCGCACGACCACGGCGCGGGCGAGCGCGAGGCGCTGGCGCTGGCCGCCGGACAGGGACAGGCCCTGCTCGCCGATGCGGGTGTCGAGGCCGTAGGGCAGGTCGTAGACGAACTCGGCCTGGGCGACGCGCACGGCCTCTTCGAGGTCCGCTTCGCCGGCGCCGGGGCGTCCGAGGGCGAGGTTCTCGCGCACGCTCATGGAGAACAGCGTGGCCTCCTCGAACGCGGTGGTCACGACCGAGCGGAGGTTCTCCAGCTTGAGGTCGCGGATGTCGGTGCCGTCCAGGAGGATCCGTCCGGCGGTGGGGTCGTTCAGGCGCGAGGGCAGGGACACGAGCGTGGTCTTGCCCGAGCCGGTCTTCCCCGCGATGGCGACGGTCTCGCCGGGCTTGACGCGCAGGTCGACGCCCGCGAGCACGTCCTTCGTGTCGTCCTCGAACGCGAAGCGCACGCCCTCGAAGACGAGTTCGCCGCGGACCTCGCTGCGCTCGATCACCTTGGCGTTCGGGCGGTCCTTGATCGCCGGTTCGGTGTCGAACACGTCGTAGACGCGGTCGGCCGCCGTCATGGCCTCGTTGCCGTGGGCCATGACCCAGCCCGATGCCTCGATCGGCCACAGGAGCGCGAGCTGCAGCATGATGAACGCGGTCAGGTCGCCCACGGACATCGAGCCGTTCGCGACCATGACCGCGCCGAGCACGAGGACCCCGCCGACCGCGGCGGTGGCGATGGCGTCATAGCCCGACCAGGACCGGGACGCGATCATGCTCTTGAAGATCGAGCGCGACCGCAGCTCCTCGGCCTCCTTCTCGAAGCGCGCGGCCATGAGCGGCCCGCGCCCGAGCGCCTTGATGGCGCGGATGCCGAGCGCCGACTCCTCCGCGGCGCTGGAGACCTCGCCGGACTGGTCCTGCTCGGACCTGGCCGCGGGGAGGTACTCGCGGAAGAACTTGCGGCCGATGAGGAACAGCGGGACCGCCGAGGCCGCGACGATGAGGGCCAGGCGCCATTCGATGAACAGCAGCTGCCCCATGATGATGGCGATCATGCCGATCGAGGTGATCGCGAAGACCAGGCCGCCGGCGAAGAACCGGCGGACCATGCCGAGGTCGGAGGTGACGCGGGCGAGGAGCTGCCCGGTCTGCCACCGGTCGTGGAACCCGGTGTGGAGCACCTGGAGGTGCTCGTACAGGGCGCCGCGGATGTCGGCCTCGATGGCCATCGCGGTGGTGGTCTGGAAGTAGCGCCGCACGAGGTTGAGCACTGCGTCGGCGAGGCCGAGCACCGCGATCACGGCGACGATCGCCCACAGCGCCTGGACGTCCTTGTGCGCGATCGGCCCGTCGATGGCCCGGCCGACGAGCGGCGGGATCGCGAGGCCGGAGACGATGTTCAGCAGCACCATCGACCACAGCAGTGCGAGTCGGTACCGGTACGGGTGCAGGTACTTCTTCATCCGCCAGAGGTTCGTCAGCGCCGTCTGACGTTCGGGGGGATTGTCGGATTCTTCTGGAGTTTTCAACCGCTCTGAGCCCACCGTTCAAAGCTACGAGCCGCCTACGACATTGTGCAATCGATTTCCCACCTGCCGACCGGTAAGGAGCGGGCGGGGTGCGGGCCCCGCCCGCGCCCGGCCGGTGGAGGAGCCCTAGTGGAGGAGCTGCTCGCGCAGCGCCTCGGACCGGTCGAACCCGGTGGCCGTCACGTAGTCGCGCATCGACCCGAAGCGCTCCTTCATCTCCGCGATCGTCTCCGCCATCGCCTCGGCGGGGGTGGTGAGGCCGCTCTCGGCGGCGGGCTTGCCGAGGTTCGCGTCCCGCCACGCGCGCCAGCGGGCGATGCCGACGTTCGACAGCGCGTAGTCCGCGGCGATGTCGGCCTCGTCCACGCCGAGCACCGACAGGAGCGCGGCCGCGACCAGGCCCGTGCGGTCCTTCCCGGCCATGCAGTGGAACAGGACCGGTTCACCGGAGGCGATCACGTCGAGCGAGTCGCGCACCGACAGGTACCCCGACTCGAACATGCCCGTGTACCGCTGCCGCAGGAACGGGACGACGTCGGCGCCCTCGGGGTACTCGCGCCCGATCGCCTCCCACCTGACGTGCATCAGCTCGAAGTGGTGGAACTCGACGCCCGCGGTCTCGGGGAACCGCCCGGCGATGTCCCACTCCTCCGCGCGGCGCAGGTCGATGACGTGGCGTACCCCGAGCCGGTTCACCAGCAGGTCCACGTCCGCTTCGGTGACCATCCCGAGGTTGTCGGAGCGGAAGACCCGGCCGGTCCTGACCTTCTTCCCGTCCGCGGCGTCCCAGCCGCCCACGTCGCGGAGGTTGAAGACCTTCTCGGCGTCGATGAACTGGTGGGGGAGCGTTTCAAGTGCGGTGCTCTTGAACGACATGATGCCGCCTTCCTGTCTGGGGGACATGGTCGGTTGCGGGCAAAGCGAACGGCGCGGACCGGTGCGGTCCACGCCGTCGTAGCCCTGCTCCATTATCCCGACCGGTGGCGGAACGCCCTCATGCGTCCCAGCGAACCCCGGGGAAACGGCAGTAGTCGTCTACTTCGAGCCCTCGGCCAACGTCAGGAACTGCTTCTTCCCGGCCAGCTCCGACTCGGCCTTCTTGATCCGGCCGGCGTTCCCGTCGGCCTTCGCGCGGGCGAGCTTCTCCTCGGCCTCGGCGACCTGCTGGCGCATCTGGAGCAGCAGCGGGTTCTCCTCGACCGGGACCTTGCGCCACGCGGTGTCGAGCGCGTCGCGGAGCTTGTCTTCGACCGTGCGCAGGCGCCGCTGGAGCTTCGCCTGGTTCTTGCGCGGGACCGCGCCGATGTCGTGCCAACCGGCCTGGAGGTCGCGGAACGCGTTCTGCGCGGCCTTCGGGTCGGCCTCGATGTCGAGGGCCTCGGCCTGCTTGAGCAGCTCCTCCTTGGCGGCCTGGTTCGCCTCCAGCTCCGCGTCGCGGGCCGAGAAGACCTCGGAGCGCGCGTTGAAGAAGACGTCCTGCGCCGCCCGGAACCGCTTCCACGCCTTCTGCTCGGCGTCGGGCGCGAGCCGCCCCGCGTCCTTCCACTCGGCCATGAGGCCCTTGAGCGCGTCGGCCGTCGGCCCCCAGTCCTGGGAGGTCGACAGCGCCTCGGCCTGCGCGATCAGCTCCTCCTTCTTCGAGCCGATCACCTTGCGCTCGGCGTCGAGCTGGGAGAAGTAGGCCCCGCGGTGGCGCGTGAACGTGTCGCGCGCGGCGGAGAAGCGCCGCCACAGCTTCTGATCGGTCTTCCGGTCGACCCCGTGGATCGCCTTCCACTCCTCGATCATCTCGCTGAAGCGCTGCCCGGACGCCTTCCAGTGGCTGTCGCGGGACGCCAGGTCCTCCGCCTCGGCCACCAGGGCCTCCTTGGAGGCGACGGCCTCGGCGCGCTCGGTCTCCTTCGCGGCCTTGAACTCGCCGAGCTTGTCCTCGGCGTGCTTCGACAGGCCGTCGAGGCGGGTCGCCAGGCCCTCGACGTCCCCGACCACCGCGGCCGTGTCCAGGCCCTCGCGGAGCTTGCGCAGCTGCGAGGCGGCCTGCTCGACGTCGGCGGACTCCGAGTTCAGGCGGGCGGCGATGAGATCGACCTCGACCACCAGGTCGGCGTACTTGCGCGCGAAGTGCGCGAGGCCCTCATCGGTGGAGCCGGCCTGCCAGGAGCCGACCGCGCGCTCGCCCGACGAGGTCTTCACATAGACCGTGCCGTCGGCGTCGATGCGGCCGAAGCTGGTCCAGTCTCCGAGGTCACTCATCGCGGTAATCTCAAATCCTTCACACGAACTTAGGGACGTATTTCCCGTACCTTACGGTGGTCGGCGGGTCGCCGCCAGCCGGGTGGGGGCCGCGCGAACCGAGGGGGTCATTCAATTGAGGAGCGTAGTCGGCGGCAACCCAACCCTACAACCGCCGGTGATCGCCGTCGTAGGCCCCACCGCGGCCGGGAAGACCGCCCTGTCGGTCGCGCTCGCCGAGGCCCTGGGCGGCGAGGTCGTCAACGCCGACTCGATGCAGCTGTACCGCGGCATGGACATCGGCACCGCGAAGATCACCGCGGCCGAGCGCCGCGGCGTCCCCCACCACGTGTTCGACGTCCTCGACGTCACCGAGGCGGCCGACGTCGCCGGGTACCAGCGCCTCGCCCGCGAGGCGATCGACGCGATCCGCGCCCGCGGCAACCGGCCGATCCTCGTCGGCGGCTCCGGCCTCTACGTGCAGGCCGCGCTCGACGAGATGGACTTCCCCGGCACCGACCCCGAGATCCGCGCCCGCCTCGAAGCCGACCTCGAACGCGACGGCTCCGCCGCCCTCTGGGAGCGCCTCAAGGCCCGCGACCCCGAGGCCGCGAAGGCGATCCTGCCCTCGAACGGGCGCCGCGTCGTGCGCGCCCTCGAAGTCGTGGAGCTCACCGGCTCCTTCACCGCCTCGCTCCCCGAGCCGAAAGCCCACTTCGACGCCGTCCGCATCGGCGTCGACCTCGACACGGCCCTCCTCGACGAGCGCATCGAGCGCCGCGTGCGGACCATGTGGGACGCGGGACTCCTCGCCGAGGTCCGCGACCTCGAAGCGAAGGGCCTGCGCGAGGGCCGCACCGCCTCCCGCGCCCTCGGCTACCAGCAGGTCCTCGCCCACTTCGCCGGCGAGTACGGCGAGGACGAGGCGTTCCGGCTGACCGCGCAGGGCACCCGCCGCTTCGTGCGCCGCCAGCGCTCCTGGTTCAAAAGGGACGGCCGCATCGAATGGTTCGATGCGGCCGATCCCCAGCTCGTTCAGAAGGCGATCACGCGCGCGGGTTCGGCGCCGTCGTCTCCTTCGGGTCGGTGACCGACACCGGCGCGAACAGCTCGTTGATCTTCGCGTAGACGTCCTCGGGCAGCTTCACGCCGACGGCCTTGACGTTCTCCACGACCTGCTCGGGACGGGTCGCGCCGATGATCGCCGCGGACACGTTCGAGTTCTGGAGGACCCACGCGAGCGACAGCTGCGCGATGGTCAGGCCCAGCTCCTCGGCGATCGGGCCGAGCTGCTGCACGCGCTCCAGGACGTCGTCCTTGAGCCAGCCCTCGACGAACCGCCCGAACTTCGGGTCGGCGCCGCGCGAGCCCGCGGGGGCCGCCTGGCCCGGCTTGTACTTGCCCGACAGCACGCCGCCCGCGAGGGGCGACCAGACGATCTGGCCGATGCCCAGCTCCTCGGAGGCCGGGACGACCTCCTCCTCGATGACCCGCCACAGCAGCGAGTACTGCGGCTGCGAGGACACGAGCTGGATCTTCAGTTCCTTGGCGAGCGCGGCCGCGGCGCGGATCTGCTCGGCGTTCCACTCGGACACGCCGATGTAGTGGGCCTTGCCGGAGTGGACCACGTCGGCGAACGCCTGCATGGTCTCCTCAAGCGGGGTCTCCACGTCCCAGCGGTGCGCCTGGTACAGCTCCACGCGGTCGGTCTGGAGGCGCGTCAGGGAGTTGTTGATCGACTCCTTGATGTGCTTCGCGGAGAGGCCGCGGTCGTTCTTGCCAGGGCCCATCGGCCAGTAGACCTTGGTGAAGATCTCGATGCCGTCGCGGCGCTGGTCCTTCAGCGCCCGGCCGATGACCTCTTCAGCGGCGCCCTGCGCGTACACGTCGGCGGTGTCGAAGGTGGTGATCCCGGCTTCGAGGGCGGCGTTCACGCACGCGATCGCGGCGTCCTCCTCCACCTGCCCGCCGTGGGTGATCCAGTTGCCGTAGACGAGTTCGGAGATAACGAGGCCAGAGCGGCCGAGATGACGGAATTCCATGGGTACAGAGCCTACCTGCCGTGCGGCTAGCCGCAAAGGCAACCGCGATCACAGCGGGGGCTAGAGCGGCCCGTCGTCGATGGACACGGCTGCGTCGAGGTGCCGCAGCGACTCGGCCCGGTCGGAGCGCACGGGCATGAGCTCGTTGCCGTCGAACCCGAGTGCGCCCCACGAGTACCCGTCGGTGACGAGGAACCCGGCGGGGTGGACCTCGACGCGCTGGTAGCGCGGGGGGACGACGACCCGGCCGGTCTTGTGGACGACGATGACGCGGCCGCGCTGGGCGGCGACGGCGACGCCGTTGACGAACCCGGTGACGGTGCGCCCGTCGGCGGTGGGGGTCTCCATGGACCCGTAGAGCATCGGGACCACGACCGTCCCGTTGCGGTCGATGGCGCCCCAGTCGGCCTGGCAGACGGCGGCGACGCCGCCGCGGAAGTCCCCGGCCTGGCTGAACGCGGCCTGCACGACGGGCCGCCCGTCGTGCCCGAGGTACCCGAAGCGGCCGGTCTGGGGGTCCTGGAACCGCTCGGGGGCGGGGTGCCCGGCCCGCTCGGCCCAGCCGCGCGGGGGCGCGCCGAACCCGTACTTCGCGGCGTGCTCCTCGATGAGGCTGAGCGCGGTCTCCACGATCTGCATGACGAAGCCGTGCGGGTTCTGCTCGGAGGCGCGCTGGACGTGGATGAGGGACTCGGTGATGCGGCCCTGCGCGATGCACGAGAGCCCGGCGTAGGCGCGGACGGCCCCGGTGAGGGTCCGTGGCAGCTCCCCGGCCTCGGCGAGCGCGAACAGCTGGTCGGCCTCCTCATAGCGGCCGCGCACGCGCAGGATCTGGGCGAGGCGGGCGCGGGCGGGGGCCAGGAGCAGGTCGGCGCCGACGGCCTCGGCGTACTTGACGGCCGCGGCGGCGTCGACCTCGGCGCCGTCGAAGTCGCCGAGCACGCGGAGGATGACGGCCCGCACCCCGAGGAGCCGCGACTGGTCGGCCTCGGCGGCGTGCCGGGCGAGCCGGAGCGTGGCCTCCTCGCGGATCTGCTGGAGGGCGACGGTGTCGGCGATGGCGTGGCGCATGGTGGCGCGATCGAGTGGGCCGAGGGCGCGGAACAGCCCCGCCCGCAAGTCCGCCGCGACATCAACCACGTTGACTACTTTCCGGGGTCAGAGAGGGCTACGTCAGTATCGAGGGTAAGCCATCGGGACCGGGGAGGGACAGTCGAGCGACCCCGGGCGCGATCGCTTCGTGGTTGCGGGGCCGGGCGGCCCCGCCTGGTCATTTGACGATCTTGCCGAGGTCGTCCTCGGTGGCCTTGTAGCTCATGCGGGCGCGCGGGTTGCGCATCGAGCGGGGCATGATGCTCCGCTGGATCGCGTACCAGTTCAGCCCGGCCGTGCGCTGCGTCGTCTTCGGGAAGCGCTTCTGGACGATGCGCTTGACCTTGCGGGTGAGGAACACCGACTCGACGACGATCGCGCCGGTGAGGACCAGGAGCGCGATGAACAGGTAGCTCTGGAGCTGGACCGAGCCGGTGGAGAGGATGAGGATCGCGAACGCGGCGAACATGTAGTACTGGCCGATGGACCAGCGGGCGTCCACGATGTCGCGCACGAGCAGCCGCTCGGCCCCGCGGTCGCGGGGGAGGTGGTACTTGTCGAAGAGCGGGTCGCCCTTCCACTGGCCCTCGGCGATGCGGGCCCGCTCGGCCCTGACGTCCTCGCGGGCCTGCTTCTTCTGCTCCTTGGTGAGCGGGCCGGACTTCTTCGCGGCCTCCCGCTTCTCCTTGTTCGTGAGCGGCGGGTTCACCGGGGGGCGGGCCTTCGACTGGTTGGGCCGCTTGGGCGTGGCCTTCCCCTTCTTGTCCGTGGCCGAAACCGGCTTCGGTTCCTCGGTTTCGGGTGCTGCCTGAACGGACTTCTTGGCCACGGACGATCGGCCTTCCTCAACTCGCTGCGGGCGGTGGTCCTGCAAGCATACCTACGTCCCGAACACCGCCTATTTCGTGACAGGCCGCTCGATCTTCGCGCCGAGGCCGAGGAGCTTCTCCTCGAAGTTCTCGTAGCCGCGGGAGATGTAGCGGTCGACGCCGTAGACGCGGGAGGTGCCCTCGGCGGCCATGGCCGCGATGAGGTGGCTGAAGCCCGCGCGCAGGTCGGGGATCTGGAGGTCGGCGGCGTGGAGCTTCGAGGGCCCGGCGATGACGGCCGAGTGCAGGTAGTTGCGGCGGCCCCAGCGGCACGGGGTGCCGCCGAGGCAGTCGGAGTACAGCTCGATGTTGGCGCCCATGCGGCGCAGCTCCGAGGTGTAGCCGAAGCGGTTCTCGTACACGGTCTCGTGCATGATCGACAGGCCGTCGGCCTGGGTCAGCGCGACCACGATCGGCTGCTGCCAGTCGGTCATGAGCCCGGGGTGGACGTCGGTCTCCAGGGCCACCGGCTTGAGGGGCGTGCCCGGGTGCCAGAAGCGGATGCCGCCCTCGTTCGGGTCGTCGTCCACCTCGTAGGCGCCGCCGATGGAGCGGAACACGTTGAGGAACGTCATCATGTCGGCCTGCTGGGCGCCGCGCACGAACACGCTGCCCTCGGTGGCGAGCGCCGCGGAGGCCCACGACGCGGCCTCGATGCGGTCGGGGAGCGCGCGGTGCCGGTAGCCCTTGAGCTCGTCGACGCCGACGATCTCGATCACCCGGTTGGTGTGGACCTTGATGATCGCGCCCATCTTCTGGAGGATGCAGATCAGGTCGACGATCTCGGGCTCGATCGCGGCGTTGCGCAGCTCGGTGGTGCCCTTCGCCATGACGGCGGTGAGCAGGACCTGCTCGGTGGCGCCGACCGACGGGTACTCCAGCTCGTAGCGGATGCCGTGGAGGCCGTTCGGGGCGGACAGGTGGGTGCCGGAGGCGTCCTTCTCGACGACGGCGCCGAACTGGCGGAGCGCGTCGAGGTGGAAGTCGATGGGGCGGCCACCGATGTTGCAGCCCCCGAGGTCGGGGATGAACGCGCGGCCGAGGCGGTGCAGGAGCGGCCCGCACAGGAGGATCGGGATGCGGCTGGTCCCGGCGTGGACGTTGATCTCCTCGACGCCGGCGGACTCGACCGAGGTGGGGTCCATGTAGAGCGTGTCCCCGTCGAGCTCGACGTCGACGCCGTGGACGCGCAGCAGGCCGGTGACGACCTCGACGTCGCGGATCGCGGGCACCGAGCGCAGGACCGACGGCGACGTCCCCAGGAGGGCGGCGACCATCGCCTTGGACACGAGGTTCTTCGCCCCGCGGACGGTCACCTCCCCTTCGAGGGGGGTGCCGCCGTGGATGATCAGCATGTCTTCGGGGGTGGCGTCGGTGCTGCTCAACAGATCTCCTCGGATGGAAGGGAGTACTGGTCTCGGAAGCCGGGAAGCGTCAATGCGACGGCCGTCTCGCGGAGACGTCTCGTTCACCGGAAAACGACTTGGCGGACCAACGATAACGGAATAGCCACATGGAAAACGCCCAGGTAGCCGGATAACCCTCGGTGATCATGCGCACCCGCGGCCTCCATGACTACACGTTCGAGGGGCCCGGAATCGTTCACCTCGTGGCCCACTTGTGGCGAACGACTCCGGGCCTCGGGGCTACGGCAGTGCGAGCATCCGGTCGAGCGCCTCGCGCGCGTAGACGGCGGTCTGCTCGTCCACGGTGATGACGTTGGGCACGCGCCCGGCCACGAGCTCTTCGAGCGCCCACACCAGGTGCGGCAGGTCGATGCGGTTCATGGTGGAGCAGTAGCAGACCGTCTTGTCCAGGAACGAGATCTTCTTGTCCGGGAAGCGGTTCGCCAAGCGCCGCACCAGGTTCAGCTCGGTGCCGATGGCCCACGAGGAGCCGGGCTCGGCCGCTTCGAGCAGCTTGATGATGTACTCGGTCGAGCCGACGTAGTCGGCGGCCTCGACGACCTCGTGCTTGCACTCGGGGTGGACGAGGATGTTCACGTCGGGGTCGACGCGGCGCATCTCCTCGACGCATTCGAGGGTGAACCGGCCGTGGACCGAGCAGTGGCCCTTCCACAGGATGATCTTCGCGTTCCGCAGCTCGTCGTCGGTGAGGCCGCCGTTCGGCTTGTGCGGGTTGTAGAGCACGCAGTCGTCGAGCGAGTAGCCCATGTCGCGGACCATCGTGTTGCGGCCCAGGTGCTGGTCGGGCAGGAACAGGACCTTCTCGCCGTGGTCGTAGGCCCAGCGCAGGGCCCGCTCGGCGTTCGAGGAGGTGCAGACCAGGCCGCCCTCGCGGCCCACGAAGCCCTTGATCGCGGCCGTGGAGTTCATGTAGGTGACCGGGACCGTGACGTCCGCGATGCCGACGCGCTGGAGGTCCTCCCAGCACTGCTCGACCTGGGACGCGGTCGCCATGTCGGCCATGGAGCAGCCCGCGGCCATGTCGGGGAGGACGACCTGCTGGTGGTCGCCGGTGAGGATGTCGGCGCTCTCGGCCATGAAGTGGACGCCGCAGAACACGATGTACTCCGCGTCCGGCCGCGCCGCCGCCTGCTGCGCGAGCTTGAACGAGTCGCCGGTGACGTCGGCGAACTGGATCACCTCGTCGCGCTGGTAGTGGTGGCCCAGGACGAAGACGTTGCCGCCCAGCGCCTCCTTCGCGGCCTTCGCGCGCGCGACCAGGTCGGGGTCGGAGGGCGCGGGCAGCTCGCCGGGGCAGTCGACGCCGCGCTCGGACCCGGCGTCGGAGCCGCGGCCGAGGAGCAGGAGCGCGGTCTGGGTGTTCGCAGGTTCAGTGAAGCCCGTCATGGCCGCAATCCTAGACCTTTCCGAGCCTTCCTCGGTCTGCTCGAATCCGCGATGTGAACTCCGGAAAGCGGTTACCGCATCGTTCACGTCATCCACTACCCTCTAGGTGTGCGCATCCTCATAGCCCCCGACAAGTTCGCCGGAACCATGAGCGCCGGCGAGGCCGCCGACGCCGTCGCCGCAGGCTGGCTGCGCGCCCGCCCCGGCGACACCGCCGAGACGCTCCCGCTCGCCGACGGCGGCCCCGGGTTCGTCGAGGTCCTCGCCCGGTCCAAGCCCGGCGCCGAACTCCGCACCGTCGACGTCTGCGACCCGCTCGGGCGCCCCGCGAAGGCCGACTACCTCCTGGACGGCGACACGGCCTACATCGAGTCCGCCGCCGCCTGCGGCCTCCACCTCCTCGGCCCCGGCGAGCGCGACCCCCTCGGCGCCACCACCTACGGTGTGGGACTCCTCATCTCCCACGCCGTCGAGCACGGCGCCCGCCGCGTCGTCGTCGGCCTCGGCGGCTCCTCCACCACCGACGCCGGCGCCGGGATGCTCACCGCCCTCGGCTGCACCTTCCGCGACGCCGCCGGGCGCCCGATCCCCTACGGCGGCATCGGACTCCCCGAGACCGCCGCGGTCGAATGGCACCCGCGCACCCGCGGCGCCGAGTTCATCGCCGCCACCGACGTCGACTCGCCCCTCCTCGGCCCCCACGGCGCCGCCCACGTCTTCGGCCCCCAGAAGGGCGCCGACCCGCAGCAGGTCGCCTTCCTCGAACAGGCCGTGGCCCGCTTCGCGGCCACCGCCGAAGCCGCCGCCGACCGCCCCGGCGCCGCGAACCTCCCCGGCGCCGGAGCCGCCGGGGGACTCGGGTTCGCGCTGTTCCTCCTCGGCGGCACCCGCGCCTCCGGAGCCCGCCTCACCTGCGACGCCGTCGGACTCGACGCGAAGATCGCCGCCGCCGACCTCGTCATCACCGGCGAGGGCTCCTTCGACGCCCAGAGCCTGCGCGGCAAGCTCGCCGCCGAGGTCGCCTCCGGCGCCGCCGCCCACGGCAGACCCTGCCTCGTCATGGCCGGGCGCTCGGACCTCGACGCCCACCCGGACCTCGCGGGCGTGCACTCCGTCACCGAACTCCTCGGCAGCGCGAAGGAGGCCATGGCCCGGCCCGCGGAGGGACTCAGCGCACTCGCCGAGAAAGTGGCGGGGGAATGGCACGGATAGGTACCGTCGGACACCGGCCGTGAGATCGCGTCACCCATTTCCGAAGTGTTGCGGACTGTGTCCGGGCTTCGCCACGGGAATAAGGACGCGCCTGATGCGGTTGGGTACTGTTGACGGGTCGAATGGGCCCGGTCGACCCGGGTCTCGCACACATCAAGGGAGTAGCAAGTGAGCGCCACTCAGCAGGCTGACACCGAGCAGTCGAACGACGCCAAGGACACCGCCAAGGTCGGCGTCGTGCTCACCGAAGCCGCGGCCACCAAGGTCAAAGCCCTGATCGAGCAGGAAGGCGAGGAGGGCCTGCGCCTGCGCGTCGAGGTCAGCCCCGGCGGCTGCTCCGGCCTGCGCTACGGCCTGTACTTCGACACCGACGTGCGCGACGGCGACGTCGTCCAGGACTACGAGGGCTTCGGCGTCATCGTCGACAAGATGAGCGTCCCGTACCTCATCGGCGCGAACATCGACTTCGCCGACCGCATCGACGCCCAGGGGTTCACCATCGACAACCCGAACGCCCAGGGCTCCTGCGCCTGCGGCGACTCGTTCCACTAGGCCCCCGGCCAGACTCGCGCAGCCCGGTCGGACGCTTTCGCCGACCGGGCTTCGCCGTGCGCTAGGCTTGGCGCCCCCCGCCGGACGCATCGCTTTCGTCCCGCGCTTTCCTTTTCCGATCTTCCCGTCCCCGATGCGAGGACCAGCTCAGTGGCACTTGTCGTGCAAGGCATGAAGACCGCCGTCACCGGAACCACCGCCGAAGCCGTCGGCAACGGCCTCGCCCGCCTCGGGCAGGCCCCCGTCGTCCTCGGCGGCGACGAGCTCGACCTCATCGAGGTCATGGAGCGCGGCGGCTCCCTCGGACTCATCCACATCGGACCGTCCGAGGCCAAGGCCATGCACGCCTACGCCGACCAGGCCCGCGACCTCGGCCTGGAGTTCAGCGCCGACCCCGGCGACCTGGAGGGCGAGGAGGCCGTCGAGTTCTTCTCCGGCGCCAAGTTCCTCGTCACCAGCGAGGACCGCTACCACCTGCTCCAGGCCACCACCGGCCTCGCCGACGACGAGATCCTGGAGCGCGTCCGCGTCCGCGTGACCACACTGGACCAGGACGGCGTCGAGATCGCCGGACACGACATGGACCGCGTGCGCGTCCCCTTCGCCCGCGCCCGCGAGATCATCGACCCCGCAGGGGGAGTCGAGGCGTTCACCGCCGGGCTCCTCGCCGGGCTCGGCTGGGGCATGAGCCTGCGCCGCGCCTCCGAGGTCGGCAGCCAGCTCACCGCGCTGGCGCTCGAATCGGTCGGCCCGCAGGGGTACTCGGTCAACCCGGTGGACTTCGTGAACCGCCTGGAGCAGTCCTACGGCCCCGCCGCGGCGGCCGAGGCGTCCGCCTACCTGTTGCCGGAGTGAACTCACGGGTCTTCTCGACCCGCAACGGAAACTCTGCTCTCATAAAGCGGGATTTAGCCGGTCACACGGGCGTCACACTGCACGTGCAAGGTCTCTGCTTACCGTCCGACAGGTAACGATTTCACAACGCACTCTTTTATTCTGTTGTGTTGTGCGACATGGTGTGAGTTATCCCACGACCCACTCACACTCTGGAGCGTTCCCAGTGCGACGAATGCGAATGACGGTGGCCGCCATGGCGGTCGCCGGTCTCGCGGTATCCACCGCGGCCTGTACCGGCGACGAAGGCGACGTCGACGGTGAAGGCGGGGCCAGCGGCGGCACCGTCAACATGCAGATCGGTGAGATCCGCAGTCTCGTCCCGGGCGGCTCCGGCGAGTCCGAGGGCTACCGGATCATCAAGAACGTCTACGACGGCCTGGTCTACTACGACCGGGAGACCGGCGAGCCCGAGAACCTGGTGGCCGAGGACATCACCTCGCCCGACAACCAGGTCTGGACGATCAAGATCAAGGACGGCCTCACCTTCCAGAACGGCGAGCCGGTGAACGCCGACGCGTTCATCCGCTCCTGGGACCGGACCGCGTACGCGTCGAACGCGCTGCCGCTCAACTACTTCTTCGGGACCTTCGAGGGCTACGCGGAGATGAACCCCGACCCGCTGCCCGAGGACCAGTGGGCCGACCCCGAGGTCACCGAGTGGGCCCCGATCGAGACCACCCACCTCTCCGGCGTGACCCCCGTCGACGACCTGACCATCGAGGTCAAGCTGACGGCGCCGTTCATCGGCTTCCCGACGATGCTCGGCTACGAGGCGTTCTACCCGGTCGCCGAGGCGTGCCTGGACGACCTCGAAGCCTGCGAGGCCCAGCCGATCGGAAACGGCCCCTTCATGTTCGAGGAGCCCTACGACATCGAGTCCGGCGGCACCGCGGTCCGCTGGGAGGACTACGCGGGCGACATGCCGGCGCAGATCGACGCCGTCAACTGGAAGGTCTACCTCGAAGGCGACGACTGCTGGGCGGACTTCCTCACCGGCGACATCGACGTCTGCCGCCCGACCGCGGCCGACTACGAGAACGCCATGAACGACCCCGACCTGGAGTCGCGCCACATCCAGCAGGACGACCCCTCGATCCTCATGCTCGCGTTCCCGCTCTACGACCCGCAGTACCAGGACGTCAACCTGCGCCGCGCCATCTCGATGGCGATCGACCGCGAGGGCGTCGCGAACGTCGTCGGCCCCGAGCGCTTCTACGCGCTCGACCAGTGGGTCCCCGACTCGATCCTCGGCGGCGGCACGCACTCCTGCGGCGAGTACTGCACCTACGACCCCGAGGCCGCGGCCCAGCTCCTCGAAGAGGCCGGCGGCTGGCCCGAGGGCGTGAAGATGCAGATCTGGGTGAACGACGCCGCCGACAACGTGGACATCTTCCGCGCCATCGGCGACTCGATCTCCCAGTCCCTGGGCATCCAGTACGAGCTCGTGACGCTCGACTTCCCCGAGTTCCTCGCCACCCGCGAGGAGCACAACCTCGACGGCCCGTTCCGCTCCGGCTGGGGCCCCGACTACAACCTGAACGAGAACTACCTGGAGCCGATCTACGGCGGCGGCGAGGCCACCAACGACCAGGGCTGGGCCAACGCCGACTACGACGCGAAGATCGCCGAGGCCGGCGCGGCCGCGACGCTCGACGACGCCGTGGCGCTCTACGCCGAGGCGGAGGCGATCCTCGCCGCCGACATGCCGAGCGTCCCGGTGTTCGGCGAGCGGTTCAACTACTTCTACACCGACCGGCTCGAGAACGTGTACGTCCACCCGATCTACAGCGGTCCGGGCGGCGACTGCGAGCTGCGCGAAGTCACGATCGCCGAGTAGCGCCTACAACTGAAGACCGCCCGGGCGGGACCGGCGCGGCTGCGAGAGCACGCCGCGCCGGCCCCGCCCGGGGGCTCTGGAATTGGAAACCACCATGGGACGCTACGTGATCCGCCGCCTCCTCCAGGCGCTGCTGACCCTCGGGATCGTGCTCTTCCTGCTCCACTACCTGACCGCCCTGTCCGTCCAGATCAGGGGCAACCCGGCGCTGCTGTTCTTCGGCGGCGACCGCACCCCCGACCCGAACATGCTCGCGCAGGTCGAGCGCCTCTACGGCCTCGACAACAAATGCTATGAGCGCGTGGGCGACCCGTGCCTGTCGCCGTTCGTCGACCGCCTCCAGAACTTCGTGCAGGGCGACTTCGGCACCACCCTGAACGGGAACCGGGACGTCGGCCAGCTCCTCGGCATCTACATCCCGAACACCCTGCGGCTGTTCATCTTCGCGACGATCACCCTGGTGGTCGTCTCGATGGTGCTCGGCACCTGGGCCGCCCGCCACCGCGGCAAGTTCATCGACCACACCGTGCGCGGCACCACGATCCTCGCCGACTCGATCCCGGTGTTCCTCATCCTGCTGTCCTACGTGTACATCGTGGCGGTCCCGCTCACGCGGTGGGCCAGGGACATCTGGGGCACCGAGTCGTTCATGGGCCAGGTGTTCAGACCCAACTACAACCCCGACTACCCGTGGACGACGATCATCATCCCGGGCATCATCGTGGGCACCGTCGGCCTCGCCTCCATGACCCGCCTCATCCGCGCCAGCCAGCTGGAGAACCTCGGCTCGGACTTCGTGCGGACCGCGAAGGCCAAGGGCCTCAAGCCGATGCGCATCACGATCGTGCACGTCATCCGCAACTCGCTGATCCCGATCGTCACCGGCATCGGGTTCCTGTTCGCGTTCATGCTCTCCGGCGCCGTCCTCACCGAGGGCGTCATGGGCATCCCGGGCATGGGCCGCATGATCTTCCAGGCGGTGCAGCGCCAGGAGGGCAACCTCGTCATCGTCGGCCTCACGGTCTCGGCGGTCGTCGTGGTCTTCGTGAGCCTGATCGTCGACCTCCTCTACGCCGCACTCGACCCGAGGATCCGCTATGAGTGAGCTGACCGCCCCGACACCGGCCGCCGAGCGGCAGGCGTCCCTCTGGTCGGACGCCTTCCGCACCATGCGCAAGCGCCCCGACGTCATCGTCGCGACCGTGGTGCTGCTATTCGTGTTCACGATGGCCGCGTTCCCGGGCCTGTTCACCGACCAGGACCCCACGGTCTGCTTCGGCCGCGACGCCAAGCTGCGGCCCGACCGGTGGTTCTCCGGCGAGCATCCGCTGGGGACGGACGCGTTCGGCTGCGACTTCGCCGCGACCCTCGTCCACGGCACCCGCCCCACGATCGCGCTGGCGCTGAGCGTCATCGTCGCGTCGGTCGTGGTGGGCCTGGTCCTGGGCATCCTCGCGGGGTTCTACGGGGGCTGGGCCGACACGGTCATCTCCCGCGCCCTCGACGTGTTCATCGTGATCCCCATGCTCATGGGCGCGGTCCTGATCCTGAGCCTGTTCCGCGGCCGCGTCTCGACGGACACGCTGATAGAGACGATCGCCGTGCCGTTCCTCGCCCTCTCGCTGTTCGGATGGATGGAGTTCTGCCGCTACACGCGGGCGGCCACATTGGAGACGAAGAACCTCGACTACGTGGTGGCCGCCAAGTGCCTCGGCGCGAGCGACCGGCGGATCATGTTCAAGCACATCCTGCCGAACGCGATCGTCCCGGTCACGGCCGTCGTGCCCACCACCATCGGCGGCATCATCGTCACCGAGGCGGCGCTGGCGGTCCTCGGCATCGGGGTCCAGCCGCCCGCGACCTCCTGGGGCGTGCTGCTGTCCAAGGGCACCGAGTGGGCGGGCGGCGGGTACGTCTACCTGTTCGCCTGGCCGCTGGGGATGCTCGTCCTGACCGTGTTCGCGTTCGCGACCTTCGGGGACGCGCTGCGCGACGCCCTCGACCCGAAACTGAGGTGAAAGCGGTGGCAGAGACCGTACGCGTCATCGGCGACACCCTCCCGGGCGCCGACTTCAACTCCCCGCTGCTCGAAGTGGACGACCTGCACGTGGAGTTCCGGGTGCGCGGCGAGCGCATCCCCGCGGTGCGCGGCGCGAGCTTCACGCTGGAGCAGGGCCGCACGCTCGCCGTCGTCGGCGAGTCCGGCTCCGGCAAGTCCGTGACCTCCCAGGCGATCATGGGCATCCTCGACACCCCGCCCGCGAAGATCACCCGCGGGGCCGTGCGCCTCCACGGCGTGGACCTCCTGGAGCAGAACGAGGAGGCCCGCAGGTCGGTGCGCGGCAACCACATCGCGATCGTCTTCCAGGACGCCCTGTCGGCACTGAATCCCCTGTGGTCGGTCGGCTTCCAGATCGGCGAGCTGTTCCGCGTCCACCGCGGCACCAGCCGCAAGGACGCGCGCCTCAAGGCGATCGAGCTGCTCGACCAGGTCGGCATCCCCGACGCGAAGAACCGGGTCGGGCACTACCCGCACCAGTTCTCCGGGGGCATGCGCCAGCGCGTGATGATCGCGATGGCGCTCGCGCTCGACCCGGAGGTGCTCATCGCCGACGAGCCGACCACGGCGCTGGATGTCACGGTGCAGGCGCAGATCATGCGGCTGCTCAAGAGCATCCAGACCGAGCGGCGCATGGGCCTGATCCTCATCACGCACGACCTCGGCGTGGTCGCCGACGTGGCGGACGAGGTGGCGGTCATGTACGCGGGGGAGGTGGTCGAGCGGGCGGGCATCCGGGACGCGTTCAAGCGGCCGGCGCACCCGTACACGAAGGCGCTGCTGCGTGCGATCCCGCGCGTGGACACTGTCGGGCAGGAGCTGGAGGTGATCGGCGGGCTGCCGCCGAATCCGGCGCGGCTGCCGGGCGGCTGCCCGTTCCATCCGCGGTGCTTCGCCGCGGAGGACAAGTGCAAGACCGAGGTGCCGCCGTGGGTCGAGCCCGCGGAGTCCCACGGGGCCCGCTGCCACTTCGCCGAGGAGGTCTACACCGATGAACGCTGAACTGGGACAGGCGGATCTGGGCGTGGACCCGGTCCTGGAGGCGCGGGACCTCGTGAAGCACTTCCCGATCCAGCGGGGCCTGGTCGTCAAGCGCACGGTCGGGCACGTGCAGGCGGTGGACGGCGTGGACTTGAAGCTGTACCCGGGGAAGACCCTGGGCGTGGTGGGGGAGTCGGGGTGCGGGAAGTCGACGCTCGCGAAGCTCCTGGTGGGTCTGGAGGCGCCGACGTCGGGTTCGATCAAGTTGCTGGGCAAGGAGATCGGGAACCTGTCGAACCGGCGCATCCGGCCGTTCCGGCGGGACATCCAGCTGGTGTTCCAGGACCCGTACACGTCGCTGAACCCGCGCCTGACGGTGGGCGACATCGTGAGGGAGCCGTTCGAGATCCACCCTGAGGTGGTGCCGCGGGCGAAGCGGGCGAACGAGGTGAAGGAGCTGCTGGACATGGTCGGGCTGAGTCCGGACCACGTCAACCGGTACCCGCACCAGTTCTCGGGCGGTCAACGTCAGAGGATCGGGATCGCGCGGGCGCTCGCGCTGCGCCCGCAGGTGCTGGTGTGCGACGAGCCGGTGTCCGCTTTGGACGTGTCGATCCAGGGGCAGGTGATCAACCTGCTTGAGCGGCTTCAGAACGAGTTGGGCCTGGCGTACGTGTTCATCGCGCACGACCTGTCGGTGGTGCGGCACATCGCCGACGAGGTCGCGGTCATGTACCTGGGGAAGGTGGTCGAGCGGGGCACGGGTCCGGAGATCTACGACAGTCCGCGCCATCCGTACACGCAGGCGCTGCTGTCGGCGGTCCCCGTGCCGGACCCGGACCTGCGGGGCCAGCGGGACGAGATCGTCCTCCAGGGTGACGTCCCGTCGCCGATCGACCCGCCCTCGGGCTGCCGCTTCCGCACCCGCTGCTGGAAGGCGACCGACCACTGCGCGGAGGAGGTCCCGACCCTCGACGTCGGCGATGAGGGCACCCACCCGACGGCGTGCTTCTACGCCGAGGAACGCGACGTCACGCACGCGGTGAAGTAGCCCGCGGCGGGGCGGGAGGCCGGTTCCCCCCGGTCCGGCCTCCCGCCCTGCTTTCAGTCCTCGGGGCTGGTGCCCTGCAAGGCTTTCTGAAGCTCGTCTCCGCCGATCTCGGCGATCGTGGTGCCCGCTTGGAGGGTGTGGAAGACGGGTGCGGCCGGGTCGGCGAGGTCGATGAGGGTGGCCGCGGAGCCGCTGACGTACCTGACGGCCTCGTCGCCGCAGGAGAGGTCGCGGCGGTTGACGACGGCGGGGCCGGTCCAGACCATGGCGGCGCCGAGCCTTCCGGCGAGCTGGAGGTGGTAGTGGCCGGTGAGGACCACGTGGACGTCGGTGCCGTGGATGGCTTCGGCGAGGTCGGCGGGGTTGATGAGCTTGGGCGGTTCCTGGACGGCGTTGGGGAACCGGATGGGCGGGTGGTGGAAGGCGAGGACGGTGCCGCGCGGGGCGGGGGCGGCGAGGAGGCCGCGGAGCCAGGCGAGCTGCTCGGGGCCGATGCGGCCGTGGACCTTCCCGGGGACGAGTGTGTCGAGGGTGATGAACCGGATGCCGTCGAGCGCGGTGGCGGCGGCCCGGTCGGGGCCGTCGATGGCGTCGACCGCGCAGGGGCGCGCGGAGGGGCCGAGGTGGCCGCTGCCGAGGACGGCGGTGAAGTTCGCGCGGTCGTCGGCGTTGCCGGTGGTGAAGAGGACGGGTGCGCCGCGGTCGGCGGCGTAGGCGCCGATGAGGTCGCGGGCGAGCCGGTAGGCGCCCTGGGAGCCGTCGTCGGCGATGTCGCCGGTGACGACGACGAGGTCGATGCGTTGCAGTGCTTCGAGGTCGGCGAGGAGGCCGGTGAGGGCCTCGGCGGCGTCGACGCCGGTGCGGTGCGGTGAGCCGTCGCCGGTCAGGTGCGTGTCCGAAAGATGCAGAACCCTCATCACGTGAGGCTAACGCTCACTTGCGGAGCCGGTGCCTGGTGGCCTTGCGCACGGACCCGTCGGGGTGGAACGCGGTCCACTCGCCGGTCTTGCGGCCGTGGTCGTATTCGCCGCGGTCGAGCGGTGCGCCCTCGGCGGTCCACCGCTCCCAGAGGCCGTGCTTGGCCTCGGCGTCGTCGAAGCCGCCGCGCTGGAGGAGCTCGCCGTTGGCGCGCCACCAGGTCCAGTTCCCGGTGACGAGGCCGTCCTGGAACGGCCCTTCGGAGCGCAGCCGCCCGTCGTCGCTGTAGTGGCGCCAGACGCCTTGGCGGCGGCCGTCCCCGTACTCGCCGACCATGTGGCCGCCGTGCTGGTCCCGGTCCGACCACAGGCCGGTCTTCCGCCCCTGCGCGTCGAGCGCGTTGGGGCAGTCGTCTGGTCGCGGTGCAAGCGGTTCGCCCATCGGCCCAGCGTAGGCCCGCGCCCGCGCGGGCGGGCCCGGTTCAGCGGGTCAGGGAGTCGGTGAGGGAGGCGAGGGCGGAGACGAGGAGGACGGGGCCGGTGGTGGCGCCGACGACGGCCGAGACGAGGAGGCCGCGCCTGCGGGCGATGAACGGGGCGGCGGCCGCGGCGATCGTCACGAGGGCGGCCGGGACGTGGAGCCAGGGGACTTCCAGGAGGACCGCGACGGGGAACAGGTGGACGCCGACGACGAAGGCGATCCACGCGGACATCAGGTGGGCCTTCTTCCGGATCGCGAGGAACGCGGCGCCGATGCCGGCGGCGGCGAACTCGATGCCGACGACGATGCCGAACGCGGGGCCGACGCTCGCGTCGATGACCGAGCCGTCGTCCCAGTGCCGCCACAGGAGGAGCCCGCCCGCGACGGCGCAGAGTCCACTGAGGATCGAACCGGTCCGCAAGGGCCACAGCCACGACGCGGGCGGCTTCTCCTGGGCCCAGCCGAACCAGCTCATGGCGAAGAAGCCGAAGACGGCCGCGATCCCGGCGGCGTCGCGGAGGTGTTCAGGGGTCACTGGGGTGCCGTTCTACGTGGTTCCGGTGGGGAAGGAGGGGCCTCGTGCCCAAGGCTACCGGCCGCGGCGCGCCCGGGCGAGGCGCGCCGCCCGGAGCGAGCTGGCCCGGGAGGGTGGGACCTCGTAGGATGGGATATCACTCGATGATCGGAGACTCCCTTGTTCCGACCGCTGACCGGGCTCCCGGACCCCGCCCCGCGCCGCTCGCGGGCGGCCTTCCTGACGACCTCGGCGGTGGCCGCCGTCTCGCTGGTCTGCGCGGCCGCGGTGTGGATCGCGGCGACCGAGGCCCGCGCCGGGGCCGCCGAGGCCCTGCGCGCCCGCGGCGACGACTTCGTGGAGCTCTACCTCCTGCACCTCGACGAGATCGTGCGGTTCCGGTTCACCGACTCCGCCGTCGCCTACCTCGCCATCGCGGTCCTGTTCGCCGCCTTGGCCGTCGCCATCCGCTTCGGTCCCCAGTGGTCGGTCCACGCGACCGGGGTGCTCAGTGCCGCGGGCACGGCCATCATCGCCTGGTTCGGGGTGCAGAAGCTCGCGGGCGACCTCCCGCTCGGCGACTGGGCCAGCTACGAGCTGACCGCCCTGCTCAAGGACGCCGCCCCGTCCTGGTTCGGCCCCGCCGACCAGCTCCCGCTCCTCGCCGCCGCGGCGGGCCTGCCGCTCATCATGGTCCTCCTCCTCGCCGGGCACATGAAGGCCCGCGCCGAGGACGAGACCACCGACTTCCCCTTCTGACGACGGGACCGGGCCGCCCGGCCGCAACGGGGGGTGCGGCGGACGGCCCGGAGAACGGTGCCTAAGCGGCCTTCGCCGCCTCGTAGCGGGCGGCCACGTCGCGCCAGTTCACGACCTCCCACATGGCCTTCACGAAGTCGGGGCGCACGTTCTTGTACTGGAGGTAGTACGCGTGCTCCCACGCGTCGAACGCCAGCAGCGGCACCGAGGTCTGCGCGACGTTCCCGTGGTGGTCGTAGACCTGCTCCACGATGAGCCGCTTCGCGAGCGGCTCGTACGACAGCACGCCCCAGCCCGAGCCCTGCACGAGCGTCGTCGCCGCCGAGAGCTGCCCGTGGAAGCCCTCGAACGACCCGAAGTACTCGTTGATCGCCTCCGCGAGGTCCCCCTCCGGGCGGTCCCCGCCGTCCGGGCTCATGTTCTCCCAGTACAGGGAATGCAGCACGTGCCCGGAGACGTTGAACGCGAGGGTCTTCTCAAGGCCCACGATCGACGTGAAGTCGCCCTTGTCGCGCGCCTCCTCGATGCGCTCCAGGGTGTCGTTGGCGCCCTTGACGTACGCCGCATGGTGCTTGTCGTGGTGCAGTTCGAGGATGTACCCGTTGATGTGCGGCTCCAGCGAGCCGTAGTCGTAGGGCAGGTCCGGAAGCGTGTAGACGGTCATCGTCGCCTCTCTCTATCGCGGCAGTCGAACGTTGTTGCAACCGTTTCACAACTGCAAGTCCTTTGCAATAGAAAGCCGCACGGGTCGCCCCGTGATCCCGGTCGTCTTAGGACTTAGGTCCCGATCACCTTGCGAGGCGCCGGATCGACTCCACGATCCCCGGCAGCACCTCCAGGAACCGCTCCACCTCCGCCTCCGTCGACTCCCGGTGCAGCGACACCCGCACGTTCCCGTGCGACAGCACCCCCATCGCCTGGAGCACGTGCGAAGGCCGCAGCCGCGTCGACGCGCACGCCGACCCCGACGACACCGCGAACCCCGCCCGGTTCAACTCCGTCAGCAGCACCTCCCCGTCCACCCCCAGGCACGAGAACGTGACGATGTGCGGCAGCCGGTCCACCGGATCGCCCGGCAGCTCCACCTCGGGCACGGTCTCGGCGATGTGCTCCCTGATCCGGTCCGTCAGCACCCGCATCCGCGCCGACAAATCCTCCCGCTCCGCGACCACCGCCCGCAGTGACGCCGCCGCGGCCACCGCCGCCGCCACGTCCACTTCACCGAGGGCCTCCCGGATCGAGGAGTCCTCCCCGGGGAACGGGTTGCGCCAGCGCACCCCGCTGCGCACCACCAGGATCCCGGCCCCCGACAGGCCGCCCCACTTCCGCGCGCTGGCCGCCAGCACCGACCAGCCCGCGGGCACCGGCTCCCACGGCAGGCTCGCGGCCGCGTCCACCACGAGCGGCACGCCCTGCGCGTTCGCCGCGATCGCCGCGACCGGCTGCCGGGTCCCGACCTCGTGGTTCGCCGACTGCACGGCCAGCACCGAGGCGTCGCCGTCGGCTGTCCCTTCGATCGCCGCGAGCGGGTCCGGGTCGACCCGGCCGAGCCGGTCCACCGGGACCACCTGGACCTTCCCGCCGCGCGCCTCGTGCCACTGGGCCGCGTGCAGCACCGAGGAGTGCTCGACCGCGCTGTGGACGAGCGGACCGGGATCGCTGCGGGCCGCGATGACGCCGAGTACCCCGGCGTGCACGGCCTGTGTCCCACTCGATGTGAAAGTGACCTCATCGGCACCCACCCCGAGCGAGGCCGCCGCCGACTGGCGCGCCGCCTCCAGCAGCATCCGGGACCGGCGGCCCAATGTGTACAGTCTGCCGGGCCCCGCCCAGCCCTCCGACAAAGCCGCAGCATAGGCGTCGCGGGCCGCCGGATGGGGCGGCTGGGCGGTCGCGCCGTCGAAGTAGGTCTCGGTCACCGTTCCAATCTAGAAGACACCCGGACCCGAACCCAACCCCTTGCGCCCCGCTTCACGAGCCAAGCAGTAGGCTCTTGCCGTCAAGTCCGTGCCATGTCGCCTGCCCGGCGGCGGACGCGGAGCCGAGCGCTGAGAAAGGCATGAGACAGGTGGTCGGAAAACCGTCCCGAGAACGTCGCGGCCGAGCCCGCCGCGCGATAGGTCTCACCGGGATCGCCGCGCTGCTCCCAATCGTCCTCGCGGGCTGCAGCCTTGACGACGCCTTCTACCTGGGCTGGCCCCGGACTCGCCCCACCACGCAGTCCGAGCAGATGTTCGACCTCTGGATCGGCTCCACGATCGCGGCCCTCGTGGTCGGCGTCATCGTGTGGGGCCTGATCTTCTGGTGCGTCGCCGCCTACAAGAAGAAGGACAGCGACACCGAGCTGCCCCGCCAGACCAAGTACAACCTCCCCGCCGAGCTGACCTTCACGGCCCTGCCGTTCGTGCTCATCGGCATCCTCTTCTACTACACGGTCGTCGTGCAGGACAACGTCACCGAGCTGAGCGACCAGCCGACCGCCTGCACCGAGGTCACCGCCTTCAAGTGGAACTGGCAGTTCACGTACACCGACGAGAATTGCGAGGCCCTCACCGGCGCCGACGGCCAGCCCGTCACCGAGACCGGCGACTCGGACTACATCCCGATCATCGTGGTCCCCAACCAGGACGACGTGCGCTTCGTCGGCAACGCCGAAGACGTCATCCACTCCTTCTGGGTCCCCGACCTGCTCTTCAAGCGCGACCTCATCCCCGGCAGCGAAGCGCAGACCACCCGCTGGGAGGTCGACTTCAACTCCGAGGGCACCTTCGTGGGCCGCTGCGCCGAGCTCTGCGGCGCCTACCACGCCTTCATGAACTTCGAGATGCGCGTCGTCTCCCCGGAGGACTACGAGACCTTCGTGAACGCCCGCGTCGAGGGGATGACCACCCCCGAGGCCCTCGAACTCATCGGCCAGGCCCCGTACGCGACCGAGACGCACCCGTTCAACACCGACCCGGCCACCGGCGAAGCGAGCTAGGGGACCAGCGATGAAGACCGAGAACAAGCTGTTCGCGATCGTGGCCGTGACGATGTTCATCTTCGCGGCCGGATACGGCTACTGGACCCACCTCAACGAGAACCCCGCCTACGGGCACCCGGGCCAGGTCGAGTGGGTCGGCACTATCGCCCTCATCTTCTCGGGCCTGCTGACCGGCATGGTCTGGCTCGTGTTCTGGGTGATCTCCCGCCGCATCGACCCGCGCCCGGAGGACCGCCCCGACGGCGAGATCTCCGACGTCGCGGGCGAGGTCGGCTTCTTCAGCCCCGGCTCCTACTGGCCCCTGGGCCTGGCGCTCGCCGCGGTCCTCACCGGCCTCGGCCTCGTCTTCTGGCTCGTGTGGCTCATCACCGCCGGGATCGTCGCGGTGCTCTTCGCCGTCGGCGGCCTCACCTACGAGTACTACACGGGCACGCGCAAGCTCGGCCCGCAGTAGCGAACACGCGTTGAAAGGCCCGGAGCGCCACGCTCCGGGCCTTTCGCGCGTCTGTAGGGTGTGGGCGTGACTCCCTCTGTGCGGCGCCGGAAAGCGCCTCTGCTGCGGCGCTTCGTGGGCACGGTCTTCTACAGCCTCCCGCACCCGTTGCGCCGCCGCATCGTGCGGATCGCGACCCCCACCTACACCCTCGGCTCCGTCGTCCTCGTCATGGACGAGGACCGCACGCGGCTCCTCATGCTCAAGCAGCCCCCCGGCAAGCGCTGGTCCCTTCCCGCGGGCCTCCTCAACCGCCGCGAGCAGCCGATCGAAGGCGCCCGCCGCGAGCTGAACGAGGAGACCGGCATCGAGGCGGGCCTCGAAGAGCTGGCCCCCGCGCGGCCGAACGCCGTGGTCCACACCAACGGCCGCTGGGTCGACAACGTCTTCCGCCTCGTCCGCGACCCCGAGACCACCCAGGTCATCGTCGACGGCCACGAGGTGTGGGACGCCGGCTGGCACCCCGCCGACGACCTCCCCGAAATGACCCGCGCGACGGCGAAGCTCCTGTCCCACTACGGACTCGGGCCCCTCGCGGGCAAAGAATGAGGGACGAGATGGCCGATACGCCGGGTCCTGTCGTTGAGCGGCCATCCATCTAGGCGCACCGTTGCCGATGCGCTCAAGCGGTCTACCCGCGAAGGCACCCTTGCGGGTTCGGGCGGGCCGCCCTGTGTGGCCTTCGCGCAGCGCCTCGCGGCGCCTCTTGACCTTGCTCCGGGTGGGGTTTACCGAGCCGCCGCCGTCACCGGCGGCGCTGGTGGTCTCTTACACCACCGTTTCACCCTTACCAGTCGAGCTGGCGGTCTGTTCTCTGTGGCACTGTCCCGCGGGTCGCCCCGGGTCGCCGTTAGCGACCACCCTGCCCTGTGGAGCCCGGACGTTCCTCGACACTGACGGTCTCCCGTCACTGCCGCGGCCGCCTGGCCATCTCGTCCCAGCGGTCAAGCGTACGCTGGCCGGGCCATGAATCTGCTCCAGGTCTCCCTACTGGTGGTCGCGGGCCTCCTCGGCGGCGGGCTCAACGCCGTCGCCGGCGGCGGGTCGCTCATCACCTACCCCACGCTGATGGCCGTCGGCGTGCCCGCGCTCCAGGCCAACGCCACCAACGGCATCGCCGTCGCCCCCGCGTACGCCGCCGCGGCCGTCGGGTCCCGGGAGAACCTGCGCCCCCAGAAGCGCCGTGCGCTCCTGCTCATCCCCACCGCGCTCGCCGCCTCCGTGTGCGGCGCGCTCCTGCTGCTGAACACCCCGCACTCGGTGTTCGAGACGATCGTGCCGTTCCTGGTCCTCGCCGCGACCGTGCTCATGGCGATCGGCCCGTGGATCAACCGCAAGGTCACCGCCCTCAACGGCGGCCGCGCCCTGCACCCGTTCGCGCTCCACGCGGGCGTCTTCGCCGGATGCCTGTACGGCTCCTACTTCAACGCCGCGCTCGGCCTCATCCTCATGGCCGTCATCGCCATGAGCGTCTCCGAGAAGCTCGCGAAGGTCGGCGCGCTCAAGAACTTCTGCACGATGATCGTCGGCATCGTCACCAGCGTCATGTACGGCGTCTGGGCCGACGTCGACTGGCTCGCCATCGCCACCCTCGTGCCCGCCACGTTCATCGGCGGCTACATCGGCGCCCGCGTCTTCCAGCGCATCCCCGAGCGGCCCCTGCGCATCTCGATCGTCGTCTACGGGTTCGTGCTCTCCGGCATCCTCCTCTACCGCTCCTTCTGACGCCCGCTCAAAAAGTGGACTTCGCGCAAGTCACATGACGTAAGGCACGGAAGCGCGGAAGAATAGGCCCATGCCGACGCTTCGTATCGCACTCGCCCAGGACAACCCGGTCGTAGGCGACCTCGACCGCAACGCCGAACTCATCCGCAGCGCGGCGACCGCGGCCACCGCCGCGGGCGCCCACCTGCTGGCGACCGGCGAGCAGTCCCTCACCGGCTACCCGGTCGAGGACCTCGCCCTGCGCCACTCCTTCGTCGAGGCCAGCCGCGAGCGCCTCGCCCGCCTCGCCGAAGAACTCGCCGCCGACGGGAACGGCGCGCTGCCCGTCGCCGTCGGATACCTGGACGCCGACGGGTCCGTCCCCGCGAGCATCGGCGCGGTCGGCGGGCGCGGCATCCGTAATGCGCTGGCGCTGATCCAGGACGGCAAGGTCCTGTTCCGCTACTACAAGCGGCATTTCCCTAACTACGGCGTCTTCGACGAGGAGCGCTACTTCGTGCCGGGCCACGAACTGCACCTCGCGCGCATCGGCGGCGTCGACGTGGCCTTCACCATCTGCGAGGACGTGTGGGGCGGGGTCCCGGTCACCGCCGCCGCGCAGGCCCGCGCGGGCCTGGTCGTCAACGTCAACGCCTCCCCGTACGAGCAGGGCAAGCAGGAGCGGCGCCGCGCGATCGTGGCGCAGCGGGCCGCCGAGGCCGGGGCGCCGATCGCGTACCTGAACATCGTCGGCGGCCAGGACGAGCTGGTCTTCGACGGCGGCTCGTTCATCACCGCCCCCGACGGGAAGCTCCTCGCCTCGGGCCGCCGCTTCGGCTCCGAGCTGCTGGTCGCCGACCTCGAACTGGCGGCCGCGGCCGACGGCGACCTCGCGAACCACTCCGCGACCGAGATGAGCACCTCGCTGCACGTCCTCTCCGAGGCGCCCGCCGCCGTCGAGACCCGCATCGAGCCGCCGTTCGCGCCCGAGCTCGACCGCCTGGAGGAGATCTGGGAGGCCCTGCGCCTCGGCCTGGGCGACTACGTGCGCAAGAACGGCTTCAAGTCGGTGATCTTCGGGCTCTCCGGGGGCATCGACTCCGCGCTCACCGCGGTCCTCTCGCGCGACGCGATCGGCGCCGACAAGGTCCACGTCGTGTCCATGCCCAGCCAGTACTCCTCGGGCCACTCGCTCGACGACGCCGCCGAGCTGGCGCGCCGCTGCGGCCTGGAGTACTCGGTCGAGGCGATCCAGCCGATCGTCGACGCCTACCTCTCCGAGATCGCCGTCTCGGGGCTCGCCGTGGAGAACCTCCAGGCGCGCGTACGCGGCACGCTGCTCATGGCCCTGTCGAACCAGCACGGGCACCTGGTGCTCGCGCCGGGCAACAAGAGCGAGTACGCCGTGGGCTACTCGACGATCTACGGCGACGCCGTGGGCGGGTTCGCGCCGATCAAGGACGTCTACAAGACCCTCGTCTACGAGCTCGCGACCTGGCGGAACGCGAAGGCCCACAGCCTCGGCGAGCCCGAGCCGATCCCGGAGAACACGATCCTGAAGCCCCCGAGCGCGGAGCTGCGGCCCGACCAGAAGGACTCGGACTCCCTGCCCGACTACGAGGTCCTCGACGGCGTCCTCTCCGGGTACGTGGACGGCGACGCCGGGCGCGAGGACCTCGTGGAGCAGGGCTACCCGGCCGACGTCGTGGAGCGGATCACCGGCCTGGTCGACCGCGCCGAGTACAAGCGCCGCCAGTCGGCGCCCGGCACGAAGATCACCATCAAGTCCTTCGGGCGGGACCGGCGCCTGCCGATCACCAATCGCTTCCGAGGGAAGTAGGAGCGCACCCCGGGGCCCCGCCCCGGGGTGATTTGTCACAACGGCGTTGCGGACGCGTGACATATATATCGATGAGCGTTAGTTTTGTTCTGTAACCACCCGGGGACCGGCGAGCCGGCCACGAGGAGATCCTGGAGCACTGCGATGACGCTGTCAGCCAACGACGCATCCAATTCCCCCGACGAGATCCCGAGCCTGTACGGGCCGGGCAAGACCGTCAAGCGGGTCCGCACCCGCCACCTCATCGAAGCCAAAGAGCGCGGCGAGAAGTGGGCGATGCTGACCTCCTACGACCAGTACACGGCCGCCCTCTTCGACGAGGCCGGCATCCCGGCGCTGCTCATCGGCGACTCCGCCGCGAACAACGTCTACGGGTACGAGACCACCCTCCAGGTCTCGGTCGAGGAGCTGCTGCCGCTCGTCGCGGCCGTCGCCCGCTCGACCCACCGCACCCTCATCGTCGCCGACCTGCCGTTCGGCTCCTACGAGGCCGGGCCCGCGCAGGCCCTGGAGACCGCCGTCAGGTTCATGAAGGCCGGCGCGCACGCCGTCAAGCTCGAAGGCGGCCGCCGCATGGCCGAGCAGATCCGGGCCCTCACCGGCGCGGGCATTCCCGTCATGGGCCACATCGGGTTCACGCCGCAGAGCGAGCACACGCTCGGCGGCTACCGAGTCCAGGGCCGCGACGCCCAGGCCGCGGAGGTCGAGGCCGACGCGCACGCCGTCGCCGACGCCGGGGCGTTCGCCGTGGTCCTGGAGATGGTGACCTCCTCGGTCGCCGCCGAGATCACCAAGCGCCTCCCGATCCCCACGATCGGCATCGGCGCCGGGTCCGAGACCGACGCGCAGGTCCTCGTATGGCAGGACATGGCCGGACTGCGGCAGGGCAAGCCCCCGCGCTTCGTCAAGCGCTACGCCGACCTCGCCTCCGTCCTCCAGGACGCCGTCAAGGCCTACGCCGACGAGGTCCGCGCGGGCGAGTTCCCCGCGAAGGAGCACGGTTTCGAGTAGCCGCCCCCGCCGGGCGCGTGTGACGAAGCTTTCGAGCCGCAAACGCGCCCGGCCCTAGGGGTTCGGCTCGCGCATCGCGTAGCGTCTCAGTACGTGAACGACGCCATCCTGCTCTTCGACTACGACGGCACCGTGCGGCTCGGCTCCGAGCACGCCACCCACTATGCCCGCCTCGTCGCTGCCGAACTCGAACCCGAGGACGAACGCGCCTTCCTCGCCGCCCATGCCGCGTTCGTCGCGGGCAAGCCCACCACCGCGTCCACGTTCGACGCCTTCGACGCCGACAACGCCGTCCGCCGCCTCGCCGGCGAGTTCGGCGTCCCCGACGCGGCCCGCGCCGCCGCGTACGAGGCCACCCGCGAGCGCATGGCCGCGGGGGACTTCGCGGTCTGGGCCCCGGAGGGCTTCGCGGAGTTCATCTGGAGCCTGCCGCGCACCGTGGAGGTCCACCTCGTGACCAACGCCCCCGAGGCGACGCTGGAACCCGTGCTCGACCGGCTCGGCCTCGACGGCCTGTTCGACCGCGTCGTCGGCGACGCCGCCAAGCCCGTGGGCCTGGAGCGGATGCTCGACGACCTGCTGGAGGACCGCAAGCCCGAGCAGATCCTCAGCGTCGGCGACATCCCGGTCAACGACCTGGCCCCGGCCGCCGACCGCGGCTGCCCGACCGCCTACATCGACCACTACGGCCGCCCGTGGCCCCGCGCGACCGCGACCGGACGCTCCGTGGAGGACCTGTACGGGTTCATCCACCGCTGGGCGACCGCGGGCTGAAGCGCGTACCCGTGAGGGTCGCGCGCGTCACGGGCTCGTGAACCCAGCATGTCGCACCCGGCGTTTATGCTGGGATTGCGCCCTGAGCCGACCGATCCCCGGCTCAGGGCGTCCTAGCGTTCAGGCGGCGATCTTGTCGCCGACGCGGATGATCGCGCGTTCGGGGGTCTTCAGGTACAGCCCGAAGTGGTTGTCCAGCTCGGCGATGATCGTGCGGTGCAGCTCCTTGTCCCGCACGTTCGAGCCGTCGGGGGTCCAGCTCGGCAGGACGCACCGCTCGCACGGCTTGTGCAGCACGAACTCGTTGTCGCCCAAGCGGATCGGCGTACCGATCGGGATCTGGTACTCGGCGAAGGGCTCCAGGTCGGCCGAGACGATCACGTTCGGCCGGAACCGCGCCGCCTCGATCTCGCGGCCCATGCGCTCGCTCAACGCCTTCACGCTCGCCTCGAACACCACGAGGACGCGGTCCCCGGTGCCCTTGGTCGGCCGCAGCTCGACGCCCTTCTGCGCGTCGATCGTCTCGGCGAGACGCGCGGGCAGGTCCGCGTCGTCAACGCCCCAGGCGGCGCCGCCGGACTCGTAGAGCACCGGGTCGCCCGCGGAGGAGTCGGCGGTGCCGCACTGCGCCGGGAACGCGGCCTCCCACCCCATCATCTTCGGGTGGCTGCCGCCCCACACGGACTTGTCGGTGCCCGGCTCGTAGAGGCCCAGGCGCCGGTCGCCCGCCATCCCGGCCGCGTCGACCACCGCCGACGTCAGGGGCTCCCCCCTGAGGCCCTTGACCGGATACCGCCACAAACTTGTGATCTCACCTGCGAACATGCTTCCGAATGTACCTCCACTCACGTTTTGGACTCGGCCTGCCCGGGTTAACTTCGGCGACATAATCAGGTGAGACAATTGCCGCCCCAGGACAGAGGAGGACACCATGGAACGGCAGAAGGAGTTCGTGCTTCGCACGCTCGAAGAACGCGACATCCGCTTCGTGCGGCTGTGGTTCACGGACGTCCTGGGAACGCTCAAGTCCGTGAGCGTCGCCCCCGCCGAACTGGAGTCCGCGTTCGACGAGGGCATCGGCTTCGACGGCTCCGCCATCGAGGGCTTCGCCCGCGTGTACGAGTCCGACATGGTCGCCATGCCCGACCCGACCACGTTCCAGGTCTTCCCGTTCGAGGGCCGCGGCATCGGCGAGTCCGCGCGCATGTTCTGCGACATCCTCACCCCCGAGGGCGCACCGTCCTGGGCCGACCCGCGCCACGTGCTCCGCCGGGCCCTGTCCAAGGCCGCCGACCGCGGGTTCACGTTCTACGTCCACCCCGAGATCGAGTTCTTCCTGTTCAAGGACATCTTCCCGGAGACCGGCGCGAAGCCCGAGCCCGTGGACGACGGCGGCTACTTCGACCACACCACCCACTCCGTGGCCCGCGACTTCCGCCGCCAGGCCATCCTCGCCCTGGAGCGGGTCGGCATCTCCGTCGAGTTCTCCCACCACGAGGTGGCCCCCGGCCAGCAGGAGATCGACCTCCGGTACGCCGACGCGCTGACCACGGCCGACAACATCATGACGTTCCGGCACGTGGTCAAGGAGATCGCGATGACCTCCGACGTCACCGCGTCCTTCATGCCCAAGCCGTACAACACCCAGCCCGGCTCCGGCATGCACTCGCACCTGTCGCTCTTCGAGGGCGAGGACAACGCGTTCCACGACCCGGGCGACGAGCAGCGCCTCTCCAAGACCGCCAAGGCGTTCATCGCCGGGCTCCTGCGCCACGCGCCCGAGTTCACCGCGATCACCAACCAGTGGGTCAACTCCTACAAGCGCCTCTACTCCAGCGCCCAGCCGGGCCAGATCTCCGAGGCCCCCTCGTACGTCTCGTGGGGCAAGGCCAACCGGTCCGCGCTCGTGCGCGTCCCCGTCTACGGCAAGCCGAACTCGGCCCGCGTCGAGATCCGCTCGCTCGACTCCGCCACGAACCCGTACCTCGCCTACGCCGTCCTCCTCGGCGCCGGCCTCAAGGGCATCGAAGAGGGCTACGAGCTGCCCCCGGGCACCGAGGACGACGTCTCGGCCCTCACCGCCGCCGAACGCGTCGCCGCCGGATACCAGTCCCTCCCGAGCAACCTCGCCGAGGCACTCGACAAGATGGAGTCCTCCGAGCTCGTCGCCGAAGTCCTCGGCGAACACGTCTTCGACTACTTCCTGAAGAACAAGCGCCAGGAGTGGGAGGACTACCGCACCCAGGTGACCGCCTTCGAGCGGAAACGCTATATCAATCTTTGACATCCTCGCCGCCGGTCACGGCGGCGATACTCCGGCTCGCGGGCCGCGGAAGCGGCCCGTCTACGGACGGGTTCCTGTTTCGACGTCCGCCGCCCGGTCTCCCGGGTCTGACGCGGACTCCGCAGGCGTTTCACGTGTCCGCCTGCCCGGCGGCCACGAGGCGTCGACCCTCGCGCCTGATGTTGATCTCGGCGTTCTCGTCACGGTCGTGCCGGGCTCCGCATCCGCATTCCCACCTGCGGACGCGGAGCCCTGCGAGCCCGGCCGGCCCGGTCAGTGCTCCGCAAGCTGAACACAGGCGGGTGGAGGGGAAGAACCGGTCGACCCGCACGAACGTCCGGCCCGCTCTGGCGGCCTTCGATTCTAGCCGGGTCAGGAACATGCCGAACGCGGCGTCCCGCACCGACTTCGCGGATCTTCCCCGGGCCAGGCCCTTGACGTTCAGGTCTTCGACATAGAGAGCTTGGTTCTCGCTCACCAGCGTCTTGACCTGCTTGTCGATCCAGTCCGATCGCTTCTGCCCGATCTTCTCGTGGACCTTCGCCACCCGCAGCCGCGCCTTGGCCCGGTTCGCCGAACCCTGCGACTTCCGCGACAGGTCCCGTTGGGCCCGTTTGAGCTTCCGCTCCAGGCACTTGAAGAACCGGGGGTTCTCGATCACCCTGCCGCCGCGCAGCACGGCGAAGTCCTTCAGCCCCAGATCGATCCCGGTCTCGGCCTCCGGGTCCGCCGGAGGTTCGAGCGCTTCCGCGCCGTCGTCAAGCGAGACGACGAAGCTCGCGAAGTACTTGCCGGTCGCGGTCATGACGACGGTGACGCTCGTCGGCTCCGACGGCAGGTTCCGGGACCAGGCGACCTTCAGCACTCCGACCTTCGCGAGATACAGGCCCCCGCCCGCCCTGACCCTGAAACCGCGCTTGGTGAACCGCGCCGACTGGACTCCTGACCGGCGCCTGAACCGCGGCGGACCCATCCGGGGGCCTCTGCGCCGTCCCGCGCGCGAGTCGAAGAAGTTCCGGTAGGCCGAGTCGCAGTCCCGCAACGCCTGCTGCAACGGGACCGTCGAGACCTCCGCGAGCCATGCGCGTTCCTCGGTGCGTTTGGCGATCGTGATCAGGGCCTTGTCGAGGGCCGCGGTGGACGGGAGGCGTTCGCCCTGGGCGTGTGCATTCCTTCGTGCGGCGACGGCGTCGTTGTAGACGACTCGGATGCACCCGAAGGTCCGCGCGAGCATCGCCCGCTGCGGTCTGGTCGGGTAGACCCGGAACCGGTACCGAAGCTGCATGACCGGATAACGACCTGTCGGATGGCACGAAACGGCTCGGCTCGCATGGCTCTCGTCACACACCTGTTCGACAAGGCCGCGAACCGCGCGCGGCCGGAGCCGCATGAGCTGCCGCGACCACGGAGCACTCACTCCTGGTTCCGGCGACCCACTAGCATGGGATGGTGACCACCGCACTCGTCATCGAGAACGATCCGGAGCAGGGCCTCGGGCGGGCCGCCGCATGGCTGGCCGAGGCCGGTATGGAGTTGGACGTCGTGCGGCCGCACCTCGGTGAGGCCGTGCCGAACTCGGCCGGGGGGAATGAGGCCCTGATCGCGCTCGGGGGCGGCCGCGGGAAGGACTGGAGCGAGGACCTCGCCGGGCTCCTGACCACCGCGGTCGCCGACCAGACGCCGCTCCTCGCGATCTGCTCCTCCTCCCGGCTCCTCGCCGCCGCGTTCGGCGGCCGCGTCGAGGACCACGACGCGCCGAACGGCCCGCGGATGCTCGCCAAGCGCGACGCCGCCGGACGGGACCTCGTGTTCGGCCCCGCGCCCATGACCATCGACGTGATCCGCTGGCGCCGCCAGGAGCTCGTGGAGCTCCCCGAGGGCGCGACGCTGCTGGCGGCCTCTCCGCAAGGGGCCCTTGAGATCTTCCGCATCCGCGACAGCGCCTGGGGCGTCCAGTCGCACTTCGAGTTCACGCCCGAGCAGCTCGCGGGCTTCGACGGGTTCGACGGTCCCGCTTTCGACAGTGCGGCGCTCGCGAAGGCCGCCGAGGTCGACGAGCACATCGTCCACACGTGGAAGCCCATCCTCCAGCGGTTCGCGAAGGTGGCCGCGGGCGAGAAGAAGATGCTGCCGCTCCTTGACGTCTGAGAGCGAGCGAGCGGTGGACGCGGACGAGGGGCGCCTCGCGGTCGTCGCGGCCAGCAATGCGCTGGCCGACTTCCTGCGCGCCCACCCCGAGTCCGAGCCGGCGCTCACCGAGGACGAGGACGCGGGCTTCGCGCGCCTGCGCGCCGCCGGGCCCTTCCAGTTGAACACCGCCTGGAAGGAGAACCTCCTCCGCATCGCGGCCGCTGACCTCACCGGGGTGACGGATCTCAAGGCCACCTCCGATTCGCTCTCGCGGCTCGCCGATGCGGTCCTCTCGCGGGGGTTGGAGCTCGCCCGTGAGGAGCATCCCGGGGACACGCGCCTCGCCGTGATCGCCATGGGCAAGACCGGCGCCGAGGAACTGAACTATGTGTCCGACGTGGACGTGGTGTTCGTCGCCGAAGGGGACCTCGCGCTCGCCACCCGGCAGGCCGCGCACCTGATCCAGGTCGTCGGGCCCGCGACGTGGCCCGTCGACGCCGGGCTGCGGCCCGAGGGGCGCTCGGGCGCGCTGGTGCGCACGATCGAGTCGTACGCCGCGTACCTCAAGGACTGGGCCCGCACGTGGGAGTTCCAGGCGCTCCTGAAAGCCCGTCCGGCCGTGGGGGACCTGGAGCTCGGGCTCGAATGGCTCGCGGCCGTGCAGCCGTTCATCTGGGGCGCGGCCGACCGGCCCGGGGTGGTCGCCGACATCCGGGACATGCGCCGCAAGGTCGTCGACTCCGTGCCCGCCGCCGAACGCAAGTACGAGATCAAGCTCGGCCCGGGCGGCCTGCGCGACATCGAGTTCGCCGTGCAACTGCTGCAACTGGTCCACGGCCGCGGCGACCCGGCCCTGCGGGTCCGGTCCACACTGGAGGCCCTCGACGTGCTCGTCGCGGGCGGGTACCTGGCCCGGCGCGACGGCGAGGACCTGTCCGACACGTACGTCTTCCTGCGCACCGTCGAGCACCGCCTCCAGCTCCAGCGGCTCCTGCGCACCCACCGCGTCCCCGACGGCGGCGAGCCGCTCCACCACCTCGCCCGCACCCTCGGATACACGACCGACGAGGGCTTCCTCGCCGCCTGGCGCGCGCACGCCACGACCGCGCGGCGCCTTCACGAGAAGCTCCTCTACAAGCCCCTCCTGGACGCCGTCACCCGCGTGTCCACCGCCGAGCTGCGCATGAGCGAGGCGCAGGCCGCCGGGCGGCTCGCCGTCCTCGGCTTCAACGACCCCGCGAGCGCGCTCACCCACATCAAGAAGCTCACCGCGGGCGTCTCCCGCACGGCCACCGTGCAGAAGGCGCTGCTGCCGGTCGTCCTCCACGAGCTCGCCGACTCGCCCGAGCCCGACCGCGGGCTCCTCGCGTACCGGCAGGTCTCCGACAAGCTCGGCACCACCCCCTGGTACCTGCGGCTGCTCCGGGACGGCGGCCCCGCGGCGGTCCGGCTCGCGCGCCTGCTCGGCACCTCGCGCTACTTCACGTCGCTGCTCCTGCATGTGCCGCAGTCGCTCCGGTACCTCTCCGACAACGCCGACCTGACGCCGCGCCCGCGCGCGGAGCTGGCCGCGGGGATGCGCCAGGCCGCCGCGCGCCACTCGGACCCGACCGCCGCCGTGGGCGCCGTGCGCTCGATCCGGCGCCGCGAGCTCATCCGCATCGCCGCCGCCGACCTCCTCGGGATCATCGACGACCAGGAAGTGGGCCTGGCGCTCTCGGACCTCACCGACGCGGTCCTCGAAGCGGCCCTGGAGATCGGGGCCCGCGGACTGGACGACGTGCCGCCGATGCTCGTGGTCGGCATGGGCCGCTTCGGCGGGCGCGAGACCGGGTACGGGTCCGATGCGGACGTCGTGTTCGTCCACGACGGCGCCGACGACGCCCAGCGCAAGGCCGCCGCGAAGGTCGTCGGCACCGTGCGCACCCTCCTCGGCGCCCCCACGGCCGATCCGCCCCTGGACCTCGACCTCGACCTGCGGCCCGAAGGCAAGGGCGGCGCGATCGCGCCGAGCTTCGCCGCGTACCGCCGCTACTACGCCGACCGGGCCCGCCTGTGGGAGCGCCAGGCGCTCCTGCGCGCGAGGCCCGTGGCCGGGGACGAGGCGCTCGCCGCGCTCTGGACCGAGTTCGCCGACGGCGTCAGGTACCGCCCCGGCGGGCTCACCGAGGCCGAGCGCGTCGAGTTCCGGCGCGTCAAGGCCCGCGTGGACTCCGAGCGCCTCCCGAGGGGCGCGGACCCCAACGGCCACACCAAACTCGGACGCGGCGGCCTCGTGGACATCGAGTGGACCGCGCAGCTCCTGCAACTGGAGCACGGCGACGACCCCGCGATCCGCACCACCCGCACCGTCCCCGCGCTCGAAGCCGCGGCCGCGGCCGGGCACCTCAACGCCGCCGACCTCCTGTCGCTGCGCGAGGCGTGGCTGTTCGTCTCGCGGGTGCGCAACGACATGACGCTCGCGCGCGGCGTCCCCCGCGACGACCTCCCGCGCTCGGGCCCCGAACTCGCCGCGCTCGCCCAGACGCTCGGCTTCGGCGAGGACACCGAGCGGTTCCTCAACGAGTACCGCCGCCTGACCCGCCGCGCCCACGAAGCCGCCCAGCGCATCGTCCTGGGCGGCTTAGACTCGGAACCCTGGCGGAACTGGGGGAGCGGATGATCGACTACACCGTGGTCACGGCCGAGGGCGCCGAGGACCGTCAAGGCGGCGGCGACCGGCTGCGGGCCGACGCGGGCGCCGACGGGGCGTTCGCTTGGGTCGAGTTCGAGGCCGACGACGCCGAGGCCCTGCCCGAGGCGCTCGCCGCGCTCGGCATGGACCGCTTCGGGACCTACCCCGCCGCCGCCGTCCACCCGCGGCCCAAAGTGGAGGTCATCGACGACGCGGCGCTGCTGCTGGTCAAGACCGTCTGGTACATCGAGGCGACCCGCCAGGTCGAGACCGGGGACCTCGCGATCTTCACCGACGGCCGGTCGCTGGTCACCGTGCGCCGCGGCGTCGTGGACCCCGTTCCCCATGTGCGCGAACGGCTCCAGGACCGCAAGTTCCGCTCCGGCGGGGTCGGCGCGGTCGTCCACGCCCTGTTCGACGCGGTCGTGGAGCACTACGACGACGCCGTCGAGGACCTCACCGACGACGTCGCCGACCTGGAGCGGGACGTCTTCTCCGGGCAGCGCGTCGACCGCAACCAGGAGATCTACTTCCTCATCCGCGAGACCCTGGAGTTCCAGAACGCGGTGCGGCCCTTGACGACCTTCGCGCACGCCGTGCGGCAGGGCCGCTCGGGTGCGCCGGTGTTCGACCGCTCGGGCTTCGGGGAGGTCGCCGGGCACCTCATCCGCGTGGACTCCTCGGTGGAGACGTGCATGAGCCTGCTGACCACGGTCCTGACCGCGCACCAGGGGCAGATCGGGACGTGGCAGAACGAGGACACGAAGAAGATCTCGGCGTGGGCGGCGATCGCGATCGCGCCGACGATCATCTCCGGGATCTACGGCATGAACTTCAAGGAGATGCCGGAGCTGCACTGGGCGGTCGGGTACCCGCTCGCGCTGGCGGCGATGGTGGTCGTGTGCGTTCTACTCTTCCGGGGTTTCAAACGCAACGGCTGGCTGTTACGGATCGATGTCCGTGAATCGCAATGGAACGCAGTGAGGGGCGGGTCCACCGTGCGCCGCATCGCTGACGATGCGCCCTCGCGGCGGATCCGCCCCTCCGGCCCTGCCTGCCTTCAAAGAACACCTTAGCGGTGCCCCGCAAAGCGAAAGCGTCGAGCCAATGGTGACGGTGCGTGCTCGCCGCGGCCGCGCTCCCATTTCGGTAACAAAGCCGCCATTGAAATTTTTCGATGCGAATGCTTGACTTTCGACAGGCCCTCCCATAAAAATAAAGATACCTATCAGTTAAGTCTCTTTACTTTTGGGAGGAACATTGAGACGACTGAGGACCCGGCGCTTCATCGCCGTCGTGACCGCGGCTCTGGCCCTGTTCACGACCGGTTTGATCTACACCGTCGCGAATCCCTTCACTGCGAACGCTGCCGTCACCTGCAACACCGCGTGGGCCTCCTCGAAGGTCTACGTCGGCGGTGACCTGGTCAGCCACGAGGGCTACAACTACAAGGCCAAGTGGTGGACCACCAACGAGGAACCCGGCACCACCGGCGAGTGGGGCGTCTGGCAGACGCTCGACGCCTGCGGCGGCGGCACCGACCCGACGACCAGCGCGAACCCGACCACCCAGGAGCCCACAGAGGAACCGACGGGTGAACCCGGCACCGGCGGCTCCATCAACGCCGCGTACTTCACCGAGTGGGGCGTCTACGGCCGCAACTACCACGTGAAGAACATCGTCTCCTCCGGCTCGGCCGAGGACCTCACCCACATCAACTACGCCTTCGGCAACGTCAAGAACGGCCAGTGCACGCTGGACGACTCCTACGCGGCGATCGACAAGGCGTACACCGCCGACCAGTCGGTCGACGGGGTCGCCGACACGTGGGACCAGCCCCTGCGCGGCAACTTCAACCAGCTCCTGAAGCTGAAGGAGATGTACCCGGACATCAAGATCGTCTGGTCCTTCGGCGGCTGGACCTACTCCGGCGGCTTCGGGCAGGCCGCGCAGAACCCGGCGGCCTTCGCCGAGTCCTGCTACAACCTGCTGCACGACTCCCGCTGGAACGGCCTGTTCGACGGCATCGACATCGACTGGGAGTACCCGAACGCCTGCGGCCTCACCTGCGACTCCAGTGGGACGCAAGCGTTCACGAACCTCATGAGCGCGCTGCGCTCGAAGTTCGGGAACGAGCTCGTCACCGCCGCGATCACCGCCGACGGCACCTCCGGCGGCAAGATCGACCTCGGCGGGTACGGCACGGCCGCCCAGTACGTCGACTACTACCAGGTGATGACCTACGACTACTTCGGCGCCTGGGACGCCGACGGGCCCACCGCACCCCACTCGCCGCTGAACTCCTACAGCGGCCAGCCCATCGCCGGATTCGACGGCGCCACCGCGATCGCCAAGCTCAAGTCGCTCGGCGTTCCCTCCGAGAAACTGCTCCTCGGCTTCGGCTTCTACGGCCGCGGCTGGACGGGCGTCACGCAGGCGACGCCGGGCGGTTCCGCCACCGGCGCGGCCCCCGGCACCTACGAGGCCGGCATCGAGGACTACAAGGTCCTCGTGAACGAATGCCCGGCCACGGGCACCGTCGCCGGCACCGCTTACGCCAAGTGCGGCAACGAGTGGTGGAGCTACGACACCCCGGCGACGATCGCGACGAAGACGGCCTGGCTCGACAGTCAGAGCCTCGGCGGCGCGTTCTCCTGGGAGCTCTCGGGCGACACCAGCAACGGACAGCTGGTGAACGCCATCGCCGCCGGTCTGAACTAGGAGCCGTCCCGCTCCCCACCCGGATCGCTGACCCTGGACAGGTCGGCGGGGGCCGCCGCACCGGCCCCCGCCGACCGTCCTATTTCACGAACTTCGCGGGCTTCGTGGCGAGCGTCAGCGCCCATTCGAGCGGGCCGCGCTTGAGCAGCCGCTTCCAGACGAGCGCGAACAGCATCGCGGCCACGCAGAACACCGCCCACATGCGCCAGCCCGTCTCGTACCCGACCTCGTTCGCGGGATGGTCGACGAGGAACCAGACGCCCGCGATGTGCGCGACGTACACCGTCAGCGACATCGAGCCGACCGCGATGAGCGGTGCGAGGACGCGGCGGGACCACTTGCTCACGGCGCCGCAGTAGCCGAGCAGCGCGACCAGCCCGATGATGACGGAGATCGCGACGCCGATGTTCCCGGCCAGCTCGAACGGGGTGTCCGAGTGCGGCGTGGCGCCGGTCAGCGCCGTCCAGTCGAACCCCGTGCCCATGGAGCCGTCGTCGGCGGGGAGCTTGTCGTAGATCCAGGCGTTCTCGGCGTCGAACTCCTTCCACTGCTCCTCGGTCCACGTGTCGGTGTCGGCGCTGCCGACCGCCTGCTTCCACGCCTCGTCGAACGCCGCGTACGCCTCGTCGTCGAACCCCGTCGCGGGCTCGGGCATGAGCTTCCCGAGCAGCCATGCCCCGCCGTAGCCGAGCAGGCCCAGCGCCGGGCCCACGATCGCCAGCCGCACGCGGACCGCCTTGCGCGTGAAGTCCAAGCGGCCCAACGCCATTCCGGTGAAGATGTACGCCATCCACGCCATCGCCGGGTAGGTCCCCATGAGCAGCAGCGAGAGCAGGCCGTCGCCGCCCCACTGCACGAGCGGGTCGTGCGCGTCGAAGCCCTCCGTCCAGGTGGCCGTCCACATGAGCTGCACGAGGACCGGACCGCCGAGGCCGCACGCGACGGCGAGGATCGCGAGCGTCCGCGCCCGCAGCTTCACGAACGGGAGCGCGAGCAGGAAGTACAGGCCGTAGAACGCGAGGATCACCACGATCGAGGTGCCCGTGCTGGTGAGCCACGTGCCCAGGGCCAGCAGCAGGACCGCGCGGATCGCGATCTTGACGACGGCCTGGCGCAGCGGCCGGCCCGTCTTCGGCGCCGAGCCGCCGGCGATGAGCACGAGCGAGAGCCCGGCGAGCGTCGCGAACAGCGCCGACGAGCGGCCGTGGGGGAGGTCCATGAGGAAGGACTTCCACGTCCCGTACTCGTCGGCCCACGGGCCGACGTGCGAGTAGTACATGCCGAAGACCGCGACGGCTCGGGCGGCGTCGAGGCCGAGGATGCGCCCGATCCCCGCCCCCTGGTCCGGGGGCGGCGCGAGCGCGGGGTCCTGCGGGCCCGGTTCCTTTGCGCGCAATGCGATGGTGTCAGTCATGGGCCCAGGGTGCGGCGGGCCCGGGGACGTTCCCATCCTTCGATGCGCGGGACCGCGCCCGCCGCCGGGACGGGGCCGTCCCGCCGCCCGGCCGTTCCGCACCCGCCGATCGGCGGGGACGCCGGACCGTCCCGCGCCCCGGAACTGCGAGAACGCGCACACCCCCGCCGCTCCTCCCGCGCGGGGAGTGGCGCGCGCGTGCTACGAATCGGACCGGACCGAAAGAAGGAGGCCGCATGATCCGGGTACTGGTCGTCGACGACGAAGCCCTCATCCGCACCGGTTTCCAGCACATCCTCGACGCCGCCGGGGACATCGAGGTCGTCGCGGCCGTCTCCGGCCGCCAGGCCCTCGCCGAGGTCGGCCGCCTCCACCCGGACGTGGTCCTCCTCGACATCCGCATGCCCGACGTCGACGGCCTCACCGTCCTCGAACGCCTCCGCGCGCTCCCCGCGCCGCCCGTCGTCGCCATGCTCACCACGTTCGACACCGACGAGTACGTGGCCGCCGCGCTCCGCATGGGCGCCGCCGGGTTCCTCCTCAAGGACACCGACCCCGAGCACCTCGCCGTGCAGGTCCGCACCCTCGCCGCCGACGGCGTGGTCCTCTCCCCGAAGGTCACCTCCACCGTCGTGGACGGCTACCTCGCGGGCCGCACCCGCTCCTCCGCGGCCGTCGAGCGCCTCTCGGCCCGCGAGCGCGAGATCCTCGTGCTCCTCGCCGAAGGGCTCTCCAACGGCGACATCGCCGCCCGCCTCTACCTCGGCGTGGGCACCGTCAAGGACCACGTCAGCGCCATCCTCACCAAGCTCAAGGTCAACGGCCGCGTCCAGGCCGCGCTGGTCGCCGAGCGGGCCGGGCTCCTGCGGGGCGACCGGTGAAGCGGCGGTGGCGCCCGTGGATGACGGACGCGGCGCTCGTCGCCGTCGCCGCCGCGGACCTGTGGTTCACGTTCTGGTGGTGGCCGCCGCTCACCTGGGACATGGCGCTCACCGGGATCGGCGTGGCCGCGCTCGCGTTCCGCCGCCGCTTCCCGCTCGCCGTCTTCGTCCTGACGCTGCCGACCGCGTACTTCATGGGCGAGGCCGCCGCCCCGCTCATCGCCCTGTACACGCTCGCGGCCTCCACGCACCGGCGCTGGCTCCTCGCGGTCGGCTCGGTGGTCCTCGCGATGTGCATGATCTGGCCGCTCGAATCGGGCCCGGCCGACCTGTTCGTCGACTCGTGGTGGCTCGCGAGCATCGCGTACGCGCTGGCCCCGGCCGCCGCCGCCGCGTTCCTGGGCCAGCTCGTGCAGGTCCGCCGCGAGCTCTCGGCCCGCCTGGAGGAGATCACCGAGGCCCGCGAGCACGAGCAGCTCATGGCGACGCAGAAGGTCCTCGCCGAGGAGCGCGCTCAGCTCGCGCGGGAGATGCACGACGTGGTCTCCCACCAGGTGTCGCTCATCGCGGTGCGGGCCGGGGCGCTCCAGGTGAGCACCGCCGACCCCGAGGCCAAGGAGGCGGCCGGGACGATCCGCAAGCTCGCCGTCAGGACCCTGGACGAGCTGCGGCACATGGTGAACGTGCTGCGCGCCGGGGGCGGCGGCCCCACCGACCTCGCGCCGCAGCCGACCCTCGCGCAGCTCGGCGACCTCGTCGGCAACAGCGGCATCGACGCGGTGCTGCGCATCGGGGAGCTGCCGGACCTGGACCCGCCGAAGGAGCGGGCGGTCTACCGCACGGTCCAGGAGTCGCTGACGAACGTGCGCAAGCACGCCCCGGGCGCCCGCACCGACATCGCGCTGGCGCACGAGGGCGGGCGGATCACCGTGACCGTGGCGAACACCGCGCCGACCCGCACGCCCGTGGCGCTGCCGAGCTCGCGGCACGGCCTCCTCGGGCTCCAGCAGCGCGCGGTCCTCCTGGGCGGCACGCTGACGTGGGCGCCGACCCCTGACGGCGGCTGGCGGAACACGCTGGTGCTCCCCGCCTGAACCTATGCATGTCTGTATACGTATAGTCTCCATATATACGGGCATCGAGGAAGGGAGGCCGGCCGTGGTGAGGATCGTCGCCGACACCGAGCAGTGCGCGGGGTCGGGCATGTGCGCGCTGACCGCGCCGGAGTACTTCGACCAGAACGACGAGGACGGCCGCGTCGTGCTCCTCGCCGCCGAGGCCGAGGACTGCGACACCGAAGTGGCCGAAGCGGTGCAGCTGTGCCCCGCCGCGGCGCTGCGCCTGGAGTAGTCGCGCCGGGCCGCGATTGGGGCGGGCCCACTCGCGAGGCCCGCGTCAGATAGGGGGGAAGGCGGTTTCGCTAGTATGTGCGGAACTGCTGCGCTCCAATGCGCACCGGCACTGGTCACAATCCTGTTAGGAAGGCGAAGCCGTGGCGAAGAAGACCGTGGTCACGTTGTTCGACGACATCGACGGGAGCGAAGCGGCCGAGTCGGTCGAGTTCGGTATCGACGGCTATCTGTACAGCGTGGACCTCTCCGGCCCCCACGCCGACGAGCTCCGCGACCGCCTCACCGCCTACCGCGAGTTCGGGACCGAGCTGGGCCGCTACCACGTGGCGCGGGCCGTCCCGCCCCGCGTCCCCCGCGTCCCCACCCGCGACGACCGCGACCGCAACCGCGACATCCGCCGCTGGGCCGAGGAGAACGACCTTCCCGTCAAGACCCGCGGGAAGCTCCCCGACGGCGTCGTCGCCAAGTACAACGAGGCCCACGCTTAAGAGAGTCCGTCACCACTGGGCGATGGCGAACGCGGCGAGGAATCCCAGGACCGCGATCAGCCCCGTCCACAATCGGGCGTCCTCGAACGCCTCCGGGATCATCGTGTCGGCGATCATCGACAGGATCGCGCCGCCCGCCAACGCGGTGATCGCCGCGAGGAGTTCCGCGGGGGCGTCCCCGAGGAACGCGTACCCCGCCGCGGCGGCCAGGCCGCTGGCGAGGGCGATCGCGGTCCACAATCCGAAGACATACGCGCGTCCGCGCCCCGCCCGCCGCATGCCCGCGGCGCTGGAGAGCCCTTCGGGGACGTTGCTGACGAACACCGCCGCCACGGTCGCGGCGCTGACCGGCCCGCCGCCGAGGAGGCTCGTGCCGATGACGATCGACTCGGGGATGCCGTCGAGCAGCGCCCCGAGGGCGATGGCGGTGCCCGAACCCGGCTGCTCGGTCTCCTTGGCCTGCTGGCTACCCGAGCGTTTGCGGTGCCGGGCGCCGCGGCGCGCGAGCGCCACGTTCGCGAGCGTGTAGGCGAGGGCCCCGGCGACCGCGCCTATGGACGTGGGAACGAGGCCGCCGCGCTCGTTCGCGTCCGCGATCAGGTCGAACGCGACCGCGGAGATCAGGACGCCGGAGCCGAACGCCATGATCGCGGCGATGACCGGCTGCGGGACGCGCACGAGGTACCCGAACAGGGCGCCGACGACGAGCGCGCCGCCCGCGAGCAGGCCCCAGCCGCCCGCGCTCAGCCAGCCGGGCACGGGACGCTCGTCGCTGGTGCCATGCGCGCCAGTCTAAGCCGACGGGCCCGGGTTCAGGCCGATTCGAGCCGGGCGAGGCCGGGGCCGTCGAGTTCGGACAGTGCGACGCGGCGTCCGGAGACCGCCAGGAGCAGGGACGCGGCCGGGCCGCGGACCTCCGGGCCGTCGCCGACGACGAGGTCGGTGTCCGTGGCGGCCAGGCGGATTCCGGCCGTCAGCTCCTTCGCGCCGCCCATGGAGGCGGACATGCCGGTGTGGACGCGCAGCGCCCGGGCCACCGCCTCGGACGGGTACTCGCGCTTGATCCCGAGGGGCCTGCGGACGTCCTCGCCGTGCACGACCTCCTCGACCAGGCGCGTGTCCAGCGGCGCTGGCGGGGTCTTGGTCAGTGTTGCGACCTCGCGGAGCCGCTCCAGGGTCTCCTCCGGGGTCGCGCCGCGCGCCCGCGCGACGCCGCGGGCGTTCTGGCGGTCGAAGTCGAACCCCGCCCCGACCATGGTGAGGAGGAAGCCCAGCCGCGTGGTCCGCGCGGTGTTCACCAGGTGCGCCGCCACGTCGTGGACGGTCCAGCCGTCGCACAGCGACGGCGTCTCCCATTGCGCCGCATCGATTCCTTCGAGGTCGGCGATGAGCGCGGCGCGCTCGGCGTGGACCAGCGGCCAGACTTCACTCCCCATCGTCATGCCCCGCTACGCCGAGAGGATTTCGCGCAGGGCCGCGGCGAACTCGTCCGGCTTGCCGGTCTGGCCGTACTCGCCGCCGAGGAACGCGCCGTGGTCGCCGGGCAGCACGGTCGCCTCGACGCCGATGCGCTCGGCGACGGCCCGGCCGCCGCGGGCGGCGAGGGTCTCGCCGGAGTCGGCGCCGACGGCGACCACGATGCGGGTCGGGGCGGCCCGGAGCGCCTTGAAGTCGTGCTCGTAGGCGTTGCAGGTGATGATGTTCTGGCTCAGCAGCACGTCTTCGCGCACCCCGTCGTCCTCGGTCGGGAGGCCGAACGCGGCCGGGTCGGGCGCGGGCCCGTCGAGGTACGTCGCGGGGAGCTCGCCGTCGTAGGAGACCAGGGCGATGAACTTCGCCATGGCCGGGCCGAACCCGGAGGCGAGGTAGGTCTCGCGGATGTCGCGCGCGGCGGCCAGGGCCGCCTCCCGGTCGGGGAGCGCGCTGGACGCGGGCGGCTCGTGCGCGACGAGGGTCCGCACCTGCTCGGGGTGCTTGGCGACCAGGGCGAGGGCGTTCACAGCGCCGCCGCTGGACGCGAACACGTCCACGGGCCCGCCGACGGCCGCGATGACCCGGTGCAGGTCGTCGGCGTGCTCCTCGGGGGTGGTCTCGGCGGCGCCGTCGGTGCGGCTGCTGCGCTCGGACCCGCGCGGGTCGTAGGTGACCACGCGGCGGTCCGGGAAGTGCGAGGCGAGCGTGGCGAACCCGGCCGCGGCCATCGGCGAGCCGATGATCAGCAGCGTGGGCGCGTTCGCCGCCTCGCCCTCCCGGACGTCGTAGTACAGCTCGGCACCGGGCGCTTCCAGCGTGTGCGTCGTCGGATCGGTCATGTCGTCTCCTCGTGGATCAGGGTTCCTGGGGATAGGACGAGACTGGATCACCGGATTCATCGCCGCACGCGAATCGCCGAACCGGCTCAGCCGGTGAGGACCACCAGCCTCCCGGTCGCGCGGGTCATGGCGACGTACCGGTCCACGGCCCCTTCGATGCCGGTCCCGAACCGGTCCGGGTCCACCAGGACCACCAGGTCGAATTCGAGGCCCTTCGACAGCTCGGGCGTGAGCGAGCGGACCCGCGGCGGCGGCGCGAAGTCCGGCGCGCCGATGACGCACGCGGTGCCGTCGGCGTGGGCCGCGAGCCAATCGTCCAGGATGCCGTCGAGGTCCGCGAGCGGGCCGTGCGCGACGGGGACGCCGCTGCGGCGCACCGAGGTCGGGACGTTCGCGTCGGGGAGCGCCTCCCGGATGACCCGCTCGGCCTCGGCCATGACCTCCTCCGGCGTCCGGTAGTTGATGCTCAGGGTGCTGATCTCGATGCGGCCCATGCCGACCCGTTCGAGCCGCTCGGTCCACGACTCGGTGAACCCGTGGCGGGCCTGGGCCCTGTCGCCGACGATCGTGAACGACCGCGACGGGCACCGCTGGAGCAGCATCTGCCACTCGGCGTCGGTGAGCTCCTGCGCCTCGTCCACGACGACGTGCGCGAACGGGCCCGCGAGCAGGTCCGGGTCGGCGGTCTCCAGGTCCTCGTAGTGGACCAGCGCGTCCTGGAGGTCGAGTCCCTTGAGGAGGATCATCTCCTCCACGTTCCCGTCGCCCGCTTCGAGGATGTCCTCCACGACCCGGTCGATGACCTCGCGTTCGGAGGCGATCTCGGCCTCGCGGCGGCGGGCGTTGCGGGACGCCTCCGGGTCGCCGAGGCGCCGGCGGGCGGCGTCGAGCAGCGGCAGGTCGGACGCGGTCCACGCGAACGGGTCTTTTCGTTGCAGCCGTTGCACGTCGGCGTCGCGGAGGTGCGGGGCGCACCACTGGAGGAACTCCGGGGAGGCCCAGAACGCGGCGACGAGGTCGCCCGGTTCGATGAGCGGCCACGCCTTGTCGAACGCGGCCAGGAGTTCCCGGTTGCGGGCGAGCGAGCGGCGCAGCAGGTCCTCGGAGACCTCGGCGTCCTCGGGGAGCTTCGCGAGGACGATCTCCGCGAGCTCCCGCCACACCTGGTCGCGCGCTTCGTTGTGCGCGGTGCCGGATTCGGCGGCGGCGAACGCGTCCGCCCAGTCGGCGGCGCTCAGATACGCGTCGCCCCAGTTGGTCTCGACGCTTAGGCCGCGCCGCGGCGGCTGCTCGTAGCGGCGCGCGGCGGGCTCGATCGCCCGCACCATCTCAGCGCTGGCCTTGAGCCGCGCGGCCTCCGGGTCGGTCTCGGCCGCGGCCTCGGTGCCGCCGGGGACGAGGTCGCGCAGCGTGCAGGTCTGCACGCCCTCCTCGCCGAGGCTCGGGAGCACGTCGGAGACGTACGCGAGGTACGGCTCCGAGGGGCCGACCACGAGCACGTCGCCGCGGTGGTGGCCCAGGCGCGGATCGGAGTACAGCAGGTAGGCGGCGCGGTGGAGCGCGACGACGGTCTTGCCGGTGCCGGGGCCGCCGTCCACGACGAGCGCGCCGCTGGACCCGGCGCGGATGACGGCGTCCTGGTCGGCCTGGATCGTGCCGAGCACGTCGCGCATCCGCTCCGAGCGCTCGGTGCCGAGGCTGGCGATGAACGCGGACTGGTCGTCGAGCGCGGCGGCGTGGCCGGTGAACCCGTCGGCGGTGAACACCTCGTCCCAGTAGTCGGTGATCCGCGGGCCGGTCCAGCGGTAGCGGCGGCGGCTGTCCAGGCCCATCGGGTCGCCGTGCGTCGCACCGAAGAACGGCTCGGCGGCGGGGGAGCGCCAGTCCACGAGCAGGCGCCGGCCCCTCCCGTCGGTGAGCCCGATCCGCCCGATGTAGACGGTGGTGCCGTCCTGGCCGACGGCCTTGCCGAGGCACAGGTCCAGGCCGTACCGGCGCAGTGTCTGGAGCCGGTTGGTGAGGCGGTGGATGTCGCGGTCGCGGTCGGCGGCGTGCTGGCCGTCGTACTGGCCCGACCCGCCCTCCGACTTGCGGGCGGCCTCCAGCCGCGCGGACAGGTCCGCGATCGACTCTTCGAGGCTCGCCCCGATGGCCGCGAACTGCGCCTCGTCCTCACCGATGAGCACCGGGTCCGCTTTGGCCGCAAGGCGGTCGGGGAGCGCGAAGGGGCTCGTCATCGGCGGCCCCCTTCGATGAGGAGCCGCGCGGCCCGCTCGGCGCCGTCGGTGCGCATGCCCGCGGCGAACCCGGCCGCCCGCGCCTTCGTCTCGGGCGCAAGGGCGACGGCGAGGGCCTCGGTCATCGACTCGTACGTCGGGTTCGGCCCGTCGTGGGCCGCACCGAGGCCGAGGGCGGCGACGCGCCCCGCCCAGTACGGCTGGTCGGCGATCTGCGGGACCACGACCTGCGGCGCGCCCGCGAGGGCGGCCTTGTGGGTGGTCCCGGCGCCGCCGTGGTGGACCACGGCCGCGGCGCGCGCGAACAGCCTGCGGTGGTTGGCCTCGCCCACGGCGAAGCAGTCGTCCCCGTCCGCCGCGAGGTCGGCCCAGCCGCGCGAGACCACGACCCGGCGGCCCTGGTCGCGGATCGCCGCGACGGCCGCGGCGGCCGCGTCCCGGCCCGACTGGAACGGCATCGACCCGAAGCCCACGTACACGGGCGGCCCGCCCGCGTCGAGGAACGCCTCCAGGTCCGCCGGGAGCGGCCGCTCGTCGGGCACGAACCACGCGCCGGGGTGCTCGATCTCGTACCCGGGCGCCTCGGCCCACGGGCCCAGGCCCGGGTCGGTGGCGAGCCAGGGCCGGTGGTCGAGCAGGTAGTCCCGCACGTCGGGGACCGGTTCCATGCCGAGCTCGGCGCGGCGCGCGTCGAGCGGCGGGCCGTACAGGGCCTGGAGGTTCTCGCGGTCCACCTCCCACAGCACCAGGTTGTCGGTCTCGCCCTCGGGGAACGGCTTCCCGGGGCGCCCGAGCGGCCGGTGGTCCGGGGACGGCAGCACGCCGGGCACGAAGCCCGCGAACACGAACCGCGCCCCGAGCCGCTCGGCGGCCAGCCGCGCCCCCACCGGCGGCAGGCCCGTCCCCACGACCGCGTCGCAGCCTTCGCCCGCGGCCATGACGGTCTCGTACTGGGCCTCGACCAGGCCCGCCGCGCGCCGGGGCGCGTCGGCCGTCGACGGCGGCTTCGCGCCGCTGATCTGCGGGCGCACCGGCGCCCCCATCGGCACCAGCTCCACGCCGAGCCCGGCGAGGAGCCGCGCGAACTCCTCGTCCGGCGGCGCGCACACCACCGCCTCCGCGCCCTGCGCCCGCAGCGCCGCGGCCAGCCCCGCGATCGGCTCGACGTCCCCGCGCGACCCGAAGGTCGTCATCAGAAATCGCATACCCGGCTCCCGTCTCATGGTCAGGATGCATATTGTGCAGCAGGTCAGCGGCCCTTTCGGGACCCCGATGCACCCTTTGCCGCGAGCGGTGGGATATAAACTGAAGTGGGAAGGAGCGATGGGCCCCTTCCCTTCGTCGTCCCCGGGGCCGTCCGCCCGCCCCCACCCTCCGAAATGCACGAACGCGAACCGGTGTCCCCGTTCGCTTCCTGGGTACCTCCGACGCAGGCCGGCGCGAGCCGGCCGCGACGATAGGAGGCCCCCATGGCCACGTTCCAAGCCCTGTTCTACCTGATCGCCATCATCCTGCTGGTGATCGGCGCCCTGCCCCTCGGCAAGCGCCGCACCCGCGGCGTCGGCCTCGGCCTCCTCGCGGCCGCCTTCGCCCTGACCGCGTTCGCCGCGCCCACGATCGACGCCGCGTTCTGACGTGTGAGGGCGGTGTCAGCGCCGTGTCAGCGCCGGGGTCCAGAGTTCAGGGCATGACGAACAACGAAACCCCCGCGAACCTCTGGACCGGCATGGTCGAGGTCGACGACACCGCCCTCTACGTCACCGACACCGGCGGCGACGGCGTCCCGATCGTGTACTGCAACGGCCAGTTCGCCACCCTCGGCTACTGGAAGCACGTCACCGCCGAGCTCGGCGACGGGTTCCGCCACATCAACTTCGACGAGCGGGCCCGCGGCAAGAAGTCCCGGACCTCCGCCGACTACTCCTTCGAGTCCTGCGTGAACGACGTGGACGCCGTGCTCGCCGCCCGCGGCGTCACCGGCCCCGTGATCATCGCCGGATGGTCCTACGGCGCCTTCGTGACCACGACCTGGGCGTCCCGCAACCCCGACCGGTGCATCGGCGCCGTCGCGGTCGACGGCGCCGAGCCCCACGACTGGCTCGACGAGGCCATGGAGGCCCGGATCCGCAAGCTCTTCAAGATGCTCCGGCCCGTCACCGCCGTGCTCCGCCCCACCGGCCTCACCCCGCGGCTCACCGCCGCGCAGCAGGCCGAGTGCAACATCGAGCTCGGCAAGATCTCCCTGGAGGCCAACCTCGGCCCGGTGATCGACGCGCTGGCCGTGCCCACGCGGTACGTGCTCGCCTCCGGAGCCTCGTTCGGCTCAAAGGGCGACGAGCAGGAGAAGATCCGCGCCGCGCTCGACAAGTACGTCGCGCGCAACCCGAACGTCGAGGTCTTCGCGAAGGTCCCCAGCAACCACGACCTGATCCTCAAGAAGGACTTCAAGGCCGTCGCCGACGCGATCAGGGACGTGGCCGCGCGCTAGTGCAGGAACTTCAGGCCCACCACGCCCGCGACGATGAGGAGCAGGCACAGCATCCGCGGGACGGTCGCGGGCTCGCCGAGGACGGCCATGCCGTACACGGCGGTCCCGACCGCCCCGATGCCGACCCACACCGCGTAGCCGGTGCCGATCGGGATGGTGCGCATCGCGTACGCGAGCCCGGCCATGGATGCGGCGAGGGCCCCGAAGAACAGCAGGCTCGGCCGCAGTTTCGAGAGGCCCGCGGAGGCCCCGAGGGCTGCGGCCCAGACGGTTTCGAGGATTCCGGAGAGAACGAGGACGACCCATGCCATGACGGCACCTCCAAGACGAGAGCTGGCAACTGCTCCGCCGTCTTGTCGTGACCGGGTACGGCGAACTCGTCCGGGGCGCCGGCCGGGGCCGCGTCCGCCTCAAGGCTAGCTCGATTCCGCGGACCGGGCCACGCGGCCGGGGCCCGCGGATACGCTGCACCGTGGACCGGAGGAGCAGGACATGAGCGACAACGCGTTCGTATACGTCACGTACGTCAAGGCCGCGCCCGAGCAGGTGTGGCGGGCCCTGACGGAGCCCGAGTACACCACCCGCTACTGGGGCGTCGCCTTCGCGACCGACTGGACGCCCGGCTCGCCGATGACCTGGGACGAGAACGGCGCCACGACGTTCGCGCCGGGACAAGAAGTCCTCGAATCCGACCGGCCCCGGCGCCTGGCCTACACCTGGCACACGTTCACGCCCGAATGGGCCGAGCGCGTCGGCGTCACCGCGGACGTGCTCGCGAAGCTCGCCGCCGAGCCCCGCTCGAAGGTGCGGTTCGAGCTCGAACCCGCCGGCGGGGCCGTCAAGCTCACCGTCACGCACGACGGCTTCCCGGACCCCAGCACCGCCCGCGACATGGTCTCGGAGGGCTGGCCCATGCTCCTGTCGAGCCTGAAGTCGCTCCTGGAGACCGGCGAGCCGATCGCCGACTAGCCGACGCGGCCCGTCTCGTAGGCCCACATCGCCGCCTCGACCCGGTTGCGCACGCCGAGTTTCGCGAGGACGCCCGCGATGTGGGTCTTCACCGTCCCGAGCGACAGGTACAGCCGCTCGCCGATCTCGGTGTTCGTCAGGCCCGTCGCCAGCAGCGCGAGGACCTCCTCCTCCCGCGCCGTGAGCGGCGAGCTCGGCTGCCGCACCCGCTTCGCGGGGCGCGAGAACTCGCCGAGGAGCCGGGCGGTGACCTGCGGGGAGATGAGCGCGTCGCCGTTCGCGGCCGCGCGCACGGCCTCCCCGATGAGCTGCGGGCCGGACTCCTTGAGCAGGAACCCCTTGGCGCCCGCGCGGAGCGCGCCGTGCACGTACTCGTCCAGGTCGAACGTGGTGATGACGACGACCGCGACCGGGTCGCCGACCGCGGCGCCCGCCAGCAGCGAGGTCGCCTCGATCCCGTTGAGCCCCGGCATCCTGATGTCGAGCAGCGCCACGTCGGGGCGCAGCTCCCGCGCGAGCCGCACGGCCTCGACGCCGTCGGCGGCCTCGCCCACGACTTCCACATCGGGCAGCGACTGGAGCAGGAGCCGCAGGCCGGTGCGCACGGGCTCCTGGTCGTCGGCCACGAGCACCCGGATCATGCCGCACCCCGCAGCGGCACCGACGCGCGCAGCGTCCAGCCCCCGTCCGGGCCCGGCCCGGCCTCGGTCTCGCCGCCGAGCAGCGCCGCGCGTTCCGCCATCCCCTGCAGCCCATGGCCTTCGCCCGAGGCCGGGCGCGGCGGCGCGCCGTCGTCGGTGACGGCGACCCGCGCCGCCGCATCGTCCACTGCCACCGTCACTTCGATCCCCTTCGCTCCGCGGGAGTGCCTGCGCGCGTTCGTGACGCCCTCCTGCGCGATTCTGAACAGCGTCGACGCCACGATGCCCGGGACCTCCACCGGGGCGTCGATCCGCACCGTCACGGGCGGCGGCCCCGGGTCGGCCAGGCGCGCCAGCTCCTCCAGGCCCGGCATCGGCGCGAGTCCCGCCGGGGCGCGGAGCGTGCGCACGAGCGAGCGCATGTCCGCGAGCACCGCCTGCGCCTCGGCCTCGATGACCCGCAACGACTCCGCGACCTGCGCCGGGTCCGCGGAGGCCACCTGCGCGCGGATGACGATCGCCGAGACGTGGTGCGCGACGGTGTCGTGCAGGTCCCTCGCGAGGGCCTCTCTTTCACGCGAGCGGACCGAGTCCGCCTGCCGCGCACGGGACTCCACCCGCTCGCGGCGCAGCGCCCCGATGAGGCACGCGCCGCCCATGAACGCGACCGCGGCGATCATGTCGGCGATCGGGTCGCTTCCGAGGAGGCTCGTGAACACGAACCCGGCCGCCACGACGACCGCCCCGATGATCCGGTCCCTCCCTGAGCCCCAGCGGAACACGGCGTACGGCACCGTGAGGAACGCGAACGTCGTCACCAGCGCGTTCGGTTCGATCCCGGCCGCTTTGTGCGCGAACGCGAAGGCCGAGGTGCACGCCGTCAGGACCACGACGGCCGCGAGCGGCGCGGACCGGCGCCACAGCAGGACCGGGAGGATCGCGATCGTCACCAGCACGGTGACCAGCGGCCATTCCAGGTCGGGCCGCACCGCGCCCTCGAACACGGACACCAGGGCCGCACCGGCGACCAGGAGCGCGTCCCGGGCCCGCGGGCCCTCGCCCCCGGCGGCGCGGGGCCGCGCCCACGCCCTGATCGCCGTGTGCTGCAAGCGGTTCACGCCGGGACCGCTTCGAGCCGCAGCGCCCGGCGGCGGCGGGCGATCACCCATTCCGCGAACAGCGCGTTGATGATCCAGCCCGCGTCCATCTGCACGAGCCGCATGAGCGCGTCCGGCTCGCCGAGGATGATGAGCGCCGGGCCCGAGGTGAGGACCTGCGTGCCCGCGCCCATGCCGAGCGCGTAGGCGCGGATCATCCACGAGCCGTGCGCGAAGTACTCGCGCCGCGCGACCGCGGCGATCCCGAGGCCGATGAAGGCCAGCATGAGGCCGCCGACCACGTAGCGCGAGAACGCGACCGGACCGGTGTCGGTGGGCGGCACGTCGTAGGACGCGGTCATCCACAGCCCTGTGGACGCGACCACGATTCCGGCGGGCACGAGGAGGTACCGCCCGGCGAAGCGGTGCCACCCGTTATGGCTGCGGCGCAGGGTCGGGAGGAACTGGAAGGCGCCGACGATCGCGTAGACGAGGGCGCCGACGATGTGCAGGACGACGGGCAGCGGCATCTGCATGAACCGGGCGTTCGCCTCGGTCTCCGCTGCGCCGGAGGCGATCTCTCCGATGCGGAACGCTCCGGCGATCGAGGGGACGAGCGCGAGGAGGATCAGCCCGGCGGCGATCATCCACTCGCGACGGTGGCGGGTCCGGAGGGGCGGGGTGGTGTCCATACGGCAATCCTGGTCGCGGCCGCGGGCCCGGCGCTTCAGCCATGTGGCCGGTTCTCCCCGGACGGCTCTTGTTAGCCTATCCTAAGTTCATGTAGGCTCAGCTAACTTCACGGCTGTGCACGACCTCGACGGAAGGAGTCGCCATGCGCCCATCGGCGGCCGAGACGGCCCGCACCCTGGCCCGCGGGCGCCTGCCCGGCCTCGTCCGCTTCGATGACGGGCTGCTCGGCGGCCTGCCCGTCGCGGGGCTCCAGCACGCCACCGACGGCCTCGGCCGCCCGCTCCTGCTCGCCCCCGCGGGGGAGGAGCTCGCGACCCGCCTCGCCCGCACCGAGGGCCCGGTCCGCCTGTCGCTCAGCGTGGACGACGTCCCGCCCCGCCTCGGCGCCCCCAGCCTCGGCCGCGTCCGCATCGTCGGCGACCTGCACCCCGTCCCGCCCGCCGAGACCCGCGAAGCGGTCCTCGAATACGCGGTCTCCAGCGCCGACCCCGACCTCTTCGATGTCGGCGACCGCGTCGCGATCCACCGCCTCGAACCGTCCCGCATCACCCTCAACCGCGGCGGTGCGACCGAGATCCTCGACCCCGCCGCGTACGCCGCCGCCGAGCCCGACCCGCTCCACGAATGCGAGCAGGACCTCCTCCACGACCTCGCCGACCACCACCTGGCCCAGCTGGAGGACTACCTGCGCCGCCTCCTCGACGACCCCGGGGCCTTCGCGAACGGCTCGCCGCAGGCCATGCGCCTCGACCGCTACGGCATCGTCCTCGACCTCAGCCCCGCCGCCGGCTCCGGCGAGCGGCGCCGCTGGATGCGCCTGGAGTTCGCCCGCCCCGTCGCCGGCCAGCACGACCTCGCCCACCTGCTCCACCCGATCCTCTGCGCCCACCGCCGCTGCGACGCCGAGGAAGAGTGAGGGCCGGGCCCCTCCGGGCCCGGCCCCGATCCGGCTAGTCGCACTCCCAGACGACGGCCTTCAGGATGTGATTGCCGCCCTCGTCCTCACCGGCGAACACCTGGCCCGCCAGCCGCTCGCCGTCCTCGCTCACCTCGGACACCATGTCCCCGAACCAGTTCTGGGCCGGATCGACCAGCCCCGGCAGGAACGTGATCTCACTGTCCGCGTCCGCGACCGCCGCGGTCGGGTCCACCGCCCCGCCGGTGAGCCCGTCCTCATTGATGCTCGGCGCGTAGTTCAGCTTGAGCTGCTCCACGGTGCCGTCCTCCAGATTCCAGCGGACGGCGTTCTCCTCCTCGGCCGTGAGCAGGTAGCCCACCACCCACTCGCCCGCGATGTCGTTCGTGTAGAAGGCCATCACGTCCGCCGGGTCGACGTGGTCGGGCAGCGGCAGCTCCTCGCCCGTCCCGTCGGCGTGCCACACGTACGGCACGCGGGTCCCGTCGTCGTACGCCACGCCCCCGGCGATGTTCCCGTCCTCGTCGATCGCGCTGGTACTGCCGCTGCTCGCGCCCTCCGGGAGCGGCAGCGCCTCGGGCTTGACCTGGCCGTCTCGCCACACCACCGGCACGAGCACGTTCTGGCCGTTCATGCCGACGATGTCGCCGTCATCGTTGATGTCATTGGCGCCACCGCCGTCGTTCGCGGCCAGCTCGGTGAGCACGCCGTCCTTGTACCGGTAGGGGAGGATCACCCCGTCGACCCAGGCCGACCCGACCGCGACGCCGTCCTCGTTCACGCCGTTGAGCGACTGGTCCTCGCCGGGCATCGGGACCTCGACGGCCTCGCCGTCCTCGTACAGGTACGGGTAGCGCTCATACGTCTCCAGCCCGGCCGGGTAGGCCCGGTAGGCGACCACGTCCCCGTCGCCGCTCATGGCCGTGACGATGCTGAAGTACTTGTCCTCCGGCATCGGCAGCTCCTGGAGGACGCACGCGTCCTCGCCCGGCGCGGCGACCGCCGCCTGCACCGGCATGACCGCGGCCGCCGCAGCGGCGGCGGTCAGCGCACCGCCCGCCGCCAGTACGCGGCGGATCCTGGCGCGCGGCTCGTTCGTGTTCGGCACGATGTCGTCCTTTCGTGGGGATTCCGGGGCGGATCACCCCGGCCGCACCAATTACGCGTGCCCGACTCGCGTGCGTTGCAAGCAAATCCACGAATTCTCGACTCCCATTGGCCCGGGCGCTGGCAGTGCCGGTGCATCCTGTGAAAGACCGTCCCGACCGACCGGAGGAGCCCGCCATGGCCGAGGCAGATGCCACCGCCGCAGGGAAACGCCTCCACCCGGCGCTCACCGCGGTACTCCTGACGGTCGTCATCCTCGTCCTCGCCGCGTTCCCCCTAGCGCTCTATGCGAACACGATGGCCCTGATCGACGGCTACCGCGCATCCCACGGCGACGCGGGCGCCTTCGGCACCGCCACCGTAGCCTCAGAAACCAACACCAAGGACGAACAAATCTGTAGAGGGGTATTCGTCCCCGAGGGCGGAGGCCCCGCAGTCGACACCCGCATCGAGGTCGACGGCCGCTGCGAGGTCGGCCAGCAGGTCGAGGCCCGCCTCATGCCCGGCCGCCCCTCGCTCTTCACCGGCTACGACGAGCCCCGCGCCTGGGCCCCCGGTGCGGGCGACTGGGCCGTCTTCATCCCCCTCGTCGTCCTCTTCGGCCTGCTCAGCCTCCCCCTCGTCCTCCTCCTCTGGATGATCGTCGCCAACCTGACAAAACGCCTCCTCCACGGCCCCGCCGCCCCCACGATCTGACCTCCCACCCCAGCTCAACCCCACCACCCCGCCCCCGCCACCGCCCCCCACCACCCGGCATCCGTGCTGTACCCTTGCGAAGGCCGCGCAGCGGCCAGACCGGGACGTGGCGCAGCTTGGTAGCGCACTCGCTTTGGGAGCGAGGGGTCGCAGGTTCAAATCCTGTCGTCCCGACAATCTATTGACATTTATGAACGGCTCGGGGCGGGTTGCCGCCGGGTCATGGGCTGTCTATACCGAGGGCGATGCTTGAGGCGTCGGGGAATTCCAGGAGGTGGAAGACGCCTTCTTTGGATCCCTTGGGCTTCCTCTGGCCCCGTCCACGGTCGTGGTACCGGTCGGCGGTCAGCTCGAATACCGGCACCGCCGTCAGTGGGCCGAGCGGCCGGTCCTGCTGGTAGTCGGTCCACTCGCCGGCGACCTGGCCGAGGTGGAGCTTCAGGTCGTCAAGGGTCTCCCTGGTCGATTCGGATGCCGTGTCTCGCTGTCTCTGATCGCGCACCTCGACGAAGGCGAAACGCCGGCCGGTGAGGATCCAGACGCCGGTCCTGCCCCGCGCGGCGTCCGCCAGTTTCGCGGCCCGGCATTCCGATTGCGGGCCGGAGACGGTCACAGGCTCCACGCCTTTGCCCTCTCCTGGGAAGTCGTACGGGTGCATGGCGAACGCTCCTAGGGGACGGACGTGGGGGGAGACGGGATCGACGTTAGCGGGGCGATTGTGGTGCGCAGGGCGTCCGTGATGATCCCGCCGGTCTCCCGCCGGTGCTCATTGCCGAGTTTCGGTTCGGGTGCATCGTTGGGGCGGGGTTGTTCGTGTGAGGGGAGCGTTTCCTAGCGGGTGGGCCGCTTGCGCGATCGACGTGGAGGACCTTCAGATGAGACGACGTGGATTGATCGGGTCGGGGATCGCCGTGGGGGTGGTGGTCAGTGCCTCGGTGTTCGCGGGCGGGACTGCGGCTTCGGGTGAGGAGCCTGTGGCCGAGGTGGTGGAGCGGGAGGCGGGTTCGAGTTCCGTTGTGCTTCCCAGTGGGGACCGGGTCACCTTGTTCCCGAACGGGACCACCGGGATCGAGCCGGGGGCGGGCCGGGAGGACGCTTCGTTCCTGACGCTGCCGTCGCCGAGCGGCGACGTTGTCGTCGTGCCGACCGATCGGGTCGGGGCGGTTCAGGCGGGGGAGGAGGACCCGCGGCGGTACAACGTCTCCACGTTGCTGCGGGGAGGGCATGCGGATGCGGCCGCTGTCTCAGTGTCCGAACTGGACGCGCGACCCTATGCCGGGATCTTCCCCGACACCTCGCCGGTCACGACCGAGGCCGCCGAGGACGCGCAGAAACTCCACGTCTCCATTCGCGACCGCGACGGGGACGCACCTGACGGCACGTTCGCGTACTGGGCCGAGCGCAGTGGTGCAGAGTTCGGCGATCTTCCGATCGACGAGAACGGCGAAGGCAGTGTCGCCCTCCCGCCCGGCGACTACGTGCTCGTCACCGGCTTCTGGACCGACGCGACCGATACCGAACGCGGCCAGTCGATCATGGGCATGACCGAGGTGACCATCGAGGACGAGGCGCAGAGCCTCGTGATCGACGGCGCCGCCGCCGCCCCTGTGAGCGTCGAGGTCGAGCGGGACGACGCCGAGCTCCTCAGCGCCATCGTCACCATCGGGGCCGGCGACGGCAGTAAGAACCTCGGGTACGGAACCTTCCTCAGTCCTCAGGACGACGCGTACTTGCTGCCCGAGCCCGATCTCGCCGGGTTCGAGCTCGATTTCCTCTACCAGCCGGTCCTCACCGGCCCTGAAGGCGACGCCGGCCCGTACGTCTACAACCTCGCCTTCCACGAGGTGGGCGGCTTCCCCGACGACGCCGTCTACGACATCGCCGACGAGGACCTGGCGACTGTCGAGACCAGCTACCTGCACCTGGGCACCCCCTATGGTGCAGAGGTCGGCAAGGCCTGCGACTACGGCGACTACATCGGCCACCAGATCGGCCTGGGCTTCTGCCGCGTGATCCCCACCGCCGCGCCCTCCGAGCGCACCATGTACTACACCGCGGACCCCGAGATCCTCTGGGACAACGGGTTCCAGACCGGCGAGCGCGATGCGCGCGGCAGTGTGGTCGACGGCTTCCTCGTCTTCCACGATCAGGTCTTCGAGCCGGGCACGGTCGCCCTGAGCATGCCCAACGGCGGCCTCTCCGCCGGCACCGGCGAGTTCTTCCGCACTACGGACGGGGAAGGCGCGGCCTACCTGGGCGCCGAGGCCGCCCCGATCGGCGGCGGCAACGACGAGGAGCTGATCGTCATCGGCGCCAAAGGGGACATGGAGCTGAGCCGCGACGGCGAGACCATCGCCACCGCGACGGGCTTCGACTTCTACTGGGACGAGCTGTACGCCGGCCTCCCGAACCCTGAGCCCGGGCGCTACACGCTGCGGGTCGACGTGACGCAGGCCGCGACCGGCTCCGTGTTCGGGACCGACGGCAGCGCCGAATGGCGCTTCGACTCCGGCCCGATCGCGGACGACTTCGAGCACCTGCCGCTGCCGGTCGTGCAGCTCACGTCGGCCGACATCGAGGGCGGGTACGCCGACCGGAGGGGCTGCCAGGAGATCACGCTCGACCTGCGCGCCTTCAAGTACGGGGAGGTCGTCCACGCCGAGGACATGACGTTCGCGGTGTCGTACGACGACGGCGCGACCTGGAAGGACGTCGCCATCGACCGTGACGGCGACACCGCGACGGCCGAGCTCGTCCACCCCAGGGGCGCCGAGTGGGTCTCGGTCCGCATGACCGCCCTCGACGACCGGGGCACCGAGGTCGAGCACACCACGATCCGCGCGTGGGGCCTGGACTAGCGGCAGTCCCGATATAGGAAGAAAACCCGCGAATCACTGCATCGCGCGGTACTGGTCGATCGTGTGATCGGTGCGATCGACCAGACCGCGCGCCACACTCTTGAACGGAGGGAACGGATGGCTGCGAGCCCGCTGGCACCATCGACCTACATGGACCGAAGCACGTCCGCCGCATCGACCTCCCACCTCGACTTCGAAGGGTTCTACGCCGCGAACGTCGGCGCGATCACCGCGCAGATCCGCGCCTACGTCGGCGACCTCCCCGAAGCGGAGGACCTTGTCGCGGAGGCGTTCTGCCGAGCGCTCGCGCGCTGGCAGACCATCCGGGCCTACGACAACCCCGCCGTCTGGGTGCGCCGGGTCGCCTGGAACCTCGCCACGTCGAAGCTGCGCCGCGGCGCGGTCCTGCGGCGCATCCTGCTGCGGCAGCGGCCCGCGCACATCGAAGGGCCCCAACCCGACCGGATCGACCTGGAGCAGGCGCTCTCCGAACTGAAACCGCGCCACCGCAAGGCGGTCATCCTGCACTACCTGGCCGGAATGACCACCCCGGAGATCGCCGAGCAGGAGGGCGTGGCCGATGTGACCGTCCGGTCCTGGCTCGCCAGAGGACGGACGGCGCTGGCGAAGCGCCTGCGCATCGACGCATTCGAGGAGCAGCAATGAACGGACCGCAGCGAGACCCCCTGAACGACGTGTTCGACCGGTACGCCGAACGCACCGTCGCCGAATCCGCCCCCCGTACCTACGGCCAGCTGCGGACCCGGCTGCGCCGCCGCCGGACCGCGCGCACCACCGCGGCCGGGATCGCCGCGGCGGTCCTGGTGCTCCCGGTGGGGTGGGCGATCCAGCAGGCCGGGGCGATCGGCTTCGGCCCCGCGGACGGCGGCAGCGGCGTGGAGGAGTCGCCTTGCGAGTCCTCCATGGACGACGAGCCGACCACCGACGCCCCGTCCCCCAGCCACGATCCGGACGAGACGCCGAGCGGCCACGGGCCCACTACCGACGCGCCGTCCCCTTCACACGACCCGTCGCCGTGCGAGGAGACGTCCCCCACCGGGGACTCCGGCAGCGAGGAGTCGCCGAGCCCTGGAGAAGAAACTCCGAGCAGTGGGGAGGAGTCCTCTAGCCACGAGGAAGAGTCCCCGAGACACGGCGAGGAATCACCGAGCAATGGAGAAGAATCACCGAGCCACGGAGAGGAGTCTCCGAGTCATGAGGAGCCCACCGGCGGGGGTTCCAGCGGCGAGGAGACCCCGAGCGGCGGCGAGGGCTGACCCGTCCGCCTCCCGTGGCGAGCACAATGGAAGCGACAACGCGTCCGCTCCTCCCGGGAGGCACTGATGAAGCAAGGAAAGCACTGGGCCGCCGTCGTTCTTGGCGTGCTGCTGGCCCTCATGGGGTCGGTCTGGTTCCTGCAAGGGATCGACGTCGCGCAGGGGTCGCCGATGACCGGGGTGACGCTTTGGGCCATCGTCGGGCCGGTCGTCGCGGTCATCGGCCTGGCCGTGCTCGTCGTCGGGATCGTGGGACTCGCACGGCGGCGCCGGGCCGACGATTAGGAACGGTGCAAGGTGGGCGACGGTGGAGCCGGAGCTCGGACTTCCGGGCTCCGGCTCGGATTGGACTACCAGGTGAGCGTGGGGCACGAGCCGAGGTAGGAACCGTCTGCGGCGCTTCTCCATCCGCTGGACTCGCCTTGGTAGATGATCACGTCGTGCTCGGTTGCGGTGGCGACGAAGCAGATGCGACCCGACTCCGGGAGGTCCAGGTTGAGGTGGAGCACCGATCCGGCGCTGCCGTTGTTCTCCGCGCGGATCCAGCCGGAGCCGGTGTTGTAGAACCCGGTCGCGGCCATCCCGTCGGCGTCGGTGTCGTAGATGTACAGGTGCTCGCCGTCCGGGTTGAAGCAGACTTTCGCTCCGGTCGAGTCGACGCAAGGGGTGGCGGCCTGGGCCGGTGACGCGATCGCGCCTGAGAGCCCGATCATGGCGACGAACGCGACGAGGACCGCGAAGAGTCGGGCCCGGTTGTGGCTGTTGGTGAGTGATCGCATGGAACCTCCTAGTTGACGATCTGCTAAGAGGATGGGCGACCGCGGCATCAATTCGGCATGGAATCTGCACTCGGCCCGACGGGCTCCCCGCGATGCGCGGTCGGGCAGGCTCGCCGAGTTGTACGGGTCGAGCCGTTCCCTCAGCGCGACCCCCTGCTCGGCGAGCGACAGCGTGGGCGCCGGTTTCTTCCACCGTGCGGGGATGCTTCGATGAGGACACCGCGCCCTTGTAGAAGCAGACGTGCCCTGACGGGCAGCCGTGCGGCGGGTCAGGCGCCGGTGATCTTGTGGGAGGCGGTCATGATCTTCTGGACGGTCGCTTCGGCGGGGAATATGAGGGTCTGGTGTGTGAAGGTGCCGGGCTTGTCCCAGTAGGTGGCGGTGGGCCAGTCGGTGCGGGCGGCGGCTTGGACGGCGTTGTGGGCTGATTCCTCGATCGAGTTGTAGAGCAAGGGGATCAGGAGTTTCGCGGTGGCGCGCATCCACCAGGGCTGGGACCGCATGATGTCGGTGGAGGCGCCGCCCGCGTTGACGACGCCGGTGAGGAAGCCAGGTTCGGTGCGGGCGAGGTGGGCCGCGTAGAGGTGGTTGCCCAGGTGGACGAGCTTGCCGACGCGGGCGGGCTCGTACGGCCGGAACTCGGGGAAGCCGGTGAAGTCGAGGTCCGCAGCGGGGGAGAGGCGCGCGGTCATCATGACGACGCGGGGGTGCTCGGCGGCGCGGAGGGCCGGGAGGAGCAGCTGGGTCAGGTGGTAGCGGCTCAGGTAGTTGACGGCGACGGTGGTGGTGAGGCCGTCGGCGGTGCGGATCTCCTTGGACGTGAACACTCCCGTGGTGTGGACGAGGGCGTCGATGCACTGGTGTCCCTTGAGGACGGTCTCGGCCGCGGCCCGGACGCCGTCGTCCGTCGAGAGGTCCACGGCGTGGAACGAGGCCCGGTCGCGTGCGGCGCCGAAGGACGCGAGGGCCTCCTCGCCCTTGCGGGGGTCGCGGCCGAGTAGGACGACGCGGTGCCCGGCGTCGAGCAGCTCGCGGGCCGTCCGGAGTCCGATGCCGCTGTTGCCTCCGGCGATCAGGGTGGTGTCCATGGTGTTCCTCTCAGCGGTGGTCGGGACGCAGCGTGTAGTCGTAGGTCAAGGCGCGGTAGGGGACTGCGAGGCCGCGGGCGCGGAAGTCCTGCGGGTCGTCGTGGAGCACGGTGGTCTTCACGGCCGAGCGCGGGATCGGGCCCTCGATCGTGCCCGTGACGAGCGGGTCGCCGTCGAAGTAGATCTGGGTGGTCAGCGGCAGGGCGCCGTCGGCCGAGACGATCGCGTGGATGTGGAGGGGCCGCAGGCCCGGCAGTTCCAGGGCCCGGGCCAGGTCAGTGAGCGGGCTGGCCTGTTGGAAGCCGAGGGTCTCGGTGCCGGGCATGACGGTCCGGAACTCGTAGCGCCCCTCGGCGTCGGCGACGACCTTCGCTCGCAGGTTGAACTCGGGGACGCCCGTGGAGTCGTTGGGGATGTCGAGCAGCGGGAAGTCCTCGGCGGTCATCCCCGAGTAGACCGAGTTCGCGTCGATCTGCCAGATGTCGAGGACGGCGCCCGGCAGCGGGTCGCCCGACGTGGAGCGCACCCGGCCCGAGACGATCAGCGGCTCGCCGGGCTCGTCGGGGCGCATGGGCAGGGCGCACGGGCTCTCCAGGACCGGCGCGCCCGGCCGATAGGCGGGGCCCTCCATTTCCCAATGGCTCGCGCCGTCCTTTTCCGGATGCAGATAGGTCGCGCCTTCGGTGCCTTTCAGCACGGTCTTGAAGAACAGGATTCCGGCCGGGTGCAGTTCCCCGGCGGCGGTGAGCCGGTCGATCCAGCCGAGCGCGGCGAACAGCTCATCCGTCGTGACCTGGTGTTTGAGGATGACGTCGTCGATCGCGCGGCGCAGGTCGGCGAAGACGACCTGGAGCCTGGTCTCGGGGTTGCCCATGCGGGATTTCCCTTCTCGGAATGAGGGGCGTGGCATTTCGGCAACCGTAACAGAGGTTTAGTCTTATCTTGAACTAAGTGGTGACGGGTTTCACTCCAATATTGGAGTTATGATGGCGTCATGGACGACTCGACCGAGCCGCGCTGGCTCGACGCGCAGGAGCAGCAGTACTGGTACCTGTTCGCGTACGCCCTGGTCCGCCTCCCTGCGGCGCTGGAGGCGCAGATGCGGCGGGACGCCGGGATCGAGCAGTTCGAGTACATGGCGCTGTCGGCGCTGTCGATGGCGCCGGAGCGGACGATGCGGATCAGCCGCCTGGCGAAGTACACCGGCTCGACCCTGACGCGGCTGTCGAACGTGGTCGGCCGACTGGAGGGCCGCGGCTGGGTCGAGCGGCGGCCCGACCCGAACGACGGCCGCTCCACGCTCGCCGTCCTCACCGACCAGGGCTGGGACAAGGTCGTCGCCGCCGCGCCCGCGCACGTCGCCGAGGTCCGCCGCCTGATCTTCGACCCCCTCACCCCCGAGCAGCAGCGCCAACTCGGCCAGATCTCCGACCGCATCCTGCGCGCCATCGACCCGGACCGGCCGACCGATCCCACGCTCGGATGATCACCCGGTGAGGGAGTCTTTCCCGGCGCGGATGGAGCGCCATCAGGTCGGCGTCTATGCAGGGGCGATCGTTGTCGGGGGTGTTGCCGGGTACGTTGCGCCGGTCGGCGGGCTGGGGCATGCGATCAACCCGCTCATCGCCGCGCTCCTGTACGTGACGTTCCTGCAAGTGCCCGCGGCCGAGCTGGTCAGGTCGCTGCGGGACACGCGGTTCCTCGGGGCCGCGCTCGCCGTGAACTTCGCGGTCGTGCCGCTCGTGGTCGCCGCGATGTTCCCGTTCCTGCCGGACGACCGGGCCGTGCGGCTCGGGGTGCTCCTGGTCCTCCTCGCACCGTGCATCGACTACGTCATCGTCTTCTCGGGCCTCGCCGGAGGCGACGCGCGGCGTCTCCTCGCCGCCACGCCCGTGCTGCTCATCGCGCAGATGCTCCTGCTGCCCGTCTACCTGTACGCGTTCCTCGGCGCGGACCTCGCCGACATCGTGGAGCCCGGCCCGTTCGTGGAGGCGTTCCTCGTCCTCATCGCCGCGCCGCTCGCCCTCGCCTGGGCCACGCAGGCTTGGGCCGCAAGGCGGCCCGCGGGGCGGCGCACCGCCGACGCCGCCGGGACCGCGATGGTCCCGCTCATGGCCGCGACCCTGTTCGCGGTCGTCGCCTCCCAAGTGCCGCAGCTCGGCGGGAACCTCGCCGACATCGCCCGCGTCGTGCCGTTCTACGCGCTCTTCCTGGCGGCCATGGCCTTCGCCGGACTCGCGGTCGCGCGCCTGTTCCGCCTCGACGCGCCCGGCTCGCGCGCGGTCGTCTTCACCGGCGCCACCCGCAACTCCCTCGTCGTGCTGCCGCTCGCGCTGGCGCTGCCGGGCGAGTACGCGATCGCCGCCGCGGTCGTCGTCGCGCAGACCCTTGTGGAGGTCGTCGGGATGCTCGTCTACGTGCGCGCGGTCCCGCGGCTCGTGCCGGACCGGCCGTAGGTCAGGACCCCGCCAGCGGCCACACCTCCACGACGCCGTGGGCGATCGCGCACGGCGTCTGCGAGACCAGGCGCACCGCTTCGTCCACATCGGCCGCCTCGATCACGGCGAAGCCCGCGATCGGCAGGTCGGAGCGGAGGTACGGCGCCCGATCGGTGACGACGCCGGTCGCCTCCGGGTTGCGGACCTGCATCGGGGGCCCGGCGATGCCGATGAGCGCCCCGGCCTCCTTGAGCGCCGCGTCGTGGGCGTGCGCGGCGTCGCGCAGCTTCGGGTCGGTGCGCTCGTAGTCGGCGGCGTCGCCGTATCCGATGGTGATGAACGTGGCCATGCGGGCCTCCCGTGGTCGGTCTCCGGCCCGGCCCCTCGCCGGGCTCCCCACGAGACTAGAGGCCCCCTGTGACAATCCGTGCGTTCACGCTGACGCGAGGCCCCGGATCAGGGCCTCCAGACCCGTGTCGAACTCGCGGTCGGGGCCGAGGACGGCCAGGTCGGCGGCGATCGAGCGGAGGCGCTCGGTCTCGGGGGCGGGCTCGGCCGGGGCGGCGATGGCGGCGGCGGGGGCGGACTGCTCTTCGAGGACGCAGCCGATCACGTAGCGGCTCACGGCGATCGAGGCCAGGACCGCGTCCGCGGCCGACACGCCCTGCGCGGCGAAGAAGTCGATGCGGGCGAGCGTGCTCGCGGGGTCGGGCGCGCGCGGGCCGGTCGCCGCGATGAGGCGGGCGCCGTCGCGGACCGCGAGGAGGGCGGCGCGCAGGCTGCGGGCGTTGCGGGCGAGGAACGCGCCCCAGGTCTCGCCGTCGCGGGGCAGCCGCTCGGTGTGGCGGCGGTCGAGGACCTCCGCCGCCGCGGCGTCCAGGAGCGCAGCCTTGCTGGGGAAGTGGTGGTAGAGCGCCGGCTGGCGCACGCCGAGGTGCTTCGCGATGGCGTGCAGCGACAGGGCGTCGAGGCCCCGCTCGTCGAGGACGGCGAGCGTCGCGGCGACGATCGCCGACCGTTCCAGTTGTCGTGGGTGCGGCACCCTGCCCGACCTCGTCTCCGGTGTCCTGGGGCGGGCCCGCGCCCGCCGATGCTTATCGATGATAACCTCACTCTCGTTCATGTTTATCGGTGATAAGCTTCGAGTGGAGCGAGTGAAGGGGGAGCCATGGCCGAGGAGACCTGGGAAGGCGTCGTGGAGAAGAAGCGGCGCGCCGCGTTCGACGGCGCGAACATGTACCGGCGGGTGGTGGTCCGGCTCGACGACGGCAGCACCTCGAAGGTCCGGGTGTCGCGCGAGCTGTGGAACGACCTCGACGTCGGCGACCGCCTCGTCAAGGAAGCGGGCGCCGACCCGCGCCGCGCATGACCGCCGAAGCGCCGCCGAAAGGCACCGTGTACTGCCGCAGGGCCGCCTGGACCCTCGTCGCGATCACCCCGCTCATCGCCGAGCTCGCGCTCGGGTCCACCCCGGTCCGCATGGCCTGGCTGGTCCTGCTGTGGATCCCGATCTACGGCGCTGGCGTGCTCCTCATCCGCGAGATGGCCGTCCGCCGCGGCCGCGGCTGGCCCACGATCCTGCTCCTCGCCGTCTGCTACGAACTCCTCGAAGACGGCATCGGCTTGCAGGCGTTGACGAGTCCGCGCCTGTACGACGCCGCCGACTGGGGCGCACGGATACTCGGATTCAACGTCCCGTACTGGTTCGCCAACACCGGCTACCACGCGGTCTTCACCGTCGCGATCCCGATCGCCCTGACGCAGCTGCTGTTCCCCTCGCACCGGGGCCGCCCCTACATGGGCCGCTTCGGGTTGACGACGACCGCGATCGTCATGGCCCTCGGCGTGCTCGTGCTGCGCGTCTCGGTCCCGCCTTCGGAGGACCCCGGCTACCAGGCACCCCCGGCGTTCGTGATCGGCTGCCTCGCAGTCGTACTCGTCGTCGGCGTCCTCGCACTGACCGTCGTGCCCAAACCGGACCGGCCGGTCACCGACGCCCCCGTCCCCGGCCTCTGGCCCCTCGCGCTCGCCTCCGGTCTCGCCACCCTCGTGTTCTTCGCCCTGACGTTCCCCGTGTTCGGGGCCCGGCAGCCGGCGTTCACGGAGGGCCTGTGGGTCCTCGCGCCGCTCGCGGCCGCGGCGATCGGGATCGCCTGGGGCTACCGGACCCTGCTGCGCTGGACCGACTCCCGCAAGTGGACCGACCGGCACACGCTCGCGCTCATCGGCGGCGCGCTCGTCGCGCACAGCGCTGGCGGCATGGTCATCATGGCGCACAACGCGGTCGACCGCATCGGCCTGGCCGCGATCATCGCCGTGACGCTCCTCGTGGTCTTCCTCATCGACCGCCGCCTGCGCGCCAGGGAGGTCGTCGCCGCCGCGTGAGCGGGCCCGGAGATTGACAGGGATCGAAGTCGCCCATATCATGGCGGCACCCTCACCTGAAAGTTTCACAGATTTACCGAAACTTTCGGAGCCTTCGTATCCCTCCTCCGCGTTGGAGCCTGCAACCCATGAGCCACCAATCCCGCGAACGGCGCCGACGGCTGCCCGCGCTCGCGGCGGGAGCCCTGCTCCTGCCCGTCGCCGCCCTCGCGTTCGCCCCTCCCGCCGCCGCCCAGGGCGGTGTCGTCTACTCCTCCGACTTCGAGGACGGCACCGTCGGCGACTGGGCCCCGCGCGGCCCCGTCACCCTCGCCGTCGAGGACGGCGCGCTGCTCACCACCGGGCGCAGCGCCGACTGGCACGGCCCGTCGGTGGACCTGACCGGCGTCATCGCCCCCGGCGGCGTCTACGAGATCGCCGTGTCCGTGCGCTTCGCCGACGGCAGCGAGGGCGACGCGCTCACCACCACGGTGCAGCGCGAGACCGCCGACGGCACCTCCTACGACAGCGTCGTCTACCGGGCCCCCGCCGGAGACGACTGGACCGAGCTGAGCGGCGAGTACAGCATCGCCTCCGCCGCAACGGCACTCACCTTCTACATCGAGTCACCCACAGTGGACGCCTCCTACTGGATCGACGACTTCACCGTCACCGAGCTGGAGCCGCCCGGCATCGAGCCCGACATCCCGAACCTCAAGGACGTCCTCGCCGACGACTTCCGCATCGGCGCCGCGATCGACGCCCGCGACATCACCGGCGACTCCGGGCAGCTGCTGTCCAAGCACTTCAACCAGATCACCGCCGAGAACCACATGAAGCCCGACGCGATCCAGCCGACCGAGGGCGAGTTCACCTTCAGCGCCGCCGACGAACTCGTCGACTACGCCGAGGCGAACGGCATGGAGATCTACGGCCACACCTTCCTCTGGCACACCGGACAGGTCCCCGAATGGTGGTTCGAGTACCCCGAGGGCCACCCGAACGCCGGTGAGCCCCTGGGGAACTCCGACGAGGACCGGCAGATCATGACGGACCGCCTCGAAGCCCACATCGGCGCGCTCGCCGAGCACTACGGCGACCGCATCCAGGCATGGGACGTCGTCAACGAGGTCATCAGCGACAACAACGCCGAGGTCTACCGCCACAGCCGCTGGTACGAGATCTTCGACGGCCCCGAGTACGTCTACGAGGCATTCCGCATCGCCCGCGAGCAGTTCGACGCCGTCGGCGCCACCGACGTCAAGCTCTTCATCAACGACTACGGCACCGAGAACCCCGGCAAGCGCGACAACCTCTACAACCTGGTCGCCGACATGCTCGACGCCGGCGTCCCGGTCGACGGCGTGGGCCACCAGACCCACATCAACCTGAACACCTCCATCACCCAGATCGAGGACAGCCTCGTCAAGTTCGCCGACCTCGGTGTGCTGCAAGCGGTCACGGAACTCGACGTGGCGATCGGCGCCCCCGGCGCGGGCGAGGAGTTCCCCGAACTCGAAGCCCGCCTCATCGAGCAGGGCCACTACCTCCGCGACCTGTTCGCCATGTACCGCGAGCACGGCGACCTCCTGGAGTCCGTCACCGTCTGGGGCCTCCACGACGGCCGCTCCTGGCTGCGCTCCGAGACCCGGCCGCTGGAGAGCCCGCTCCTGTTCACCGATGCGCTGCAATCGAAGTGGGCGTACTGGGGCATCGTCGACCCGAGCGTGCTGCCGGAACTCCCCGACGAGGAGGAGCCCGAGTACGCGCGCGTCCAGGTGCCCCTCGCCGACACCGCGCCCGCCATCGACGGTGAACGCGACCCCGCATGGGACGACGCCTCCACGGTCGCAACGGAAGTCGTGATCGAGGGCACTGAGGACGGTGCGAAGGCCGATGTCTCGCTCCTGTGGGACGAGGCGGGCCTCTACGCGCTCTTCGAGGTCGCCGACCCGTCCCTGGACGAGGGCAGCGCCAACCCCTGGGAGCAGGACTCCGTGGAGGTCTTCCTGAACCCCGGCAACACCCGCGAGGGCGGGTACGGCCCCGCCGACGGCCAGTACCGCGTCAGCTTCACCAACGCGGTCTCGGTGGGCGGCAACGGACCCGACGCCGGCGAGATGACCAGCGCCGCCGCCGTGACCGACACCGGGTACCTGGTCGAGATCGCCATCGCCATGGCGCCCGGACAGGCCGCGATCGGCACCGAGCACGGCCTGGAGCTCCAGGTCAACGACGGCACCGACGGCGCCCGAACGGGCGTGCGCACCTGGTACGACCCGACCGGGTTGTCGTGGAACACCAACGCCAACTGGGGGATCGCGGAGTTCGTGGAGGACGTCGAGGCCCCCGGCGAAGGCGGCGGGAAGCTCCCGACCACCGGTGCCGCGCTCACGGCGGCGCTCGCGGGCGCCGCGGTCCTGGGCGTCCTCGGGTTCGTGCTGGTCCGGCGCCGCCGGGCCGCCGCGGACTGGGGCGCGTGACCGAAGGTCCCGGGCGGGTCCGCCCGCCCGGGACCGCTCACGGGTGCATGCGGGCGCCCTTGACGACCCGGTCGACCGCGTTGCGCGGCCCGTAGACGCCGATCCCGGCGAGGTCGAGCTTGGCCGCGGGGACGGCGCGCACGGCGGCGCGGTTGTCGCCGTCGTGGCCGGTCGCGAACAGCTCGGTCGTGAACAGCGACAGGCGCATCCCGCGGGCGAGGGCCTTGCCGTGCGCGGCGGTCAACTGCGCGCCGGCGGCCTCCAGGACCATGACGGGCTGGCGGAACATCGGCAGGTACGTGTTCGCGTCGGCGTCCTCGTACGGCTCGCCGACCACCTCCGGCTCGGCGGTGCCCAGGCCGCTGACGAGGAACGCCGTGACGTTCAGGCGCTGCCAGACGGCGAGGTCGTCGCGGAGGAGCACCGCGATCTTGGTGTCGAAGCGGACGGGCGCGGTCTCAGGTTCCATGCGGGCAACGCTACGAACCGCGGGGCCGCGGCGTCTTGTACGTTCTTAGCGTGGCGGTTCCCGAGGTCAGGGCGTGGCGCCCGGCCGTGGCCGGGGTCGCGGAGGCGTTCCACGCGCACTTCACCGACCACGCCTATCCGATGCACGTCCACGACACGTGGACGCTGCTCCTCATCGACGAGGGCGCGGTCCGCTACGACCTGGACCGGCACGAGCACGGCGCGCTGCGCAGCCTGGTGACGCTGCTGCCGCCGCAGGTCCCGCACGACGGCCAGTCGGCGACGCCGCACGGGTTCCGCAAGCGGGTGCTGTACCTCGACGGGACGCTCCTGGACGACGCGCTCATCGGCCGCGCCGTGGACGCCCCCGAGATCGCCGATCCGCAACTGCGCCAAGCGGTCCACCGGGTCCACGAGTCGCTGCGCGGTCCCGGCGACGAGCTGGAGGCCGAGAGCCGCGTGGCGCTCGTCGCCGACCGGCTCCGCCGCCACCTGCTCGGCCGCGGACCGGCCGCCGCGCCGGTGCGGGACCGGCGGCTCGCGCACCTCCTGCGCGACCTCCTCGAACGCCGGACCGCCGCCGGGGTGAGCCTGCGCGAGGCCGCGGGGGAGCTGCACGCGCATCCGGTGCACCTGGTGCGGGCCTTCAGCGCCGAGTTCGGGATCGCGCCGCACCAGTACCTCGTGACGCGCCGCGTCGACCGCGCCCGGCGGCTGCTCCTGGACGGGCTGCCCGCGCCCGCGGTCGCGGCGGCGGTCGGCTTCTACGACCAGTCGCACCTGACGCGGCACTTCAAGCGGGTCGTGGGGACTACTCCGGCCCGGTTCGCGGGCTCAACTGCCAGACCAGCTGACTCTTAATCAGCAGGTTCGGGAATCGAGTCCCGGCGCTAGAGCCAACCCCGCTCGTCCGCGAGCCTCGCCGCCTCCGCGCGGTTCCTCGCCCCGAGTTTGCCGATCGCCGTTGACAAGTGGTTCCGCACGGTCCCCTCGGTGAGGTGGAGTGCGGCGGCCATGTCGGCGACGGTGCCGCCGTCCAGCGCCAGGCGCAGGGCCTCGCGCTCGCGGGCCGTCAGCGGGCCCTCCCCGGTGGCCAGGGACTCGGCGGCGAGCGCCGGGTCGACCACGCGCAGTCCGCTGTGGACTCTGCGGACGGCCTCCACGAGTTGCTCCGGCGGGGCGTCCTTGACGACGAACCCGACGGCGCCCGCGGTCATCGCCCGCGCCAGGTACCCGGGCCGCCCGAACGTGGTGCAGATGATGATGCGGCACCCGGGACGGGCCCGGCGCAGCTCGGCGGCCACGGTGAGGCCGTCCTTGCCCGGCATCTGCACGTCGAGGAGCGCCACGTCGGGGGCGGTGCGCGCTGCCGCGTCGAGGACCTCGTCCCCGGACCCGACCTGGGCGACCACCTCGATGTCCGGCTCCAGGCCGAGCACGGTCGCGAGCGCGCCGCGCACCATCGCCTGGTCGTCGGCCAGCAGCACTTTGATCATCGGACCTCAGCTTTCACGGTGAAACCGCCGTCCGGGTCCGGTCCGGCGTCGAGTTCGCCGCCGACGGCGGCGAGGCGCTCGGACAGGCCGCGCAGGCCCGTCCCGGGGGCGCCGCCGCCCCCGCCGCGCCCGTCGTCGGCGACGCGGATCCAGTTGCGGCCCAGCGTCACCGTGACCCGCGACGCGCCCGAGTGGCGGATCGCGTTCGTGACCGCCTCGCGGACGACGTATCCGAACACGGCCTGGTGCGCGGGGTCGACGTCGTCCACGGCGCGCGGCAGCTCCGCGTCGATGTCGGCCGCCCGCAGCGCGGCGCGGGCCCCGGCGAGCTCGCCCGCGAGGGACACCTCCCGGTACTCCGAGACCGTAGCGCGCACGTCCGACAGCGCGGACCTGGACAGCGACTCGACGTCGCGGATCTCCTCGATCGCGCGCGCCTCGCCCTGCCCGGTCTCCAGGAGCCGCCGGGCCGCGCCGGCCTTCACGGTGATCGTGGTGAGGCTGTGCCCGAGGATGTCGTGCAGGTCCCGCGCGAGCCGTTCGCGTTCGGCGCCGACCGCGAGTGCCGCGATCTGCTCGTTGGCGGCCCGCAGGCGCCGCACGGTCCTGATGAGCCGCACCACGAAGAACAGCGTGGTCGTGATCCCGAACATCGCCCACAGGTCGCTGTAGGTGAACCCGCCGCCGAGGCCGTTCGCCCCGCCGGACGCCTCGATGACGCCGAGCGCGAGGACGGTGCCGCCGTCGAGGACGAGCATCCAGCCCAGCGGGAGGCCCATCGCGATCGGGATGATGGCGTACAGGAGGCCGTACACGCCGCCGGTGTCGAGCGCCGCGAACAGCGTCCACCCGAGGGCCAGGATCACCACGCCGAAGCCGACGCGGGACGCGGTGCCGCGCACGGACACCGCCCACGGGAAGACCGCGTAGCAGGCCGCGTAGAGCAGCACCACCACGATGACCGCCCACTCGGACTCCCTGGCGGCGTTCGCGATCACGGGGATCACGAACGGCGCCAGGAAGAACGCCGCCAGCAGCAGCCACCGGTAGTTGCCGCGCCCGGCGAACGGGCCGGTGGAGTCGCCGCTCCACCAGCCCTCGCCGGTCCCGTCCCCCTGTGTCACGGGCCCTCGCCTCTCCACGTCTTCCCCGGTCAGGCCCGGGCCGAGTCCTTACGGTACCGCCAGACCACGAGGGCGCCCAGTACGATCGCCCAGGCCGCGAGCACCGCGGCCGACAGGCCCAGGCCGCGCGTCAGGTCGGTGGTGACCGCGCCGCGCCCGATCTGCGTGAGCCAGTAGCTCGGCAGGAACGGCGAGACGGTGCGGAGCCAGTCGGGCATGGCGTCCACCGGGATCCACAGGCCGCCGAGGAAGCCCATCGCCAGCGAGACGCCCATGTTGACTGGCTGGAGCGTGTCGGGGGTGACCAGCTGGCCGATGAGCAGGCCCAGCAGCACGAACGGGATCGCGCCGATCCAGATGCCGAGGATGATCCGGGTCCATTCGCCGCCGTCGAGGCGCACGCCTTCGGCGAGGAACGCGAGCAGCGGGATCGCGATGACGACGGGCAGGGCCAGCAGCATCCCGGTGAGGCCCTTGCCGAGCATGTACCCGCGGCCCGACAGCGGGGTGAGCCGCAGCTGCCGCTGCCAGCCCGCGGCCCGCTCGATCGTGAGGCGGGCGCCGTTGTTCATGGACGCGAACACGGCGCCGAAGGCGATCATGTTCACCATGATGACGGCGACCGCGGAGGACTTCTCCGGGCCGGACCCAGTGGCGAACACGTTGGCCTGCAAGAGGAACAGCAGGACCGGGAAGAAGAACGCGAAGATGAGGAAGCGCGGGTTGCGGAGCATCCGCAGGATCTCCAGGCGCGTGTAGGTCGGGTTCATCGGGGGCTCCTTATTCGCTGATGAGGGAGAGGAAGGCGGATTCGAGTCCGGCGGCGGCGATCTCGATGTCGCGCGCGCCGGGGTGGGCGGCCAGGAGCGCCCGGAGGGTGGCGTCGGAGTCGGCGGTGGCGATCTGGGCGCGGCCGTCGCGCAGCTCGCACCCGGTGACGGCGGGCAGCGCGAGGAGCGCGGCCGCGTCGGCGCCGGGGACGGCGGCGCGGATGGTGCGCCCGCCGGCGACGGCCCTGACCTCGGCGACCGTGCCGTCGGCGGCGATGCGGCCGCCGTTCATGAGGACCACGCGGTCGGCGTACTCCTCGGCCTCTTCGAGGTAGTGGGTGGCGAAGAGGACGGTGCGCCCGCCCGCGGTGTCCTCGTACATGGCCTTCCAGAAGTCGCGGCGGGTGGCAGGGTCCATGGCGGCGGTCGGCTCGTCGAGGACGAGGAGCGCGGGGTCGGAGACGAGGGCGACGGCGAAGCGCACGCGCTGCGCCTGGCCGCCGGAGAGGCGGTTGGCGCGGCGGCCGGCGATGTCCTCGCACCCGGCGCGGCGCAGGGCCCGCTCGACGGGGATCGGCTTGCGGTGCAGGGAGGCGACGAGGCGGACGGTCTCGGCGACGGTGAGGTCGGCGAGGAGCGTGCCGTTCTGGAGCATCGCCCCGATGACGCCTTCGCGCACGGCCTCGGCGGGGGAGCGGCCGAAGACCCGGACGCTCCCGGCGTCGGGGGCGGAGAGGCCGAGGATCATGTCGATGGCGGTGGACTTCCCGGCGCCGTTGGGGCCCAGGAGGGCCACGACCTCGCCGGGGCGGATCTCCAGGTCGATGCCGTCGACGGCGGCGACGTCGCCGTAGTGCTTCCGCAGGCCGCCGAGGGCGACCGCGGGAGGAGTGCTCGTGTTGCTCATGGATAGAGCTTCGCCCCGGACGGGGCCCGGCGCCTCGACCGCCCGTCACGACCTTCCCCTGACGAATGTCATGGATCGGGTCCTCCGAGAGTCAACTAAATAGATGATGTTGACTGTCTCAATGTGTTGATGTTAGCCTTCACATCACTTGTTCCGGCTGCCTAACCCCTATTGGAGTGGCCATGTCAGCATCCCGTCCCGCGCGGCTCAGCCGCCGCGGACTGTTCACCGCGGCCGCCGCGCTGCCGCTCGCCGCCGCGCTCCCCGGCACCGCCGCGGCCCAGACCGCCTACACCGGCTACCTCATGGTCCACTTCATCGGCGAGGGCACCGGCGGCGAGCAGATCTACTTCGCCGCCAGCGACAACGGCCTCAACTGGACCGACCTCAACCGGAGCCAGATCGTGCTGCGCAGCCCGATCGGCACCCAGGGCGTGCGCGACCCCGTGCTCATCCGCAACCAGGCCGGGAACCGGTACTGGATCGTCGCCACCGACCTGCGGATCGGCTCGGGCACCTCCTGGGACGACGCCGCCAACCGCGGCAGCCGCAACCTCGTCGTGTGGGAGTCCACCGACCTCGTCAACTGGTCGGTCCCGTGGCTCCTCGGCGTCGCGAACTCCATCGGGGACGCCGGGAACGCCTGGGCCCCCGAGGCCGTCTGGGACGCCGCCGCCGGGAACTACCTGCTCTACTGGGCCACGAACTCCACCCTCAACGGGATCAAGAAGCACCGCATCTGGAGCGCCCGCACCACCGACTTCCGCACCATCACCACCCCGCAGGTCTACATCAACCTCGCGGGGACCGAGGGCCTCATCGACACCCAGATCGTCGAGGTCCCGGCCTCCACGGGCGGATACCGCTACTACCGCGCCTCCAAGACCACGCAGATCGTCATCGAGGGCGCCAACTCCCTCACCGGCACGTGGACGCGCCTGGGCGACCTCGCGAACCTCACCGGCGGCGGCGTCGAGGGCCCCATGTGGGCGAAGTTCAACGACCGCACCGAGTGGGCGCTCTGGCTCGACCAGTACGCCACCGGCCGCGGCTACATGCCGGTCCTCACCACCAACCCCGCGGCCGTCTCCGGGTACCGCACCACCTCCGGTTACAGCCTCGGCACGAACCTCAAGCGCCACGGCTTCGTCCTCAACGTCACCGCCGCCGAGAAGACCCGGGTCCTGAACCGCTTCCAGGCGCCGGTCTGGAACCGGCTCCAGTCCTACAACTTCCAGGACCGGTACGTGCGCCACTCGAACTTCGACGTGCGCATCGACGCCGGCGTCAGCCCCGCCGCCGACTCCCAGTTCCGCCTGGTCCCGGGCTTGGCGTCCTCCAGCGCGGTCTCGTTCGAGTCGGTGAACTTCCCCGGGTACTACCTGCGGCACGTGAACTACGACTTCGTGCTCGCCCCGCGCGAGGCGACGTCCCAGTTCAGCGCCGACGCCACGTTCAACCGGGTCGCGGGCCTCGCCGACTCGTCCTGGAGCTCGTTCACCTCGTACAACTACCCGACGCGGTACATCAGGCACTACGACTACCTGCTGCGGCTCGACCCCGTCTCGACCGCCACGGAGCGCTCGGACGCGACGTTCCGCGTCACCACCTGAGCCCGCCCCGGGGCGGGCCCCGAAAGCGATCACGAATCGAGAAGCGCGGGGGCCCGCCCCGGAAATAGCCTTTGGGCATGACCTACATCGAAGAGATCACCATCGAGGCCGCCGACCCGAAGGCCGCCGAGGACTTCTACACCGCCGCCTTCGGGCCCGACCTGCCGCTGCGGTTCCGCGCCTCCGACGCGCCCACCTCCGGGTTCCGGGGCTTCACGCTCGACTTCATCGCGGCCCAGCCCGCGAACGTGGACCTGCTGTTCCAGGCCGCGATCGACGGCGGCGCCACGGTGGTCAAGGCCGCCGAGAAGTCCTTCTGGGGCTACGGCGGGGTCCTGCGCGCCCCCGACGGCACGGTCCTGAAGTTCGCGTCCTCCTCGAAGAAGGACACCGCGCCAGCGGAGAAGAAGTACACCGACGTCGTGCTGCTCCTGGGCACCACCGACATGAAGGCGTCCAAGGGCTTCTACGTGGACCGGGGCCTCGTCGTGGAGAAGAGCTACGGCGGCAAGTACACCGAGTTCGCCTCGGGCGACGGCGGCGTCAAGTTCGCGCTGTACCCGCGCAAGGCGTTCAAGAAGACCGCGTTCGTCGACCCCGAGGGCTCGGGCTCGCACCGCATCGCCATCGGCGGCACCGGCGGGGCGTTCACCGACCCCGACGGCTTCGCGTGGGAGCAGGCTTAACCCAGGTCGTCGGCGGTGGCGACGACGACCCCGTACAGGTCGGCGACGGTGGCGAGCGCCGCGGTGTGCAGCTCCTTCGCGGTCGCGTCCCCGGCGGCGGTGCCCAGCGGCCGGGTCGCGCACGCGTCGGCGACGACGGTGGGCCGGTTGCCGCGCAGGAACGCGCCCTGCGCGGTGAACGCCACGCACATGTGGGTCATGAACCCGGCGACCACCAGGTCCGTGTTCGCCGCGGCGTCCACGAGCTCGCCCAGGTCGGTGCCCAGAAATGAGTCCGGGGCGGTCTTCACCACGACCGCCTCGCCCGCGATAGGCGCGACCTTCGGATGGATCTGGCCGATCTCGGCGCTGTAGTCGTACGGCCCGGGGCCGCCGTCGTTCGCCACGTGAATGACGCGGGTCCCGGCCCGGCGGGCCCGCTCCAGCAGGTCCGCGGCGGCGTCGAGGGCGGGCTCCCAGCCCTCCAGCTCCATGACGCCGCGGGTGTACGTGTTCTGGTAGTCGATCAGCACCAGCGTCGACTCCGCCAGCTTCGCCGGGGTCCGGTCCAGGCCGATGACCTCGCGCAACGTGATGGCGCCCATGGGTTCCTCCTCAGGTTCCGGCCGCCTCGTGGCGGCCCGGCACCCACGCTACGACCGTTCGGTCATGTCCGCAATGTCGTGCGACTTGCAGATACGGACACGCCCCGGTTAGGGTGGGTCCGGTGAACCAGCGCCTCGTCGTCATCGTGCTCTTCGACGGCGTCGACCTCCTCGACGTCACCGGCCCGCCCGAAGTGTTCGCCCTGCTCAAGCGCGAACTCGGCGACGAGGCCGGATACCGGGTGCTCCTCGCGGCCGAGACCGACGCGCCCGTGACCACCTTCGCGGGCGTCCGGGTCCTCCCCGACACCACGTTCGACGCGCTCACCGGGCCGATCGACACGCTCATCGTCCCCGGCCGCGTCGAACCCGGCCCGGACGGGCGCCTGCGCGCCGCCGCCGACGCCGAGGTCGTCGCCCGCGTCAGGGACCTCGCCTCCCGCACCGCCCGCGTCGCGTCCGTGTGCGTCGGCGCCCACATCCTCGCCGAGGCCGGGCTCCTTGACGGCCGCCGCGCCACCACCCACTGGTCCACCGCGGGCCAGCTCGCCGCCGAGCACCCCGCCGTCGCAGTGGACGCCGACCCGATCTTCATCCGGGACGGGCACGTGTGGACCGGCGCGGGCATCACCGCCTGCCTCGACCTCACGCTCGCGCTGGTCGCCGAGGACCACGGGGAGGCCGCGGCGCTGCGCGTCGCCCGCCAGCTCGTCATGTACCTCAAGCGCCCCAGCGGCCAGAGCCAGTTCAGCGTCCCCCTCGAACCGGTCTCCACCACGCGCCGCGTCGAGGACCTGCGCCACCACATCGCCGGGCACCTCGCCGACCCGCTGGCCATCGGCGACCTCGCCCGCCTCGCGCACCTCTCGGAGCGCCAGCTCACGCGCGTGTTCAAGACCGAGCTGGGCCGCACGCCCGCCGCGTACGTGGAGGCCGCGCGCGTCGAGGCCGCCCGGCACCGGCTCGAAGGCGGCGACGACACCCTGGACCGGATCGCGACCGCGTGCGGCTTCAACACGATCGACACGCTCATCCGGGCGTTCCGTCGCCAGCTCGGCACCACCCCCACCGAGTACCGCAACCGCTTCCGCACCACGCCCTGACCTGGAACGGCACCGTCGTGTCGGACCCCGGTGGCAGGATTGCCCGATGGCTTACGACGAGGGGCTGGCCGAGCGGATCCGCGACGTCTTCGACAACCGGCCGTACGTGTTCGAGCGGAAGATGTTCGGCGGGCTCGGGTGGATGGTCCACGGCAACATGGCCGCGGCGGTCCTCGGCCAGGGCGGCGCGATGGTCCGGGTCGCCAAGGACGACTACGAGGTCCTGCTCGCCGAGGACGGCGCCGAGCCCATGGTCATGGGCGGGCGCACCGTCACCGGCTGGATCAGGCTCGGCGACGACATATGCGCCTCCGACGTGGACCTGCGCACCTGGGTCGACCGGGGCATCGCCTTCGCAGAGACGCTGCCCCGCAAATGACGCGGGCGGCGGGGGCGATCCGGGTCCGGCCCGGTTCCGGATCGCCCCCGCCGCTACTCCTCGTCGTCTTCGCCGTCTTCTTCCTCGAAGCGCTCCTTGACGTTCGCGAGGTGCCCGGTCAGGGAGTTCGCGGGGCCCTCGTGCTCGCCGCCGAGGCGCGCGAGGACGCGGTCCACCACGGCCTGCGCCGCGTCGAGGTCGCCCAGCTCCTCGTGGGCGGCGATCATGTTGTGGGCGGCCTGGACCGCCACTTCGGTGAGGTACTCGCCGTCCTCGGCGATCGTGAGGACCGTGTTGCCGACGTCGATGGTGCGCGCGGCCCACCGCTCGTCGGTCTCCTCTGCCTCGTTGCCGCGCATGCGGGCCTCCTGGAGCAGCGTCTTCGCGTACTCCTGGCGGCACGAGTCCTGGTACCGCTCATGGTGCCCGGGGTCGCGCCAGTCCGCTTCGAGCTCGGCCGCGAGCGACCCCATCTCGCCGAGGGTCGCCTCCAGGTCCGCGTCGTCGGTGCGCAGGCGCGCCCACAGGGCCGCCCGGATCGGGTTCGCGGCGGCCGAGAGCGAGCCGAGCTCCCTCCACGCTGCCGCGGACCGCCCGTAGGCGTCCACTGCGGACTTCGCCTCGCCGGTGCGTTCGAGCAGTTCGCCCGCGAGGTGCGCCGACTGGGCGTAGAACACGGGGCTGGGGTGCGCGAGCCCGCCGTCCATGAGCCGCAGGGCCTCCAGGATGTGCGTGAGCCCGGCCTGGGCGTCGACGGCGCGCTGGCTGTTCTCGGCGAGGAGGCGCCGGGCGTCCAGCAGCCGCCAGTGCTCGTCCTCGTGCATCGCGGGCAGGTCTTCAAGGGCCGCTTCGAGGATGACCACGGCCTCCTCGCTGCGCTCCTGCATCGCGAGGGCCTTGCCGAGGAGGTGCCGGGCCACGCCCGCACAGCCGGTCTCGCCCGCGCGGTCGTACCAGTGGGCGGCCTGCACGGCGTAGTGCTCGGCGGTGCGCGCGTCGCCGAGGTTGATCGCGCACTCGGTGGCGGTGAGGTTGAGCGCGGCGACGGGGAACGGCGGGTCGTCGTGCTTGACGGCGGCGAGGCCGGTCTCGGCGACCGCGAACGCCTCGTCGAGGCGCCCGGCCTGGTTGAGCATGGCGCCGTACTGGAATGCGCCGATGAACGTCTCGAAGCGGAACCCGTTCGCGCTGGCTAGTTCGAACGCCTGGCGCAGGGCCTCGATGCGGCCCTCGGGCTCGGTCTCGAACTCGGGGAGCATCCGGGCGAGCTGGGCCCGCGAGAGGAGGGCGCGCCGGTCGGGGGCCAGGGACGCGAGGTCGGCGTCCGCTTCGGTGAACGCGGCCGCGAGGTCGGTACCGGGCCGCTCGCCGAGCATGAGCCCGGCCTGGAGCTGCGCCATGAGGACCTGGCTCCGCGCACGGGTGGCGTCGACGGGCGCGGTCTCCGCGAGCGCGGCGGCTTCGGCGAGGAAGCCGGGGGCGGCCTCGCGGAACGCGGCGGGCTCGGCTTGCAGCGCCCAGCCCGCTTTCGCGATGCGGCACAGGAGCGCCCGGCCGGGCAGCCCGGCCTCGGCGAAGAGGGTCGCCGCGAGTGCGGCGAGGTCCTGGGCTGCTTCGAGCGCGCCGTCCGGGTCGGCCTTCGCGAGGAGCACTTCTGCCTCGTCTGCCGCGTCGAGCTGCGCGCCTTGGGCTTCGGCGATGCGGGCGACGGCGAGCCACCGCTCCTCGCGGTCCTCCTCGGCGTCCGCGACGGACCGGCGGGCCCGCACGAGGGCGTCCTCAAGGGACGAGTCGTCGGCGGCGGCCTCGGGTGCGACGGCCGGGACGACCTGCGGGAGCGACTTGAGCCCCAGCGGCACGTACGGGTAGGGCTCGGCCGGCTCCACGCGGGCCTGTGACCGGTCGGAGTGGACGGTGGAGCCGTTGCGCCGGTCGTAGCGGGCGCACATCGCGCGCCGCTCGGCGTCGGCCCACTCGTGCAGCTCGTCGGCGGTCCAGTCGCGGTCCTCGGGCCCGGCGAGCGGCGTGTCGCCCATGCCGCGGGCGCGCAGGGCCGCGGCGAGGCATTGGACCCCTTCGAGCCACTGGAGGCGCACGGACGGCTCCAGCGGCAGCCCGTAGGCGCGGCGGTCGGCCGCGAGGATCTCGACGCCGCGGGCCTCGTTGCCGGTGAGCGCGCAGAACCGCAGGTGCCGGGCGATGAAGCCGAGCATGTCGTCCTTGTCGCGGCTGATGCGGTACCCGTGGTGGTGGTTGGCGCGGGCGGCGTCGAGGCGGCCGAGGCGCGCGAGCGGCAGCAGCGAGTCGGCGAGCGTGTTGTGCGGCTCGTGGGCGCAGTGCAGGCCGCCTTCGAGGAGCGGCGCCCAGGCGGTCACGGCGGCCTCGTCGTCCCCGGCGCACGCGGCCATGTCGCCGATGTCGTTGACGCGGCAGGCTTCGCAGTCGCTCATGTCGTCGGGCTCGGTCGCGGCGACGAGCGCGGCGGCGCGGGCGGCCCGCTCGTCGTCGCCGAGGTGGTAGGCCACCCAGTGCTCGGCCTCGTAGTACGGGTGCAGCGAGTGCCCGGCCTCGGCGTAGCGGGTGCGGAACTGCACGAGGGCGTCCTCGACGGACGCCAGCGGCACGTCGGGGTGGTCGCGCAGCTTGTACACGATCCACTTGAACTGCCAGTACACCGAGCGCAGGAGCGCGGCGTCGAAGTGCTCGGGCCCGGTGTCGAGGTTGTGGAGGAGGCGCGCGTAGGGGACGAGGATCCGCGTCGAGTCGGTCGAGTACTCGTAGCAGTCGACCATGGCCGTGAGGACGGCGTTCAGCAGCGGCCGGTCCCCGTCGGCCTCGACGGCGACGAGGTGCTCCTCCAGGGCGGCGAGGCGGGCCTCGCCCCGGAGCTGCCATCGGATCTCGTTGAGGCGCTTGCGCAGTGCGTCTGTGTCGGTCATGGGGCTTCCGTCATGTCGAGGATCGTCGGTGCCAGCAGTCTGCCAGTGTGCGCCCCGTGATCCACCCGTGGCCTCGGCCCCGGGCCCGCCTCAGCCGTGCCAGCGCCTCCACAGCGCCGCATACGACCCGCCTGCGGCGATCAGCTCGTCGTGCGAGCCCAGCTCGGTGATCCGGCCCCGCTCCACGACCGCGACGCGGTCGGCGTCGTGCGCGGTGTTCAGCCGGTGCGCGATGCTCACGACCGTGCGGCCCTTCAAGATCCGGTTGAGGCCCTGCTCGATGTCGCTGGCCGCGTTCGGACTGAGCATCGAGGTGGCCTCGTCGAGGACGATCACCTCCGGGGCCGCGAGGATCACCCGCGCGAGCGCCACCTGCTGCACCTCGGCCGGGGTGAGCGCGTGGTCCCGCCCGCCGACCTTCGTGTCCAGGCCCTCGGCGAGCCGCCCGGGCAGGCCGCCCGCGCCGACGACCGCGAGGGCCTCCCGCAGCTGGTCGTCGCTCGCGCCGGGCGCGCCGAGGCGCAGGTTCGACGCGAGCGTGTCGTTGAACAGGTGGTACTCCTGGGTCGCGAGGATCACGAAGCGCCGCAGGGCCGCCTCGCCGATCCCCTCGGCCTCGGCGCCGCCGATGCGCACGGCGCCGCGGTCGGGCCGGTGGATGCCCGCCATGATCCGCGCCAATGTGGACTTCCCGGCCCCGGTGGGCCCGACGAGCGCGAGCCGCTCGCCGCGCCGCAGCGCCAGGTCCACGTCGCTGAGCACGGGCTTCTCCGGGTCGTACCCGAACGTGACGCCCTTGAGCTCCACGATCTCGTCCGCGTCCCGCTCCGGCTCGGCCGTCCCGGCCGCCGCCCGCTCCCCGCGCACCCCGATGAGCCGCGCCAAAGAGATGCTGCCGTTCTGGACCCACTCCAGCGACAGGATCATCTCGATCGACGGCGCCACCGCCATCTGCATGATGAGCACCACGGTCGTGGTCTGCGCGATCGTCAACTGCCCGTTGGCGGTCAGGATGCCGCCGAGGAGCAGCGTGGTGAGGCACGGCAGGAACGCCGAGAAGTCGAGCACCGGGAACAGCTTGCCGCGCAGGCGCATCGAGTCGAACTGCGCGTCCAGCAGCCGGTCGATGGCCCTGTCGGTGTGCGCGACGCGCCGCCGCTGCCAGCCGAGCGCCTCCACGGTCTTGACGCCGTCGATGGTCTCCGCGACCGCCGACGTCAGGTCCGCGCGCGCGGCCTGCACGGCGTGGAAGATCCGGAACGCCCGCCTGAAGTACCAGCGCATCACGATCACGATGGGCGGCACCGCGACCAGGATCGCGGCCCCGAGCACCGGCGAGACCCAGAAGGCCCCCGCGACGTACACGGCCACCGTCACGAACCCCGTGAAGAACTGCGGAGCGGCCTGCACCAGCGAGTGCTGCACCTGCCCCACGTCGAGGCTGGTGCGCGACAGCAGCTCCCCGGTCCCGGCGGCCTCCACCTGCGCGGGCGGGAGCGCGAGCGTGCGCTCCATGAACTCCTCGCGCACGTCCGCGACGATCTGCTCCGACAGGACCGCGAGGTTCCGGTACGACGCCCACGTCAGGACCGCCTGCGTCAGCACCGAGACGAGGATCAGCGGGACCTGCCAGACCAGGTCCTCGCCGGGGTCCCCGTCGCCGCCGCGCGCCCATGCGGCGAACGCGTCGGTCATGGCGCCCACGACGTACGGCGTCGCCATGCCCGCCAGGGCGGCCGTGACGATGAGGACGGTGACGAGGATGAAGCGGGCGCGGTGGCGCCCGATGAGGTGCCGCAGGTACGCGCGGGTCTCCGCCGGGGTGGCGATCGGCAGCGCGCTCACCGGGCGACCGCCGCCCGGTAGTCGTCCCGGCCCAGCAGCTCCACGTGCGTCCCGGAGGCCGTGGCTTCCCCCAGGCTGTGCTCTCTGAGGAACACGACCCGGTCGCACACCGCCAGCAGCTGCGGCGCGTTCGTGACGATCACCGTCGTTCTTCCTTTCCTGTGCCTCGCAAGGCGTTCGGCGATGCGCGCCTCGGTCTGGGCGTCGCACGCGCTGGCCGGGTCGTCGAGGATGAGGATCTCCGGATCGGCCAGGAGCGCCCGCGCGAGGATGAGGCGCTGGCGCTCGCCGCCGGAGAAGTTCCGGCCCCGCTCGCCCGCGACGGTGCCCAGGTCGTAGCCGTCGGCGGGGACCTCGTCGCTCTCCAGGAGCGAGGGGTCGACGCCCACGATGTCCACTGCGGACGCGGTGTGCAGGGCCCGCATGATGTCGGCGTCCGTGCGTTCCCCGTCCACGTCGAGCTGGTCGCGCAGCGGCCCGCTGAACAGCTGGGCGCGCGCCTCCATGAGGTGGACGCGGGCGCGCACCTCCGCGGTGTCGAAGGCCGCCAAGGGGACCGCGCCGATGCGCGCGGGCTCGTCGCCGTACCCGCCGAGCCGGTCGAGGACCCCGGTCGCGCCGAGCCCGTCGGCGGTCGCGATCCCGGTGGTCAGGCCCGGTTCGATCCGCGCCCCGCTCACCGGGTCCTCCAGCACCGAGCCCGCGGGCCAGGGGATCGCGCTGCCGGCGGACGGCTCGGGGTGCTCGTCCTGGAGGCGCCGGAACCGCGACGAGGCCACCACGGCCTTCGTGAACGCGTCCACGCCCTGGATCGTGTACCCCAGCGGCCTGGTCAGCGCGATGAGGTACCCGAACAGGGCCGCGAACTCCCCGGCCGTGACCGTCCCCTCCAGCGTCAGGACCGCGCCCAGCCACAGCACGGCCACCAGCAGCGTCCCCGGCAGCGCGAGCCGCGCCAGCTCCAGGAGAGCCGCGGTCCGCCGCACCCCGATGCCCGCCTCCATCGACGCCCGCGAGGCCGCCCGGTAGCGGCCGGCGAAGTGCGCCTCGCCGCCGATGCCGCGCAGGACCCGCAGGCCCGCGACGGCGTCGGTGCCGATGCCGGTCTGCTCGCCGATCCGCGACCGCAGCTCGCGCCCGCGCGCTTCGAGGCGGAAGAACAGCGGCCGCAGCGACGCGAACATCGCCGGGACGCCCACGCCCACCGCGAGCACGAACCACCACGACATCCCCGCGAGGATCGTGAGCGCGAGGGCGAACGCCAGCAGCGCGGACGCGAGGCGCCCGAACATCATCGACAGCGCCGCGAGCGCGTGCGAGTCGGCCGCGGAGATCGCCACCAGCTCGCCCGCGTCCGCGCGCGTCCGGAGCCGCGAGCCGACCGCGACGACGGTGTCCACCAGGCGCCGCTGCACCCGGAAGTCCGAGTCCATCTGGTTGTACATCATGTACACGAAGCTCGCGACGCCCGTGGCCGTCGCGATCCCGATGCAGACCAGGAGCGCGCCCGACCACCAGTACAGGGCCGCGCGGTCGCCGCCGACGAGCCCTTCGTCGATGGCCCGGCCGACCACGAACGGCACGAACTGCTGGCAGCCCAGGAACGCGAACGACACGAGCGTGCTCGTCAGGAGGGTGCGCCACTGCGACTTGAAGAGCCACCCGATGACCGCGGCGGCGTCGTTGGGGTGCGCGAGCGGCCCGCCGGGGTCGCGCGGGGGAGTGAAGCGTGCCATGCGGCTGCGCCTTTCAGAGTGTGCTGCGGCTGCTTCGAGGCAACGACAGGCACCCTACGCCCCGTCCATCACGAACCGGAAGCGATTTTCCAACGGTTGGAATAAGCGGCCCGGATCAGTGGCTCAGTCCACCAGCCCGGCGTCGCTGACCAGCAGCGCCAACTGCACCCGGTTGTTCAGGCCCAGCTTCGCGAGCGCCGCCGACACGTGCGTCTTCACCGTCGGCACGCTCAAGTGCAGGGCCGCCGCGATCTCCGCGTTCGACCGGCCCCGGCCCACCTCCGCTGCCACCTCCGACTCGCGGTTGTTCAACGCCCGCAGGCGCTCCCGTGCCGGACCCTGCCGGTCGCCCCCGCCACCCCCGCCGCCGACCGCCAGTCCGATCAGCCGCCGCGTCACCTCCGGCGACAGCACCGGCTCCCCGGCCGCCACCTTCCGCACCGCCGCCACGATCTCCACCGGCGGCGTGTCCTTCAGCAGGAAGCCGCCCGCGCCCGCCCGCAGCGCCCGCTGCACGTGCCCGTCCGCCTCGAACGCCGTGAGCACCAGGACCTCCGGCGCGCCCGGGACGGCCCGCAGCCGCTCCGTCGCCGTCAACCCGTCCACCCCCGGCATGTGCAGGTCCATGAGCACCACGTCCGGCCGCACCTCCGCCACCAGCGCCGGCACCTCCGCACCGGACCCGGCCTCGCCGACCACCTCGACGTCCCCGGCCCCGCCGAGGATCAGCCGCAGCCCCGCCCGCACCAGCGGGTCGTCGTCCACGACCAGGACCTTCACGCGCTCGCTCATGCCGTCCAGGGTAGCCACGCCCGCACCCTCCATCCGCCCTCGCCGACCGGCCCGTACTCCAGCCGCCCGCCCGCCAGGCCGATCCGCTCCTCCAGCCCGATGAGCCCGTGCCCCGAGCCCGGGCCCGTGTCGCGCCCCGGCCCGTTCACGACCGCGACCTCCAGCCCCTCGCCCGGTCCGCCCGACACCGCGACCTCGACCGCCGCGCCTTCGGCGTGCTTGCGCGCGTTCGTCAGCGCCTCCTGCACGACCCGGTAGGCCGTGCGCCCCGACCGCTCCGGCGCCTCGCCCTCCGCCGTGGACGAGAACGCGATCCGCGACCCCGGCCGCGCCTCCTCCACGAGCGCCCGCAGGTCCGCCATCGACGGCTGCGGCAACTCCCCGATCGGCGCCCGCAGCACCGCGATCACCTCCCGCAGGTCCCGCATCGCCAGATGCGACTGCTCCCGCACCACGCCCGCCGCGCCCTTCAGCTCCTCCGGCGACAGGTCCGACCGGTACTCCATCGCCCCCGCGTGCAGGCTCAGCAGCGACAGCCGGTGCCCCAGCAGGTCGTGCAGCTCCCGCGCCAGCTCCTCCCGCGCGCGCTGTCTGGCACGTTCGCGCTCGTCCCGCTCCTGCTCGGCCGCCCGCGCCCGCAGCACCCGCCGGTACCGCGTGAACATCCCCCAGCCCGCGACGCCCCCGTACAGGACCACCGCGAACGTCAGGTTCCCCAGGACGCCCAGCTCCTGCGGGCGCAGCAGCGAGTACACCACAGCCGCCGCGAACGCCGCCCCGAACACCCACGCCGCCGTCTTCAACGGCCGCCGCACCACCACCGCGAACAGCAGCACCAGCAGCGGGAACGCGATCGTCTCCGAGAACGACGACAGCACCGCCGCCGCCAGCCCCGCCTGCACCGGCCACCGCCGCCGCAGCCACAGCAGCCCCAGCCCCGCGATCCCCGCCAGCTGGTCCGCCTCGAACAGCCACGGCGGCGACGGCACCCCCAGCCGCACCCGGTCCCCGCTGATGTACAGCCACGCCAGCACGCCCAGCGCGAACAGCGCCGTATCAGCCGCCCACCCGCGCGCCCCGCGCCGCTCCCTCGCCATGGCCCGAACCTATCCGCCCGCCGCCGCCCTTCCAACGCTTCGGCCCCGATCCGATACCGAAGTACCCCCACCCCATCCGAAGGTCTCATGGGGCTTGCACACCGCCACCGGGTCTCATACGCTGTCGGTCCCCCGAGGTAAGGCACCCGATGGCATCGATCGGCGACGTCGCCGCAGCTCTCCGTGCGGCAGTAGCCACCGCCGAGAAGGCCGCGCACCAGCTCCGCTCGGCCGACGAGCAGTTGGAGAGCACCCTCGCCCCGCTGCAAGCAGCGCTCGCCGACTCCGCCAACCGCGACGCGCACGACGGCCTCGCATCCCTCACCACGGCCCGCGAACGACTCGCCGAAGCCCTCGCCACCCTCAAAGCAGGTTCCGACCGCATGGGCGACTACATCGCCTCAACCGCAGGCGGCGGAGGCGGCGGGGCTCCCCCGCCCACCGCGCCGCGCACGACGGCCGACGGCGGCGGTTCCGTCCCGCCGCGAGCCCGTGAAGCGGCGGGCCGCCTGCCGGTATGGACCGACGGCGACCGGGCGCGCGCGGTGGCGTTCACCGGTGACGAGAGCGAACTCGTCGACTTCCAGTCCGGCCGCGACCCCAAATCGCGCGAGGGTGTGAAGCCTCCGTTCAAGTACGCGGTGGTGATGGACCACGTGGAGGCCCGCATTGCGGGCGAGATCCGGGCGGGTGGCAGCCGTGACGTCACCATGGTCATCAACAAGGAGCCGTGCGGCGGCGAGGCGGGCTGTGACGCGATCCTGCCCGCTATCCTGCCCGAGGGCGCGCGACTCACCGTCTACGTCGGGGACAGCTCGGGCGTGCGGTTCTACAAGACGTACAACGGCAACGGGACGGCGGTAAGCGCATGAGCTTCCGGATCTGGTGGGACATCAACAACGAGCCGCTTGCGGGTCCGGCCGAGGCCGAGGAGTTCGTCCGGGACCTCACGCGCATGGTCGCCCCCCAGGGCGTGCGATCGGGCCGGTTGCGGATCGGCCCGGACGGGGCCGAGCAGTCGGCGGCGCCGCTGCACGTGGACTTCGTCTCGGACCCCGGACTCGGCCCCATCTCGGGCCTCGGCGAGCTTGAGGCGCGCGTCGAACGCGACCCGGAGGCCGAGGGCGTCGCGGTCGTCGTCTGGCGTCCGGGCAACGAACTGGCCTCGGACGGGACGGAGGTCTCGGGAAGCCTCGCGGTGAGCGAGTCCGCGTACAAGCCGCTCGTGCCCATCGCGAGCGGACTCGCACGCGTCTCGGTCACCACGCTGTACGCCCTTGTCGCCGGCTACACGGCGACCGGGGAGCGTCCCGAGGGCGAAGGCGTGGAGTGGGGACCGCTTCCAGCGGAGGACGAGTAGGAGTTGTGCGGCCTTGCTGTGGACCGGATCAGGGTCTCCGAAGGTCGCGCCGCCTCTTCGGTGGGGGACTAGGCTCGATCGGTCGGGATCGACTGGACGAGGGGGGAGCATGCTCGAACGGCCGCCTGCGGCGCCTGCGATCAGCCTTCGTCCCATTGCGCTGGGGGACGCCGAGGCCGTTGCCGTTCTGCGCACTGCCAGCCGGGACCTGCTCTCGCGGTGGGAGCCCGATGAGGACGACACGTCGTACACGCTCGCGGGGGTGCGCGACGCCATCGAGGCCGCGCTGGCGCGTACCGCCGCGGGGACCGGGCGGTCCTATGTGATCCTCGACCGGGGGCGGCCGGTCGGGGGGCTGCTGCTCAACTCGATCGTGCAGGGCCCGTACATCCGGACGTGCTCGGTCGGGTACTGGGTCGCCGCGGCCGAGACGGGGCGCGGGATCGCCACGGAGGCGGTGCGCCTCGCGAAGACGGTCGCGTTCGAGGAGCTCGGGCTCGACCAGGTGCGCGCCGAGACCCTCCCCGACAATCTGGCCTCGCAGAAAGTGCTGGCCCGCAACGGCTTCCGCCGCCTCGGGCTGACCCCCTGCTATTCGCTCGCGACGGGCCGCCTGCGCGACCACGTGCTGTTCGAGGCCCCCAACCCCCGATCGGAGCCCCGATGGAACTGAACTATCCGGAGGTCGGCGCCACCCGCGCCGGACCGCTCCCGCCCGGCTACCGCCACCTCGAACGCACCGCGCTCCTCGACGCGCCGCTCGCCCGGCCCGCCGAGGTCCTCATGACCTGGGGCCTGCACGAGCGCTGCGGCCTGCACCCCGCGGCCACCGCGCCGCGCGCGGCCGTGGGCGTCGAGGTCGCGCTGCGCTTCGCCGGGGTCCTCAGGATCCCGTGCCGGGTGGTGTGGGCCGAGGAGACCGCGGCGTTCACCGGCTTCGGGTACGGTTCGCTCCCGGGCCACCCCGAGCGCGGCGAGGCCGCGTTCCTGCTCGAAGCGGCGGGCGACCGCACGCGATTCACGGTCCGCTCGTTCTCGGTGCCCGGGACGCTCGCCAGTCGCCTCGCGGCGCCCGTCGCCCGCGCGGTCCAGTCCCGCGCCACCGACCGGTGGCTCACGGCCATGGCGGAAGCGCTGCGTTAGGCCCGATTCGTCCGAAACGCTGAGCGCGGTGGGGCGGGCCCGTTACATTGCGGCTCTGGGAGGAGGTGCGTCATGGACATCGCGATACTCGGCGTCGGCCATCTCGGGGAGGCCGTGCTCATCGGCCTGCTCGAATCGGGGATGCCGCCCGCGCAGATTTGGGCGACCGCGCTGCCCGCGGAGCGGGCCGCGGTCCTCGCCGACGCGTACGGGATCGAGGTGGGCACCGACAACGCGAGCGCCGTGGCCGAAGCGGACGTGGTGCTCCTCGCGGTCCGGCCCGGGGCCGTCGAAGGCGTCCTGGAGGAGATCGCGCCGGCCCTCGAAGGGGACGCGGTCGTCGTGTCGCTCGCCGCGGGCGTGCCGCTCAAGACCATGGCCCGGCACCTCCCCGACGGCGTGACCTCGGTGCGCGCCATGACGAACATCGCCGCCCGCGCCCGCGAGGCCGCGACCGCGCTGACCGCCCCCGACGGCACCGACCTGACCGAGATCGAGGACCTGTTCGACCGCGTCGGAGTCACCGTGACGGTCGAAGAGCCGATGATGGACCTGATCACCGCCGTGGGCGGCTCGGGCCCGGCGTTCCTGTTCTACCTCGCGGACGCGATGACCACCGCGGCCGTGGACGGCGGCATGGACCGGCACGCCGCGCGCGTCATGGTCGACCAGATGCTCCTCGGCGCCTGCCTGCACCTGCAGTCGAGCGACCAGCCCGCGAACGAGCTGCTGGAGGAGATCACCACGCCCGGGGGGACCACCGCCGCCGCACTCGACGTCCTCAACTCGGCCGCGGTCGACGACACCGTCAAGCGCGCGGTCGGCGCGGCCGCCAGGCGCGGCCGCGACCTCGCCCCGTTAGGCCGCCTTCGGCTGCGTCCCTTGCACCTTCGCTTGCGACCGTTCGCGGCGCAGGACCATCGCCGCGACCGCGGCCACCACGACGACGATCGCCGCGATGAGCATCACCAGGTAGGAGCCCTTGAGGCCCGAGGTGAACGCGTCGTACGTGAGCGGCGCGAACGAGGCGTCCCCGGCCTGCTTCACGAACTCCTCGCGCACCTTCGACAGCGCGAACAGCGCCGTCCCCGCGAGGGCCGCGGCGAGCAGGCCCACGACCAGCGCCGCCACCCACCGGCGCGGCGCCACGAGCACGGCGACCACCAGGAGCGCCAAAGCGATCCACGGCAGCCACGTGGCGGCCCACTTGAGCTGGTCGGTCCGCTCCTGGAGCTCGGGCACCTGGTCGGAGTCGACGAGCACGTACTGCGCGTCGATCGCGGGGATGTCGGCCGCATAAGCGAAGTCGTTCTCGGCCAGGCGCTCCTTGACGACCTCCACGACCTTCCCCAGGTCCAGGGTCAGCGTGTTCCCGTCGGCCACGAGCGAACCGGAGTTGTCCCCTTCGAGGGCCGACACGAGCGAGGAATGCGCCTCGGTCACGGCCGCGTCCCACACCTTCAGGAACGCCGGGCTCGCCACGAACTCGTTGACCTCGGTCTCGATGTAGGCGCGGAGGCTCTCGGCGGCTGAGGCGATGAGGTCCTTGACGTACGCGGGCGGGTTCTCGACGCCGACCCAGCCTGACGCCTGCTGGGTGATCGCGTCGACGTCGATGGCGTTGGCGATCTCGTTCGTGACCATCGTGGCGATGGCGGCCTGGACCTGCTCGTCCTCGGCGATGATGTCGGTGCGCTCCACGAACCGGTCGGTGGTCAGGAGCTCCAGCCGCGCATAGTAGGCGGCGACGGCGCCGGTCACGGCGACGACGGCGAGCAGGCACGCGAGCATCGCCACGATCCACCGGACCGCGCCCCACACCCCGCGCCGCACCCCGCCCCCGGCGTCCTCGCGCACTTCGTCGGCGGCTGCGGGCTCTTCGGTCGGCGTCTCGCTCACGGGAACCTCCACATCGACTGGTCACCACCATAACCAGCGCAAACGTGCGGCGCCGGGAAACGGAACGGGCGGCTGGGGGAGTGCCCCGCCGCCCGCGTCCGCGAAACGCCCCGATCAGAACTCGTTCTCCAGGTACGCCCTGATGTACGGGTACACGCGGTCCATGCGGACCGCCTGGTTCGGGCAGCCGCCCAGGTGGTGCAGGCCGACGACCTTGCCCGTGGACCGGTCGATGACGGGCGACCCGGAGGACCCGCCCTCGGTGTCGCACAGGTAGTCGAGGTCGGTGTTCCAGCCGCGGCCGTGGACGGACGGGTCGAGGACCTGGCAGCGCGAGCCCTGCTGCTCCGAGGAGCTGTCGGCGGCGATGCGGCGCGGCTTCCCGGCCGGGTGGCCGGGGATGAAGACCTTCTCGCTGGCCTTGGCGCCGCCGGTGGCGATCGGCAGGACCGGGAGGTCGGCGAGGGCCTCGGGGTCGTCCACGGTGAACAGCGTGAAGTCCAGCGTGTGGTCGGTGGCGAGGACGCTCTCGCCGTTCACCTTGATCGGGTCCCAGGTCTCGCCGCCGCCGCACTCGACGCACTCGAAGCCGAACTGGACCTCGGTGCCCCGGGCCTCGGCGCTGGTGCTGAAGCAGTGGTTGTTGGTGAGGAAGCGGTTGTACCCGGCCTTCCAGCCGGTGCAGTACGCCTCGCCGCCGATGATGAGCCGCGCGACGGACTGCGCGGCGTCGTACATGAGCGGCTCGGAGTCCTTGTAGCAGGGCGCGTTCCGGGAGTCGTCGCGGCCGCAGATGCTCTCGGGGGACGGCTCGTCGGTGACGGGCCGCGTGTCCAGCTCCGCGTCGGTGAGCCCGCGCGAGTACTCGGCGACGCGGGCGGCGGCGGTGGTCCCGTCGGGCCGGTCGTCGAGCACGACCTGGGCGGCGTCGCCTTCGACGGAGAGCGCCCACAGGCCGCCGTCGTGGACGTCGGCGGGGCCGTAGTGGCGGGATTCGCCGCCGTCGGGGCGTTCGACGGTGATGGTGTCGCGCTCGCCGAGGACGACGTTCTCGAAGCGGACCTTGATGAACGCGGCGTCGTCGTGGGAGACGAGGTGCCTGGTCCCGGCGTTCATCGCGATGGCGATGGGGCCGGTGGTCGCGATCTGGTCGGCCCGGTACTGCGGGGCCGCCTGGGCCGGGGCCGCGGTGAGCACGGCCGCCGCAGCGAAAGTGCCCACCGCGAAGGCGAGCACTGTCCTTTTCGTCCTATTCGATGCCATGGCCCCGAAGCGTAGGCGAACGCCGTGGCGGCGGCGGGGGATCGGGGAAATCGGGCGGGGCCGCGGCCCCGCCCGGTGCGGCTAGTTGTAGTGCTCGTTCCAGTCCTGGCGCCACTCGTCCCAGTTGGCGAAGACGCCGCCGACGATCGCCCCGATGATGAGGAGCAGGAACGCGGCGATCGAGATCCACCCGAGGATGATCGCGGCCTTCGCGAGCCCCTCGCCGGAGTTGTTGCGGCGCGTGATCTGGCCCTTGGCGACGTAGCCGAGGATCAGCCCGAGGATGCCGAGCGGGCTGCACCAGCCGACGATCGCGAGGACGAACGCGCCGATCGCGAGCCCGTTCATCTCCCGGGGCGCCCGCGCCGGAGCGCCGGCCTGTCCGTATTCCTGCGTCATGGTGCCCTCCATTGGAGACGGAAATGTGCGCAGTGTACGAAGCCCCGGTGCCCGGTTTCTCCCTTTTCCGGAAAAAACAGCCCTGCGGCGGGGTCAGGCGTGCGTGCGGAACCAGGCGAGGGTCGCGGCGATCGCCTCCTCGTGCGGGGTCAGGGTCGGGTCGCCGAACGCGGCCCGGAACGCGGTGTCGTCCACGACCCAGTCGCGGTCGCGCTGGTACCAGGTCTCGCCGAGCTCCTTGACGACCGGGTTGACCAGGCCGAGGACCCGCTGCATGCCGCGGTGCAGCGCGGCGTTCCTCGCACGCCCGCCCGCGGCGTCCCACACCATGTCCAGGAACTCGGTCCCGGTGGGCGCGGCGAGGACCGGCAGGTGCCACGCCTGCCCGTCGGCCTCGGGGCGCTCCCCGAGGGTGACGAGCCCGGCGGCGGTGTCCGGCAGGTACGCGACGGTGTGGAGCACGTCGGGGTCGCCGACCCAGCGGGCGGTCTTCCCGGCCGCGGCGGCGGCGAAGATCGTGGGCCCGAGGATGGTGTTGAGCCCGCGGGGTCCGAAGTAGTCGGAGGCGCGGCCGAGGCTGGCGCGCACGCGGCCTTCGCGGTGCGCGGCGAGGATCATGTCCGCGACCTTCGCGCGGGCCCGGCCCTTCGGGTTCGTGGCCGCGTACGGGAGGTCTTCTCCCATGGGGCCCTTGACGGGACCGTACATGTACAGGTTGTCGGCCATGACCAGGCGCGCCCCGGCCCGCTCGACGGCGGTGAGGACCGCGTCGGTGAACCCGGGGAACTCCTCGGCCCACCTCGCGTACGGCGGCTGCGCGCACTGGTAGACGACGGCGGCGCCTTCGCACGCGTCGGCCGCGCCCTCGGGGGTGGTGACGTCGGCGGCGTGCCCGTCGGGGCCGCCGCCGCTGCGGCTCACGGCCCGCACCCGGTGGCCGCGGGCCCGCAGCTCGTCGGCGACGGCGCCGCCGATGGCGCCGGTCGCGCCGAGGACGACGTGTAGATCGGTCATGGGGACTCCCGGTTCGTCGTGGATGGAACCGTTATACCCCTGCGGTCGCCGTCGCGTCCCAGTCGAGGCGGTGGCGCTGGATCGGCCCGAGGGTCTTCTCCGGGTCCATCGCGGTCTTGAGCATGAGCGGCATGAGGAGCGGCATGACGGCCTGCGCGAACGCACCGGGCGCCTTGGCGCGGTTGATCTTCGCGGCGTTCGCGGCGATGCCCTCGACGCGGGCGCGCCGCAGCCGCTCGTACGCGGCGAACGCCTCGGGGACCGGGAGGTCCCGCAGGCACCGCGCCAGCTCGATGCCGCTCTCGATGGCGAGCGAGGCGCCCTGCCCGGAGCTGTTGGACGGCGAGTGGACGCTGTCGCCCACCAGGACCGCCCTCCCGCGGTGCCACACCGGGACGCTCGGCATGATCCACAGGGGACCGTGGCAGAGGACCCGCTCCGGGGGCGTGCGGCGCAGCAGCTCGGCCCCGGGGTCGTCGTCCCCGTACAGCTCCAGGAGCTTCGCCAGCCACGCCTCGTTCGACGTCTCGCGGAGCACCTTGGCGGGCAGGGGTTCGGGGAACGGCAGGTTCACGCCCCACCGCGTGCCGCCCTGCGGGAGGCGCCAGTACAGGTAGTAGCCGCGCCTGCCGAACGCGAAGTTCATGACCTCGGGCCCCACCGGGACCTCCAGGTCGGCGACGGCCTCGAAGGAGATCATCCCGGTGTACCGCGGGCCCGGGTTCCGGGCGTCGATGAGGCCCCGGACCGTGGAGTGGACGCCGTCGGCGCCCACGACGACGTCGGCGGTCGCCTCGGTCCCGTCGCCGAACACGGCGGTCGCGCCGTCCCCGTCCTCGCGGATCGCCTCCAGGCGCTTGCCGAACGCGAACTTCACGCCCATGGCCTCGGCCCGCTCGTGGAGCACCCGGTGCAGGTCCGCCCGGTGGACCGTCCACATCGGTCCGACGTCGGGGAGCTGCGGGACGGTGAAGCGCCGGGTCCGGATGGTGAGGTCCTGGGCCGAGACCGGGTCGCCGATCTCGGCGATGGCCTCGTCGGCGCCGAGGATGCCCAAGGCCCGCTTGCCGTTCGCCGCCAGGGCGAGTGTGCCGCCGACCCCTTCGGGCCGCCCGGGGTACGCCTCGAACACGGTGGCCTCGATCCCGGCCTTGGCCAGGGCCGCGGCGGTGACCGGCCCGGCCACGCCGCCGCCGATGACGACCGCGGTCGTCGCCTTCTTCGTCATGGTGGTCTCCTTGCGGGGGTGTCAGGCGGGGTCGCCGGAGCGCTCGTTCGCGTGCTCCTCGGCGTGCGGTTCGGCTGCGGCCCAGGCGGAGGCGGTGCCGCCGTCGAGGCCGCCGCTCTCGTGGAAGGCCCGCCACTGCTCCAGGTCGGGGAAGGTGCCCGTGGCGAGCTCCGCGATGAGCGCGTAGATCCACTTGACCTCGGCGCGGGCCGTGGCGAGCGCGTACTCGTCCTCGATGAGGAACATGCGCGGCACGGTCCCGCGGACGCGGTGGAGCTCCCCTTCGTCGGAGGCGAGCCCGGTCTCCAGGGCCCGCAGGCGCCCGCGGAGGATCTCCACGACCTCGTCGGGCGGGAGGACGACCGCGACGGAGAGCCCGGCGCGGAAGCGGGTGTGGTCGCCGTCGACCGTGGCGAGGAGCTCGCGCGTCCAGTCGGCGAGTTCGGTGCGCCCCTCCGCGGTGATGCGGTAGACGGTGCGCTCGGGCCGGTTGCCCTCGCGGTCGGTGCCGGTGGCCTCCAGGAGGCCGCGCTTCTCCAGGGCCGCGACGACCGAGTAGAGCGAACCCCACTTGACCTTCATGTCCCGGTCCTTGCCCCACCCGCGGATGGCCTGTCCCATCTCGTAGGGGTGCATGGGTTTCGACGCCGCCACGGAGAGCACCGCGAGCGCCGTCAGGTTGCCGCGTCTGCCGGACATGCGACCTCCTCTGATCGATTACTCGCTTCCGAGTATACGAGTTCGAGTAATCGCACGCAAGTGCTACTTCAGGCGGGCCGCGAGGGCCTCCACGCCGTCGAGGATCACCCCGAGGCCGAGCTCGAAGAGCGCGTCGAGGTCCATATCGTATCCGTCCGACATGGACCCCGCGGGCCCGAAGAGCCTGGCGAAGTGCGGGACCGAGGACATGAACGCGTCGTCCCCGAACTTCGGCAGGTACTGGAGGTCGGTCCACTCCTCCGAGGAGACTCCCGAGAGCGACATCGCCTCGTCCTCGCGCTCCACGTTCACCGCCAGGCCCACGACGTGGCTGTACAGCAGCAGGTGCACGTCGAATTGCAGCCGCGGCGGCAGGTCGAGCGGTTCGAGGGCGCCGAGGAGCCGGTCCCCGAGCCGGATGATCCCCGGCAGCGGCAGCGGCCGGGTCAGCGGCTGGATCCGCCCCAGCCACGGGTGCGCGCGGTGCAGGCGCCACATCTCCCGCGCGATCGACTCCACCTGCGCCCGCCACGGATCGGACTCCTCCACAGTGAACTCGCGCGACCCGTACACGGTGTCGCCCATCAGCTCCACCAACTGCTCCTTGTCCTCCACGAAGCGGTACAGGGACATCGGCGCCACTCCGCACCGCCCCGCCACCGCGCGCATCGAGACCGCCTCCAGCCCTTCGACGTCGGCGATCGCCACGGCCTCCTCGACCACGCGCGCCCGCGTCAGCTCCGCCGCCGGCTCGCCCGCCTTCGCCCCGCGCCGCGGTGCCACCACCGTCCCCGACCGCGGCCGGGTCACCACCAGGCCCTCCGACCGCAGCACGTCCAGCGCCTTCGTCGCTGTGGCGAGAGCCACACCGAATTCCTGGGCGACCTGCCGCGTCGACGGCACCCGGTCGCCCGGCAGCAGCTCCCGGTCCGCGATGCGCCTGCTCAGCTCCGCGGCGATGCGGGCGTACGGCGGTTCGATCGATGCGGCCACGGCGGCCCCTCCCTCGTGCTGTCCTACGACAGATCCTAGTCCGGGCCGCCCCTCCACGCCCCCGCTGTCCTAGGGCAGATCCGGGACGTATTTGCAGGTCAGGGCCGGATTTTCTACGGTGGTCCCAGACAGTCCAGTACAACGTACCCAGGGAGCACCCCATGACCACCGTCCTCATCTCCGGTTCCTCCGTCGCCGGCACCGCCCTCGCCTACTGGCTCCGCGAGCAGGGCCTCACCCCCGTCGTCGTCGAGCGCGCCCCGGCCCTGCGCCGCGGCGGCCAGGCCGTCGACGTCCGCGGCGCCGCCCTCACCGTGATCCGCCGCATGGGCCTCGAAACCGCCGCCCGCGCCCTCAAGAACGAGTCCAAGGGCATGAACGTCCTCGACCCCGAAGGCAACGAGCTCATGCGCTCCGAGGAGTTCGCGCTCTCCTCCGGTGCCATCGGCTCCGAGGACGTCGAGATCCTCCGCGAAGACCTCGTCGACCTCGTCCACGCGAAGCTCGACGGCGTCGAGTACCTCTACGGCGACTCCATCACCGCGATCCGCGACGACGCCGACGGCACCACGGTGGAATTCGAGCACGCCGCCCCGCGCCGCTTCGACCTCGTCGTCGGCGCCGACGGCCTCCACTCCAACACCCGCCGCCTCGCCTTCGGCCCCGAAGCCGACTACATCCACCACCTCGGCACCTACCTCTCCGTCTTCAGTCAGGACAACTTCCTCGGCCTCGACCGCTGGCAGACCTGGTTCAACGACGGCGCCAACCTCGGCGGCTGCGCCATGACCGTCCGCGACAACAGCGAACTGCGCATCTTCCTCGGCTTCGGCTCCGACCCCATCGAGTACGACCACCGCGACACCGAGGCCCAGAAGGCCCTCGTCGCCGAGCACCTCACCGGGTTCGGCTGGAAGGTCCCGGAGTTCCTGGAGCGCATGAAGACCGCCGACGACTTCTACTTCGACTCCATGGCGCAGATCAAGATGGACGCCTGGTCCGCCGGGCGCACCGTCCTCCTCGGCGACGCCGCCCACTGCGCCGCCCCCCTCTCCGGCCAGGGCACCAGCCTCGCCCTCGTCGGCGCCTACGTCCTCGCCTTCGAGCTGGGCCGCACCGCGGACCACGCGCTGGCCTTCGCCCGCTACGAGCGCCGCATGCGCCCCTTCGCCGAGGCCAACCAGGAGCTCGCCCACATCGACCGCACCCGGGTCGACCCGGAGGTCTCCACCCGCCGCCTCGACGCCGTCAAGAATGCGATCGACCTCGACGCGCTCGTCGACTAGTCGCCGCCGACCGCCTCCACCCGCCCGAGGACGTCCTCGGTGAGCCGGTGGAGGCGGTCTGCCGCGTCCAGGTCGAAGTCCTTGCCGCTCAGGGGGAGCGGGGTGGTGCGGCGCCAGGCGGTGACGGGGGCGGCGGGCGGGTTGTCGATGAGGGCGGCCATGGGGACGATCGCCTTCTCGACGCGCTGGGCGAAGAGGGCCGCCATGGCGTTGGTGAGGGCCTTCTTCGGCTGGGGGAGCGGCCCGGCCATGCCGGTCTTGACGAACATCGGGTTGTAGACGACGTACTTCGTCCGCGTGTCGGGGTGGCGGCGCGGGAAGTCCACGGCGAGCAGGTCGATGGAGCGGGACGCCTGCGTGGCGGCCTTCATGCCCTTGTACGGCTCGCGCTCGAACGCGGTGTCGTCCCAGAAGATCCGCCCGGGGAACCCGCCGGGCGCGCCGAGGTTGAAGACCACGGGCGCCTCGGCCCGGTCGAGGAGCGGCACGAGGCCGTGGCCGATCACGAAGCGGCTCAGATAGGACAGCGCGAACGTGTACTCCAGGCCGTCTGCGGTGAGGGTGCGTCGCTGCTGGAACCGCTGGGTCGCGAACACCACTCCGTCGAGCCGTTCCACTGAGGACTCGACCTCGGCGGTGACGGCCCGCATCCCGGCGACCGTGCTCAGGTCGGCCCGCAGGAACCGGGCCCGGTCGGCGGCGCCGAGCCGCGCGGCCGCCTCGGTGAAGGCCCGGCCCTTCGCCTCGCCGCTGGCGACGGCGACGACGCGGTCGCCGCGCTCCAGGAAGTGCAGGCCCAGGCCGCGGCCCATGCCGTCGGTGCCGCCGGTGATCAGGTAAGTGCGCACGGGGGTGCCGCCTCTCGTCGTAAGTCATCGATCGATGACAAAGACTAGTCCGGGCGCCGCGATATGTCAACAGGTGATGACTTATGCTGACTTCATGAACGCGCCCAAGCGCCGCGACCGCGCGGCCACCCGCTCCGCCCTCCTCGACGCCGCCCGCCGCCGCTTCGCCGAGCACGGCTTCGACGGCACCGGCGTGCGCGAGATCGCCGCCGACGCCGGGGTCGACGCAACGCTGATCTTCCGCTACTTCGGGTCCAAAAAAGACCTATTCGACGCGGCGCTCACCGCCGAGGTGCCAGAAGGGTTGGGGGAGAAGGACGCCGGGCCGGTGGAGTTCGCCGACGCGCTCCTCAAGGAGGTCGTCCTCGGCGACCGGGCCGGGGACGGCGGCGAGCACCCGCTGCTGCTCATGCTCCGCTCGGCCGGGCGCCCGGAGGTCCGGGCCCGCCTCCACGAGGAGGTCTGCGACCGCTACCTCGCCGACATGGCCGCCCGCTTCGACGGCGAGGACGCCGAGCTGCGCGCCGAACTCGTCGGCGCGCTCCTGCTCGGCATGGGCGTCATGCGCGCCGTCGTCGGCTCGCCCGTGCTCCCCGACGCCGACCCCGAGAAAGTGCGCGCCCGCGTCGCCGCGATGGTCGCCGCGCTCGAAACCTAAGACCGGCGCCCCGCGACCGCCTGGCGCCGTTCGAGTTCCGCCTCGATCCGGTCCAGGAACGCGTCGACCTCCTTGACCTCGTAGCCCTCGCGCAGGCGCGTGGACGTGAACATCGAGGTCCGCACGTCGTCGGCGCTGAGCCGCTGCGGCCCGGACGCGGGCTCGACGAGCGCGAGCACCACCCGGTCGAGGAACGCGTCCACCTCGTCCTGGTCGTACCCCTCGGCGAGCTGCACCGCCGTGAACTTGACGCCGCGCACCTCGTCGGCCGTGACCACCGCTTCGGTGGACGGCGCGGGCGTCTGGACCATTTGGCGCACATGCGTTTCCGGCAGGTAGACGGAGACCTCGGACGGCCGGTCCCGGTAACGGTTCGGCGCGAGCGCCAGCGACTCGGCGGCGATGTGCGTGCCGCACTTCTGCGGCTCGGGGAGCCCGCGCGCGTGCGCGCGGCGCGCCAGCTCCTTGTAGATGTCGTTGAGCGACAACAGGTCCCCGGCCTCGGCGATGCCCTCGTCCAGCACGTCCAGGAGCAGCCCGGTGAACGCGGTGTACCGCCCCTCGAACGCGTACGACGGCGAGTTCGCGGGGGAGGAGGTCAGCGTGAAGTGCCCCTTGATCCGCAGCTGGCCGATGAAGTCGCCGCCGCCGAGCAGCGGCTCGATCGCGATGCCGGAGTAACAGGAGTCGAGGACGATCACCTTCGTGGCCGCACGGGCGTTCTGGACCGCCTTGTGCAGGAACCGGAACGGGATGGCGCTCCACGGCAGGAGCGCCGGGGACGTCTGCGGCAGTGCGAGGTTGAGCAGGCCCTCGTCGTCCACGAGCCCGTGCCCGCTGTAGTACACCAGCAGCAGGTCCTCGGCCGTCCGCGCCGCGAGGTCGACGGCCGCGCCGACCTCGGCCAGGTCCCGCGGGTTGACGAGCGCCGTGCAGTCCTCGCCCCTGATCCCGGCGTCCCGCGCCAGGGACTCCCGCAGGGCCTCCACGTTGTTCCGCGCGGCCGCGACCTCCTCCAGGCTCTCGTGGTCGTAATTGGTGGTGCCGATGAGCAGGGCGCGCGACCGCGCGCCGTCGGGCAGGCGCATCGCTACGCTCCCGGGTCGAGGCGTTTCGCGACCGACTTCGCGACCGGGCCCTTGGCGGTGATCCGCACGCGGGTGCCGTCGGGCGCGCTCACCTCGACCTCGATCTCCGAGCGGCGGGACTGGATCCACACAGCGACGGTCCGCCCGAGCGCGTCCAGGCCCCCGGCGGCGATGCCCGCGAGCAGCACGTCCGTGGCGAAGCCGAGTTCGCCCTCCTGGGGTTCGGCCGGTTTGAAGTCCACCCGGCCCCGGTAGTCGTCCTCGCGGTTCAGCCACTTCCGCAGCAGCACCAGTTCCCCACGGGGGTCGGCGGAACCGGTCACGGTGAGTTCGGCGTCCATCGCCCGATTCTCCCAGACCGCCGCCACCGGCGCCGCTCCCGAGCCCGCGGGAGAAGTTCCCGGAAAAACTTCGGCGGGCGCGATGAATCCGCGCGGGCGGCCCCGTCTACACGTGCAGAGAACGAAGACCCCGACCACGGAGGATCGAGATGACCGCCAACGAGAACACCGCAGGCTTCCCCTACACGCTCACCGGCGAGGTCGACGTCCCCGTCGCGACCGTCTGGCGCGCCTGGACCGAGAACCCGCACTACGAGGCGTGGAGCTACTCCAAGCCCGGGTCCGTCGAGCTCGACGTGTCGCCCGGCGGCAAGTACACCTCCACCGTCGTCACCCCCGACGGCCAGGAATTCCCGATCACCGGTCGCTACATCGAGGTCGTCGAGGACAAGCTGCTCGTCATGGGCATGGACACGCCCGGCGGCGGCGAGGAGGTCATGCGCCTGGACCTCACCGACCTCGGCGAGGGCCGCACGCGCCTCGTGATCTCCCAGACCTGCGCCACGCAGGAGGAGCACGACATGTCGAAGGAGGGCAGCCAGATGCTGCTCAGCTCCTGCGCCGCGTACGTCCTCACGATGTAAGACCCCCATCTGGGACCGGACCGGCCAGGGTCCGGTCCCGGGCCGCGGCCCAATGTCGGTGGGTCCGGCTAGCCTCGGACCATGCAGCTCACGACCCGGCGGCTGAACCGCGCCACCCTCGACCGCCAGTCCCTCCTGCACCGCGCCGCCGCCGACGTCCCGTCCGCCGTGCGCGGCGCCGTCGCACTCCAGACCCAGTCGCCCGTCTCCGGGTACATCGGCCTGTGGAACCGCGTCGCCGGATTCGACCCCGCCGACCTCGACGCCGCCTACGAGGACGGCCGGGTCCTGCGCGGCAACCCCGTCCGCATGACGCTCCACACCGTCGCCGCCGACGAGTACCGGGTCTTCCGCGAGGCCACCGACCCGTCCCTCTACGCCGCCAAGCTCGGCGGGCGCATCGCCGCCGCCGGGATCACCGGCGCCGAGGCGTACGCCCTCTCCGAAGCGCTCTGCGAGGCCCTGTTCGCCGCCGGCGAGGTCCGCACCGCCCGCGAATGCGAGACGTGGCTCGCCGAGCGCCTCGACCCCGAGACCGCCAAGGCCGTGTGGCCCGGCATCCGGCAGTACGCGCCCGTCCTGCGCGCCCCCGGCGCCGGGCCCTGGAGCTTCACCGACAAGGTGGAGTACACCGCCGCCCCCGACCGGCCCGCCCTCCGCGACGACGCCGCCTCCGACGCCGCCCTCGGCACGCTGATCCGGCGGCACATCGAGGGCTTCGGGCCCGTCTCCGTCGCCGACGTCGCCCAGTTCGCGATGGTCCAGCGCGGCCGCGTCAAGCGGGCCCTCGTCCCCCTCGACCTCGAACTCCACCAGGGCCCGGGCGGCGAGGTCCTCTACGACCTGCCCGGCGCCGCGCTCCCCGACGAGGACACGCCCGCCCCGCCGCGCCTGATGGCCATGTGGGACAACGTGTTCCTCGCGTTCCACGACCGCGCCCGCACCGTCCCGCCCGAGTACCGCACCACCCTCATCCGCAACAACGGCGACGTCCTCCCAATGCTCCTCGTCGACGGCCTCGCCGCGGGCGTCTGGCGTACCGTCGTGGACGACTCGGGCGAGGCCGGCATCGAGGCCACCGCGTTCCACCCGCTCCCCGACGACGTCTGGGACGCCCTCGCCGAGGAGGCCGCGGGCCTCACCGCGCTCCTCGCCGACCGCGAACCCGACGTGTACCGGCGCCACCGCCACTGGTGGGACAAGCTCGCCGACGCCGTCCCCGACCGCCAGACCGTCCTCCTCCCCGGGAAATGACCTGTCGGGCCCGCCCCGGGCCCGGATACGATTCGGTTCACCGCAACGGAAGGAGCACGCCATGAGCGGCCGCGAGCACCACTACGAGGTCACCGTCGAGTGGACCGGCAACACCGGCAACGGCACCGCCAAGTACTTCGACTACGGACGCGACCACGACATCACCGCCCCCGGCAAGCCCCTCATCCGCGGCAGCGCCGACCCGGCGTTCCTCGGCCAGAAGGAGCGCTGGAACCCCGAGGAGCTGCTCCTCGCCTCGCTCTCCGAATGCCACATGCTCACCTACTTCTCGCTGTGCGCGCGCGAGCGGATCGCCGTGACCGCCTACACCGACGCCGCGACCGGCACCATGACCGAGGAGAAGGGCAACAGCGGCCGCTTCACCGAGGTCGTCCTCCACCCGGTCGTCACCATCGCCGACCCCGCGAAGGCCGAGCGCGCCGCCGAGCTCCACCACGACGCCAACCGCGACTGCTTCATCGCCAAGTCCGTGAACTTCCCCGTGCTCCACAAGGTGGAGATCCGCACCGAGTCCTAGGCGGGGGTGCAGGGGACCGTCGCGGGCAGCGTCCAGCCGTCCTCGACGGCCGCCGAAAAGCTCGGCTCCACGCTCTCGCCGGGCGCGATCGCCGCGTTGAACATGATGTCGCCGTAGCGGTCCCCGTCGAGGTGCTCCAGGCCCCACGCGGCGGTCACGTCCATGCCGTCCAGGGCGAGCAGCACCTCCCAGCCGTCGATCGGCTCCGCGCCCGTGTTCGCCACGGACACCGCCACCGAGATCGACGACGACCACTCGTCGTCCAGCGACAGGGACGCCGTGCACTGCGGCCCGGCGTCCGCCGCGCTCGCCGACGAGGACTCGGCCGCCGCAGAGGACGTCGGCTCGCTCGCCGAGGACGCGGGGGAGGACTCGGGGGACTCCGGAGGCGACGCCGGGGCGCTCTCGCTCGTCACGTCGGCCGCGGCCGTGAACTGCGGGCCCCCGGGCGTGTCCGCGTCGGACAGGTCCGGGTCGTGCTCGTCGCGCAGCGACCCGAACTGCCACACCGCCGCCACCGACACCAGCGCCGCGACCGCGACGAGGACCAGGAGCGAACGCCCGTGGATCCGGCCGCGCAGCACGCCGCGGTCCATCCAAGCACGCATGGGGGCACCTCCGGAGGGGTCGGGGCAGGGGCGGACGCGTCGCGCGCAGCAGGCCGGCGGGAGGGGGTGCCGTGTCCACGGTGAAGCGTACAAGGCCCTTGTGCGCTGGCGAAACGCCCCGATTAGTGCGAGTCGATCCCCTTGCGTGGAAAGCGTTCCGCGCAGCACGCGTCCGATCGGTCTCATCCGGGTACGCACCGGTGTAGATTCAGGCCGGGCGCAGCCGGGCGCCCGCCGGTCAGGACCGAAGGGGACCCCTATGCGCGCCGTCGTCGCCACCGACTTCCACACCGAGCCGACCCTCGCGGACCTCCCCGTCCCCGAGCCCGGCCCCGGCGAAGTGCTCGTCAAGATCGCGGCCGCGGGCGTCAACCCCTTCGACTGGAAGGTCGTCGAGGGCGCCATGCGCGGCTCCGTCCACCACGAGTTCCCGCTCGTCCTCGGCTCCGACGGCGCCGGCACGGTCGTCAGCGTCGGGGAGCCCGGCCCGACCGACGCCCGCTTCGAGCCCGGCGACCGCGTGTTCGGCCAGTTCATGGACGTGCAGCTCGGCCGCGGCTCCTACGCCGAGTACGCGATCACCAAGGCCGCCAAGCTCGCCCGCCTCCCCGCCGCGCTCGACTTCGCGACCGCCGCCGCGATCCCCACCGCCGGGGCCGCCGCCCACGACTTCGTCGAGGGCACCGGCGCCGGGCCCGGTCAGACGCTCCTGGTCAACGGCGCGTCCGGCGGGGTCGGCCAGGCCGCCGTGCAGCTCGCCGCCGCCCAGGGCATCCGCGTCATCGCCACCACCGACCCCGCCACCGCGGGCCTCCTGCGCGACCTCGGCGCCGCCGAGACCGTCGACTTCACCGCGGGCCCCACCGCCGACCAGGTGCGCGAGGCGCACCCCGAGGGCATCGACGCGGTCGTGGACCTCGTCTCCGGGCCCGACACGGTCGAGCCGATCGCCCTGCTGCTCAAGCCGAACGGCGCGATCGTCTCCTCCAACGGGGCCGTGGACGCCGAGCTGCTCTCCGACAAGGGCCTGCGCGGCTGGAACCTCTACGCCAACGCCAGGCCCGCGACGCTCGCGTCCCTCGCCGAATCCGTCCAGAGGGGACAGATCCGGTTCCTCATCGACCATGAAGCGCCCCTTGCGGACGCCGCCGCCGCGCTCGAACGGCTCAAGGCCGGGAAGTCCCGCGGCAAGACCGTGCTCACCGTCGCCTGAGGCCCGGCCGCCCGACCCGGTCCGGCTCCAGCGGGCACCCCGTGTCCGCCCGCGCTGCCAGCTCCGTGCGCAGGGCCGCCAGCTCCGCGATCTTCGCGTCCACCGCGGTGACCCGCTCCGCGAACAGCGCCGACAGCGCCGCCGCCGAATCGGGGGCCTCGCGCAGCTCCGCGCCGTGCCTGCCGATCTCGGCGAGCGAGAACCCGAGGCGCTGCGCCGTGCGCACGTAGTCGAGCCACGGCACGGCCTCCTCGGGGAAGTCCCGGTACCCGTTGGGGGACCGGTGCGACTCGACCAGCCCGATCCGCTCGTAGAACCGGATCGCGTCCCGGCTCAGCCCCGACCGCTCCGACAGCTCCCCGATCCGCATGACCGCTCCCTCGCGACTTGACATTGGAGTGCACTCCACCGTTTACGGTAGCCCGACCCGAACGAACGGAGCACCTCCATGACCGCCGTCCCCGACACCGCCGCTCTCGATATCGCTGCGCCGCAGCGGTCCCCGTACCTCAAGGTGGTCCGCGCGAGCGCCGTCTACGACCTCGTCGTGACCGCCGGGTTCGCCACGCCGTGGACCCTCGCCCTCGTCCACACCGCCCTGAACGGCCTCAGCGGCGCGCTCGGCCTCGGCGCGTTCCCCGCGCTCGACCCGATGCAGGTCCTGTACGCGAACCTGATGGGCTCGGTCGTCGTCGTGTGGTCCCTGCTGCGGCTGCTGCGCCCGCAGCGGGTCCACGGCCTGTTCGACGGCGCGGCGCGCGTCCTGTTCTCGCTGTGGATGGCCTACGCCCTCGCGCACGGCGGCCCGGACCTCCTGTGGGGGTTCCTGGCCGTCGAGATCGCCTGGGGCGCCGTGCAGCTCGCGCCGTGGGCCCGGCGGCGGTGAGGGCCGCCCCGCCTCTCCTCAGGAGCGGGGCGGCCCCGTCTCAGCAGCCGCTCAGGCTGTGCCTCAGCAGCCGCTCCGACCGTGCTTCAGCAGCCGATTCGGCTGGGCCCGAACGCGACGTCGTCGTACCAGACGGTGTCGGCGTCGTTCCCGTAGCTCTCCCAGCCGAGCCGCAGGTCCGCGAGGTCGGGGTTCCACCCGGACTTGGAGAGCCACTGCTCGTCCACGTCGTGGGTCGGGACCCCGTCGACGGTGAGACCGGTGACGGCCTCGCCGTCGACCCAGGTCGCGAGGTTCCCGCCGCTGATCCGGTACTCGACGCACACCCAGGTGTCCACCGGGAACGGCGCGCTGAGCGCGACCCCGGCGGGGCTCTGGGCGGGCAGGGTCGCGTCGTCGGACTCGCGGTTCCACTGGAGCATCGAGTTCTGGCCGCCCAGGCGCAGGTCGCCATTCGCGTCGTTGCGGTCCTGCATGGCGATCATCGTGGTGTGGTTCGGCGGCTGAGCGGTGCTGTGCCGCATGTAGACCCGGAACCACTCGGCGTCGGCGGGCAGGGCCCGGCCCACGAACACGTGGTTGCAGTAGGTCGCGCCGCCGTTGACGCGCACGGACTTCCCGCCGCCGTTCGACACTGCCGTGTCCACTGTGGCGGTCCCGGTGCCGGTGCAGTCCTGGGCCCCGACGCTCCACGCGCCGCCCGGGACGGTCCCGGCCTGGTCCTCGAAGCCGTCGCAGACGGCCCCGGCCGGGCAGTCCCCGGGCTCGGGATCGGTCGGCGGGTCGGTCGGGTCGTCGGTGGGCTCGTCGGTCGGGTCCTCGCTCGGGGTGTCCGTGGGCTGCTCCACCGTGCCGCACTCGACCCCGTTGAGCGAGAATGCGGCCGGGACGGCCCCGGAGCCGGAGACGACGAGCCCGAACAGCTCGCGGGTCTGCCCGGCGCCGACGGCCGCGTTCCAGCCGACGTCCGAGCCGGTGAACGCGGTCCCGGACTGGGACCACGAGACGTTCCAGGCGCTCTGCACCTGCGCGCCGGGCTTGAGCTGGAACCCGATCTCCCAGCCGTCCACGGCGCCGTCGGCGGCGGTGAGGGAGACGGCGGCCTGGTGGCCCGAGCCCCAGTCGCTCACCACCTTGTAGTCGAGCGCTTGGCAGCCGACGGCGTGCGCCGGGCCCGCCGTCACGATGCCCAGCGTCGCGGCGGCCACCGCCGCCGACAGGGCGACGGCCGCGGCGAGGCGCCGCGGCCGGGTTGGCATGGATGCCATGCAGGTACTCCTCTGCTCGGATCCGCTTCACCCCAACCCGACCGCGGACAGGCTTATCTATCGATACTAATAAATATCATGATTTACCCGTGCGTGGGAGCGCGCCTACGAGATATCCGGGACCGGTTTCCGCATCACGAGGTGGCAGAAGTGGAACCCGCGCACCGGGTCCTCCCCGGGCGCCTCCACGAGCCGCGCGACCTCGGCGAACCCGGTGTCCCGCAAGAGGTCCGCCACGCGGTCGTAGGACCACTGCCACGCAGGGGCGACCTTGTGGTCGAACGGCCACGCGAGCCGGTCGGTCCCGTCGTGGGCCTGGAAGCTGAGCGACAGCAGCCCGCCCGGCGCGAGCACCCGGTGGAACTCGGCGAACACGGGGCCGACCTCCTCGGGCGGGGTGTGGATGATCGAGGCCCGCGACAGCACGCCGCCGAGGCCCCCGTCCGGCAGGTCCAGGGCGCTCATGTCGCCCAGGGAGAACGCGATCCCGGGGTGCTCGCGGCGCGCGAGCGCGATCATCTCCGGCGAGAGGTCGATGCCCTGCACGTCGAGTCCGAGCGCGTGCAGATAGCCGGTGATATGCCCTGGGCCGCAGCCGATGTCGGCCACAGGCCCCGCTCCCGCCTCCTGCACCAGCTCGGCGAAGGCGACGATCATCGCCCGGTCGAACGGGTGCTCGCGCAGGGAGTCCTTGAACATGTCGTAGTAGAGCTGCGCGACCTCGTCGTACTGGGTCCGGGTCACGCTCCGGTATTCGGGTTCGGCCATGGGACGAGACCTTATCGCGCCGCGCCCTAGGGGCGCCAGACCACGATCTCGATGCCGCGCATCCGCTCGGCGAACCGCCCGTCCGGCGCCGCCCCGCGCAGCAGCGCGCGCAGGTCCGCCTCGAACGCGGGAAGCCGCGTGCCGAAGTGGTGCGGGGCCGAACTCGACAGGGAGAGCACGGCCGCCACGACCTCGTCCTCGCTCCGCTCCACCGTGCGGCCCTCGTCCACGGTGATCCGCTCGGGCCCGGTGTACCCGGCGCGGGACAGCACGTCCTCCTCGAAGCCCTTGGTGCCGTTGGGAAGCACGCCCTGACCGGCGCGGCGCACCGGGCCCAGGTACTCGGCCACGAGCGCGTCGATCCCGTCCCAGGGCGGGGCCGGGAGCGGCAGCGGCGCATCGGATTCGACGCCGCGGTGGGTGGTGGCGCCGATGTGGACCCAGGCGCCCTCGGGGCAGATCATGGGGCGGACGCGCTCGGCGACGTGCTCCTGCTCCATCCAGTGGAACGACTGCGCGAACGTGACGACCCGGAACGTCCCGAGCCCGCCGGGGAGGGCTTCGGCGCGCATGCGGCGCCAGTCGATGCCCGGGGCCTTGAGTCGCGCCTCGGCGATCATGCCGGGGTCGGCGTCGACGCCCACGGCCTCGGCGAACAGGGGCGCGAGGAGCACGGTCAGCGAGCCGGGCCCGCAGCCCACGTCGAGGAGCCGCCCGGTCCCGTCGAGGCCGAGCGCGTCGCGCACCGCGTCGGCCAGGCCCGGCGGGTAGGGCATCCGGCCGGTCCCGTAGTGCGCGGCGGTGCCCGCGAAGAGCGTCTCGTCCCATTCCCAGGCGTCCATCCCGGGGATGCTACCGCTGTCCGGTGCGTCGTCCGAGCGCGTTTCCACCGTCCGGGTCACTCCGCCGCGCCGGTGAAGGCGGTCCGGAAGCTGCGGTGGCTGGCCATGTGGTCCAGGTACTTCGGGTCGGAGACGCGGATCGTGAACCCCGCCTGCTCGCCGTCGGCCTCCGGGTCGACCGAGAACGAGGCGATCACGGACTCGGCCCGCCGCCGGAATTCGGCGCCCTGCGGCTTGGTCAGCAGGTACGCGTGCCCGTCGGAGCGGCCCGCGTGCCCGTCGATCCGGCCCTCGTACTCGTTGTAGGCGTTGACCTTCGGTTCGATCCGCTGCTTGGTGCGGTCGTCGAGCACGAAGCCCTTGTCGTCGATCCACACGCGTTTGCCGAGGATGAGCTCGAAGCACTCCGCGAACTCCGCGGCGGTCGCCGGGTCGATGTCGGTGGCGCCGAAGCCCTGGAACCATGCGTCCATGAGCAGTTGGAGCCCGAATCCGCTGCCGCGATTGAACCGGACGTCTTCGCCGATGAGGCTCGTGAGCGTCCCGTCGAGCGTGTTTCCCTCACGGCCCCAGGTCCACACGTCGAAGATGTACGTCATGGCCGTGAATCATAACCAGTGCGGGCAATTCCGGCGAAGGTAGTGATAGATCACACTCTATATCTCTCGCGGAAGCGGTTCCACGCCAAGGCGGGAGGCCGCGGGGGCGGTCCAGCTGTCGAGGAGGCGCAGCGCCTGCGCGCTGGGGGAGTCCGGCTCGACGTTGTAGACGCACAGCGTCTGGTCGGGGTCGTCGGGGAACTCCAGCGACTCGTACGCGAACTCGATCTCCCCGGCCACGGGGTGGCGGTACGCCTTGCGGCCGTGGGTGCGGCGCAGCACATGGTGGTCGTTCCACCAGCCGCTGAACTCCGGGCAGCCGAGGGTCAGCTCGCCCACGAGGTCGGCGAGCTGGCGGTCCCCGGGGTGGCGCCCGGCGTCGAAGCGGAGCACCGCCACCGAGTCGCGTGCGACGGTCTCCCAGTCGACGACGCGCTCGCGCGCCTCGGGGTCGAGGAGGTACCAGCGCGCGAGGTTGCGCCTCTTGGCAGGGAGCGCGTCGAAGTCGGTGATGACGGCCTTCGCGAGCCGGTTCACCGCGAGCACGTCCATGCGGCGGCCGATGATGAACGCGGGCACCGATTCGAGGCTCTGGAGCGTCAGCAGCAGGCCCGGTCGCACCCGCTGGGCGGCGAGCGGTCCGCGCCGTCTGGGGGAGCGGCGGCCCGCGAGGTCCTTGAGGTGCTCGCGCTCGGAGGGGTCGAGGTGCAGCGCCTCGGCGAGCGCGTCGAGCACCTCGGGGGAGGGGTTCCCGGCCCTGCCCTGCTCCAGTCGTGTGTAGTACTCGACGCTCATGTTCGCCAGGCGCGCGACCTCGTCGCGGCGCAGGCCCGGGACGCGTCGCACGCGGCCGTCGTCGGGTACGCCCGCGTCCTGCGGGAGCACGCGGGCGCGGCGGCTCCGCAGGAAGTCCGAGATCTCGGTGCGCTGGTCCATGCCCCAATTCTGCCTCGCCGCGCAGCCCGGGACGGCCGCCTGACTGGTACTGGCGGTACCAGTCGCGGGAGGGGATTTTTGGGCCCGTTTCCAGGCGTTTTCCGGTGCTGTACTCGATTGCAGGGCGGCCCCACCGCCCTGGAAACCAAGCGCACCGAAGGAATCGAAATGTCTGCTGTGAACACCGTTCTGCCGCTCGCGGGCCGCGTCGCCGTCGTCACGGGCGCCTCCAGCGGCCTCGGCGAGGCGACGGCCGCACTGCTGGCCGGGCGCGGCGCGAAGGTCGCCGTCCTGGCCCGCCGCGCCGACCGCCTCGCCGCGCTCGCCGACCGCATCAACGCCGACGGCGGGACCGCGGTCGCCGTCCCGGTCGACGTCACCGACGCCGACGCGGTCCGGGCCGCGGCCGCCCGGATCGAAGCCGATCTCGGCACCGTCGACCTCCTGTTCAACAACGCCGGCGTCATGCTGCCCTCGAAGATCGAGGACGTGCGCACCGACCTGTGGGACCAGCAGGTGGACCTGAACATCGGCGGGTTCTTGAACACCGTGGCCGCGTTCGTGCCGCAGCTGCGCAAGGCCGCCGCCGAGAAGGGCGTGGCCGACCTGGTCAACACCTCCTCGATCGGCGCGCAGAACCTGTTCCCGACGTTCGAGGTCTACTGCGGCACCAAGGCGTTCGTGACCCACTACTCCCGCAACCTGCGCATCGAGCTCGGCGCCCAGGGCGTGCGCGTCGCGGTCGTGGAGCCGGGCATCGTCCGCACCGAGCTCCAGGGCCACGTCACCGAGCCCGACGCCACCGCGTGGCTCGACGAGACCTTCGCGACCATGGCGATCCTCGAACCCGGCGACGTCGCCGAAGCCGTCGCGCACCTGGTCGCCCTGCCCGCCCGCGTCAACATCGAGCGGCTCACGATCATGCCGACGACCCAGGCGAACTAGGCCGAGCGGCGCATCGCGTCCAGGTCGGCCGGGGCGCGGGCGCACCGGGCCGGTTCCAGCGCGTTCCAACCGCGCCTTCCGGCGGCGGCGCGTTCGCGGGAGTATCGCGGCACCTTGCGAAACCAGGAGAGGAGGCTGCCGTGCGCGACCGCGAATACCGCCGGGAAGACGACTGGCAGTAGCACCCCGAGGATGCCCGGCTCTCAACCGTGTGGCACCGAGGCCGGAGCCGGAACCCCGTGCGGGGTCCCGGCTCCGGCCGTCTCCGCGTGCGGCGCCCCGCGGTGTCCTCTTGCGTGCGGATCCAACGGATTCCAACCGGCCCTTCCGATTCGGGCCCGGTGCGGGTGCAATGGCCCTCGTCCGCGGCGTTCCGTCCGCGGTGAACCGGAGGAGCCGCATGTCCGAGCGGACGGCTAGATTCCGCGACGTGGTCGCCATCGGCGAGTTCAGGGTCCTGTGGCTCGCCCAGGTCCAGTCCCGCATGGGCGACCAGTTCGCGCGGGTCGCGCTCGCCCTGCTGGTGTTCGAGCGCACCGACTCGGCCGCGATCACCGCCCTCGTGTACGCCATGACGCTCATCCCGCCGCTCATCACGGCGCCGCTCCTGGCCGGGATCGCCGACCGGTACTCGCGCCGCACCGTCATGGTCGCCACCGAGGTCGTCAGGGCCGCGCTCAGCGCCCTCATGATCATCCCGACGCTGCCGCTCCCCGTGCTCGCGGTCCTGGTCCTGCTCGTCACCTGCCCGCACCCGCTGTTCTCCGCCGCCCGCACCGCGACCACCCCGCGGGTCCTGCCCGGGCCGCTCTTCCCGGTGGGCCAGGGGATCATGAGCGCCTCCGACAACATCGCGCAGATCCTCGGGTTCACCCTCGGCGGCGCGCTCGTCGCCGCGACCGGCAGCCCGCACCTCGCCATCGCCGTCAACACGGTGACCTTCGCGCTCTCCGCGATCGTGCTCCGGCTCGGCCTGCGGCCCCACCTGCCGGACGCGGCCACGGCCGGCACCGGCACCCGCAGCGGCTTCGCGCTCGCGGGCATCCGCTACGTCGCCGCCGACCGGCGCCTCCTCGGCCTGGCCGGGATGACCTGGCTGTTCGGGTGCTTCGTGGTCCCCGAGGCCCTGGCCGTGCCCTACGCCGCGCAGATCGGCGCCGGGGACGCGGCGGTCGGCTGGCTCATGGCCGCCGACGTCGTCGGCGCCGCGGTCGGGATGATCCTCGTCGCGCGCCTCGGCCCGACCCTGCGCCGCAACCTCACGATCCCCCTCGCCGCGGCCACCGGCGTGCCGCTCGTGCTCACCCTCGCCGGGCCGAGTCTGCCGGTGACCGTCGCACTCTGGACGCTCTCGGGCCCCTTCGGGTCCTATATGGTCCTCGCCCAGGTCGCGTTCACCGAGGGCATCCCGGACGGCATGCGCGCCAGGGCGATCGGCTTCGCCGCCGCGGGGCTCCAGACCGCGCAGGGCCTCGGCATGGCCCTCGCCGGGCTCCTCGCCGAAGCCGTCACCCCCTCGGTCGCGATCGCCTTGAGCGGCGCCGTCGGATCGGTCGCCGCCGTCGCCGTCGGCCTCCACGCCCGCCTCCACCGCACCCCCGACCGGCCACCGGCGGCCCCGCCTGCGGGCCCGGCCGCCGCCGACACGAGCACAGAAGGGAGGGAACGACATGCGCGATCGCGAGTACCGCGGTAACAAGGACTGGCGCCAGGCTCCGGCAGACTGGTAGTCCCCGCCCGCCGCGGCCCGGCGGCCGCGGCGGCTTCACCACGGAGGCACCCATGGCTTCACCAGCGCCCCCGCCCCCGCTCACCGAGCGGCTGGCCGCGCTCCTGACCGAGCACATGGCCCGCACCGGCGACACCGCCGCCGACGCCGCGCGCCTCCTCGGCGTCGCCGAGGAGGCCGTGCGCCGCTGGATCGAGCAGGCCGGCGGCGACCCCGACGCCGCCGAGTTCGCGCACCTCGACACCCCCGCGAAACTCGGCGCCTGGCTGCGCGCCCGCATCGCCGACACCGGGCGCACCGTCCGCGACCTCGCGGACGCCACCGAGTCCGTCAGCACCTCCACGGTCTACAACTGGCTCAAGGGCGACCACGTGCCCCCGCCGCCGGTCGGCGACGAACCCGACCGCTTCGACCTGTTCCTCAGCCACCCCGCCCTCGACCTCGACCTGCGCCAGCGGGTCCGCCTCGACGAGGTCCGGCGCCGCCTCACCGGGACCTCCCTGCGCCCCGCCGCCGACCCGGGCGCCGACTGGCCCGCTCGCGCCCTGCCCGCCGGGAACCGCACCTTCACCGGCCGCACCGACGAGCGGCGGCGCCTCGACCGGCTCCTCGCCCGGCACGCCCGCGGCGACACCGTCGTCTCCGCCCTCACCGGCATGGGCGGCACCGGGAAGACCGCGCTCGCCGTCCACTGGGCGCGCACGCGCGAGGCCCGCGCGACCTTCACCGACGGGTGCCTCTACCTCGACCTGAACGGGTACGCCGCGACCCCGCCGCTCGGCGTCGACACCGCCCTGCGCAAGCTCCTCCAGCAGTTCGGCGCCGACGCCGCGTCGCTCCCCGCCGACACCGACGCGCTCGCCGCCCGCTACCAGGAGACCGTCGCCGGGCGCCGCCTCCTGCTCGTGCTCGACAACGCCCACGCCGAGCCGCAGGTGCGCCCGCTCCTGCCCGCCGGACCCGGATGCCTCACCCTCGTCACCAGCCGCAGCCGGCTCCAGGGCCTCGACGTCACCGGCGGCCCCGTCGCCCACGTGCCGCTCGACGTCCTCACCGCCCGCGAGTCGGCCTCCCTGCTGCGCAAGCTCCTCGGGGCCCTCGTCGTCAAGTCGGCCGCCGACGCGGACATCGACGCCCTCGCCGACGCCTGCGGCCACCTCCCGCTCGCGCTCCAGATCGCCGCGGCCAACTACCTCACCCGCGCCCGGCCCGAGCGCGTCCCGCTCCGGGAGTACACCGGGACGCTCGCCGACCGGCGCATGGACGCGCTCGCCGTGGGCCCCACCGACCCCGCTTTCGCCGTCACGGCCGTGCTCGACGCCTCCTACCGGCACCTGTCCGCCGGGACCCGCCGGACCTACCGGCTCCTCGGGCTCCACCCCGGCCCCGACTGGACGACCGCGGCGGCCGCGTCCCTCACCGCCCGGGACCGCGACACGACGGCGGCGCTCCTGACCGAGCTCGCCGAGGCGAACCTGGTGTCCGAGCACGACGGGCGGTGGTCCTTCCACGACCTGGTCCGCGACCACGCCGCCCTGACCGCCCGCCGCGCCGACGCCGACGGAGTCCGCGCCGAGGCGGTCGCGCGGCTCCTCGACCACTACCTCCACAGCGCGTTCGCCGCCGACCGGGCGCTCGCGCCCGCCCGCGACCCCGTCGACCTCGCGCCCGCGGCCGAGGGGACCGCGCCCGAGCGGCCCGGCACCTCCCAGGAGGCGCTGGCCTGGTTCGGCGCCGAGCAGCGGGTGCTCCACCACGTGTGCGCGCGCGCCGACGCCGACGGGCACGACGCCCGCGCCTGGGCCCTGGCGTGGAGCCTGTCGAACCTCCTCGACCACGGCGGCGCCTGGACCGAGATGGCCGCGGTGTGGCGCAGCGGCCTCGCGGCCGCCCGCAGGCTCGGCGACGACGCGGCCACCGCCATCGCACTGCGCACCCTCGCCTACGCCCACCTGCAACTCGAACAGCACGACACCGCGCAGCGCCACCTGGAGCAGGCCCTCGCCGTCTTCGAACGCCTCGGCGACCGCACCGGGCTCGCGCACACCTACATCATGCTCAGCCACGTCTGCGAGAGCCGGCGGCTCCCCGAGGCGACCCTCGACATGCTCCGGCACGCCCTGGAGCACTACCGCGCCGCGGGCAGCCTCGACGGCGAGGCCCGCGCGCTCAGCGGCATCGGCTGGACCCTCGTCCTCCTCGGCCGCTACGAGGAGGCGATCCCCGACTGCGAACGGGCGCTCGCCCTGCACCTCCAGTGCGGCAACCGGTCCGGCAGCGCCGGCCCCCTCGACAGCCTCGGCTACCTCCACCACCGGCTCGGAAACTACGAGACGGCCGTGGACTACCTGCGCCGGGCCCTCGCCGTCCACCGCGAGCACGCCAACCTGCGGCCCCAGGCCACCGTCCTCGTTCACCTCGGCGAGGCCCACGAGGCCGCGGGCCGCCACGGGGCCGCCCGGGACGCCTGGACGCGGGCGCTCCGGATCTACGACGACCTCGACCACCCCGAGGCCGCAAGCGTGCGGGACCGCCTCGCCGCGCTCCCGCAAGCCGCCGGCGAGGGTCCCGCACCCGGTCTACCCTCGACGTGAGCTCGGCCGCCCACCCGCCGCCGACGGCGTTCCAGCGGATTCCAACGGCGCCTTTCCGCGGCGGTCCGGAGCAGGTGCAATGGCGGGGTCCGCGAGCACTTGGAGGTGCAGTCATGAAGACGTCCGCATACCTGGACGGCGTGGTCGAGCAGACCCGCGAGTTCGCCGGCCTGGTCGACGGGAAGGACGCGGCGGCGCCCGTGCCGACCTGTCCGAAATGGAACCTGTTCGACCTGGTCGACCACGTCGGCTCGGTGCAGCGCATGGTCACGATGCTCGTCAACGACCGGATGTCCGAGCCGAGCGACGCGTTCGCCCGCTACGTGCCGGCCCCGTCCGACTCCGCGCTGTGGCGCGACTGGCTCGACGAGGGCGCGGCCGAGGCGCAGCGGGCCTTCACGTCCGTCACCGGCGACACGCCCGTGTGGGACCCCTCCGGCGCCGCCGCGGGCGTGCCGTTCTGGTCGCGCCGCCTCTTCGGCGAGATCTGCGTCCACGGCGCGGACGGTGCCGCGGCGCTCGGCACCGACTACCGGCTGCGGCCCGACTACGCGGTCGAGGCCGTCGAGGACTGGCTGGACACCCTGACGTCCGAGGGCTACTGGGAGAACCGGCCGGACTTCGCCGACGGCATGCGCGGCGACGGCCAGACCCTGCACTTCCACGCGAACGACGCGGACGGCGAGTGGCTGGCCCGCCGCGAGCGGGACCGGGTGGCGCTGGAGCGCACGCACGGCGGGGCCGACCTCACGGTGAGCGGCCCGGCCTCGGACCTCCTCCTCGTCATCAGCCGGCGCCGGCCGCTCAAGTCGACCCCGTCGCTGGAGATCGCAGGGGACCGGGCGCTGCTCGACCGCTGGATCGAGCACATGGACTGGGTCACCGACTGACCGCGGCGATGATCCCTCCCCTTCCGCCGCAACGCGAACGGAACCTCAGGCGGATCGGCGGCACCGCGGTCGCGCCGCTCGCGGCCGCCATGGCCGGGCTAGGTCCCGTCCGGTGAATCCGGGCGGGCGGCGGGGGCGGTGTGCGGGAAACCCTGGCGGCGTCGGGCTTCCCACACACCTTCTCAGGGTTGGTCGGTGCGGGCGCGGGGGCCGGCGTGGCTGGTGCGCAGGGAGCCGGAGACGGGGGCGGCGAGCAGGCGCCGGTCGAGTTCGGCCAGTGTCGCCTCCATCGCGCGGGAGACGGGTGCCGGCCGGGCGTCGCCCCGGTCGGCGCGGGACGGGGCGTCCTGCGGCCGGGTCGCCTCGCGGCGGTGGCATCGCACCGCGTCGGTCATGGAGAGGATGGCGAAGGTGAGGAAGTCGTCCTCGGCCGGGTCGAACCGGTCGACGGCCTCGATGAGGCCGGTGCAGGCCGAGCGGAGCAGCTCCGCTTCGGAGTCCCTGCCCGCGTAGCACTTCGCGATGTGCGCGGCCAGCGGCAGGTGGCCGGTGATGAGCCGGTCGCGGATCGGGCCGCGTTCGGGGTCGCCGTCCGCGAGCGCGGAGAGCCGGGCGAACAGCGCCGCCCGGATCGGGTCGCCGTCGCGGCCGAGCATGGGGTCGTGGTCGGGTTGCCGTGGAGCCATGATGAGGCACCGCCTTCGAGCGGTCGGGAGTCACCGGCACGCGGCCGGTCGTTCGTCGAGCGGGTCTTGTCTGCGACCAGGCAAATGCCGGTGAGCTGTGGGCGACCCGCTGCGGAGAGGTCCATTCCCAAGGCGGACACCAAGTCCGCCACCCATCGATATCCGCTGGAGTCCTCGAACGACCGTTCCCCGCCCTTGACCGGCATCGCAAGCACTGGTCCACGCGGGTACCCGAAATCCTCCACTGTGCTCTTCAGCCTAGCCGTGCCGAACCGGCCTGTCACGGGGCGTAGCCCCCCTCTTCCCGTCGGACCGCCCCTGGCGGGCGCTCGCATTGAAATCGGGCCGTCACCCGTTTAGACTCGTTCTCAAGGCTTCACGTCGATTCCTGGTGGGTATCCGCTCAAGCTTGTTGCGATCGAAGGAGATCCGCGTTGAAAGCTGAAGCCGGTCCCGCGGCCGACGGGCCCTTCAGCCACACCGCGCTCCTGTACTCGGACGACGACGAGTTCCTGTCGGGCACCGTCCCGTTCGTGGAGACGGCGCTCGCGTTCGGCGATCCTGTCGTGATCGCGGTCCCCCAAGCGCACTTCGGCCTCCTCCGGAAGGCCCTCGGCGACTCGGTCGACCGTGTCCGGCTCCTGAACATGACCGAGGTCGGGGTGAATCCGGGCCGCATCATCCCCGGGGTGCTGCGCGCGTTCACCGACGTCCACTTCGGGCGGCGCTCCTGGGTCGTCGGCGAGTCCACCTGGCCGGGCCGCACCGACGACGAGTACCCCGCCTGCGCGCAGCACGAGGCGCTCATCAACTTCGCGTTCGCCGGGCACGACGTCGCCATGCTGTGCCCCCGCGACGTCGGCGGCATCGGCTCCCGGGAGCTGGCCGACCTGCGCGCCTCGCATCCGGTCTACACCGACGGGGAAGGGGCCCACGCCAGCGCCGACTACGACCCCGGCCGCATCGTCGGCGACTACAACACGCCGCTCAAGCCGCCGCCGAGGTTCGCGGTGGAGCGGCCCGTCGAGACGGACACGGTCGACCACGCGCGGTGGTTCGTCGTCGCCTTCGGGCGGCGGGCCGGCCTCACCGGCATCCAGCTCATCGACCTGGAGATCGCCGTCACCGAGCTGCTCATCAACAGCATCGTCCACGGCGGCGGCCGCGCCGGGTTGCGCATCTGGACCGACGACCGGGCCCTGGTGTGCGCCGTCACCGACGCGGGCCACATCACCGACCCGCTGGCCGGGCGCCGCCCGGTCGACGCGACGCAGCCGTTCGGTCGGGGGCTGCTGCTGGTCAACAGCGTCGTGGACCTCCTGCGCACCTACACGAGCGAGCAGGGCACGGAGACGCGGATCCACCTGCTGCTCCAGGACTCCTGAGCGCGCGGCGCGGCCGGGCCGGCGGGCCGGGCTCGAACGGCCGTCCGGATACCGGAGCGGTGTCCGCGCGGTGTGTGAAAGGATCGCTTCGGAAATCACCCGGCCCGCGCCGGGCCGAGAGGGCGCCGCCGCGCCTCCCCGGGAGCCCACCACGGAAGGCCACGCAATGAGCAAGCTCGGCAGGACCGGCATCGACGTCCACCCGCTCGTACTGGGCACCAACACGTTCGGATGGACCACCGACGAGTCCGAGGCGCACCGCATCCTCGACGCGTTCGCGGACGCGGGCGGCACGCTCGTGGACACCGCGGACTCCTACTCCGCATGGGTCCCCGGCAACGGGGGCGGGAAGTCCGAGACCGTCATCGGCTCCTGGGTCGCGAAGCACCCGGGGCGGCTCATGGTCGCCACGAAGGTCTCGCAGCACCCCGAGTTCAAGGGCCTCTCGGCCGCGAACGTCAAGGCCGCCGCGGAGGCGTCGCTCCGGCGCCTCCAGTCCGAGGCCATCGACGTGTACTACGCGCACTTCGACGACGCGGACACCCCGCTGGAGGAGACCGTCGCCGCGTTCGACGCGCTCGTCACCGACGGCAAGGTCAGGCACGTGGCCGTCTCCAACTACAGCCCCGAGCGCCTGCGCGAGTGGCTCGACATCGCCGAGCGCACCGGCGCCGCCCGCCCGGTCGCCTTGCAGCCCAAGTACAGCCTGGTCAGCCGGGCCACGTTCGAGCTGGGCCTGCGCGACATCGCGGTCGCCGAGGACCTGAGCGTCTTCCCGTACCACGCGCTGGCGAGCGGCTTCCTCACCGGCAAGTACCGCACCGAGGCCGACCTGGAGCAGAGCGTGCGCGGCGGCTCGGCCGCGAAGTACCTGAACCCGACGGGGCTCGCGGTCATCGACGGGCTCGCGACGATCGCGCAGGACCACGGGGTCGCCGTCGGCACCGTCGCGCTCGCCTGGGTCCGCAGCCGCCCCGGCATCGCCGGGCCGATCGCGGGCGCCCGCGAACTCGACCAGCTCGCTCCGCTCCTCGCCTCGGCGGAACTCGACCTCTCGCAGGACGAGCTCGACTCCTTGACCGCGCTCTCGGACGCCGTGGGCGCCTAAGACGCCGACGCCGACGTCGATACCAACACCGGCACCGCCCGGCCGGTCCGCGGCGCGAACGGGAAGCGGGCCGCCCGGCGGTCCGCGGGGCCCGGCGGTCATTTCGCCTCGTCGAACCTGAGGGTGTTGCCGAACGGGTCGCCCACGGTCAGGGTGCGCGATCCCCAGGGGGCGTCCTCGATCCCGGGCCGCGCGTACGGGTAGTCCTTCGCGGCGAGTTCCGCGTGGAACGCCTCGATGCCGCGGATCGGCACGAAGCAGGCCGTCCCCGGGGTCCCGTCGCCGTGGTGCTCGCTCAGGTGCAGCACCGCGGCGCCCCGCTCGACCTGCATGTACAGCGGCAGCTCCGGCTCGAAGCGGTGCTCCCACGCCACCTGGAACCCCAGGTAGCCGAGGTAGAACTCGCGGGCCTTCTCCACTGAGAAGATCCGCAGGATCGGCACCGGCGCAGCGATCGCGATCGGGCCGCCGGTCAGATCCTCGGCCGGAGTGCCGGTCGGGTCCTCGGTCATGTCGTCCCCCTTCGGTCGTCCTCTTGCGACCGCGCAAGCCTAGACCGGGGGTCCGACAGTCCGGCCCGGAACGGGACGGGGCCCCACCGCCGACCTGCGGTGAGGGCCCCGCCCGTGTTCCACCCGCCCGCTAAGCGGCCGGGGCCTTCGCGTAGACCTCGATCTCGCTCAGGATGATCCACCCCGCGGTCCCGCCGGAACCGGCGGTCATGACCACCCGCACGGCGGACGTCTTCGCGTTCACCTCCACGTCGATCACCGGCACCTCGTCGGTCGGCACGTCCACGAACCCCGCGTCGACCCAGTTCCCGTCCGCGTCGAGGTACTGCACCGTCAGCGTGTCTGCATAGGACGGACGGCCGCCGTCGCTCCAGAAGTGGGAGACGACCCGGGTCACGTCCCGCGCCTCCGGCAGCTCCACGGTGATCGCGTCCTCGGTGTTGAACGGCCCGGACTTCCAGTTCGACCACGCCTTGTCCGTCAGGACCCCGTTGCGCAGCCCCGCGGTCGAATAGCCCGGCTCGGTGTAGGTCGCCGAGACGACCGTCCCGTCCGCGAGCGCCGCGTTGGCCTCGACCGGGTCGGTGACCTCCACGTCCACGACCGCGGGCAGCTCCGTCCCGTCCACGAGCACCGCGGTGCCCTCGATCCGCACGGTCCCGTAGTCGTCGAACGCGCCCTCGGCGGGCGCCTCCCACGTCACGGGCACCTCGGCCTCGGTCCCGTGGTCGCCCAGCGCGGTCACGGTCTCCGGCAGCGGCGGCGTGTACCCCGGGTAGGTCTTCGCCGCGGCCGGGGCGGTCTCCGAGAACGTGTCGACGCTGACCTTCGCCTTGGCGCGGAACGTGTTCCCGAGCGCGTCGACCGCCTCGCCGAACACCGTCACCGTCTTCACGCGGTTCCAGGTGGACTCGCGCGGCATGTCCCACTCGACCGGCAGCGCCCCGCGCACGCCGTCGCGGTACACGCCCGGCACCGTGTCCGGCAGGACCGGCACGAACCCGGGCACCGTGTACGCGCTGACCTGCTGCGCCCGCAGCACGGTCTCGTCCACGACGCCCCAGCGCTGGTTGGCGGCCGACGTCGGCGTGTACGTCTGCACCGGCGACCCGTCCGCGGTGGCCTCGCCCCACACGTCCAGGACCAGGCCCGTGCCCACGTTCACCGGCACGTACGTGCCGTCGCCGGTGGTCGACAGGTACCACGTCGCCGCCTCGGACGGCTCCCCGCCGCCGGGCTCCAGGACCGCGAGCCCGTCACTGATCGCCAGACGGGAGCCGTTGGCCGCGTTGACGATCGTGTACTCCTCCGTGTTCGTGTACCCGTCGGTGAGCCGCTCGACCTCCCACAGCTGCCCGCCGTCCGACGCGTCGTCGGTCTCGATGACGATGCCGGTGCCGTCCGCGCTCGGCGCGATCGACTTGCCGCTCTGCACGCCGTCGAAGCGGTACACGTGCCCGTCCTGGAACAGCGGCGCGTCGCAGTCGACGCCCGAGACGCCCTCGACCACGAACGTCGTCACCGACTTCGCCGGCACGGTCAGCGTCGCCTCGTCGCCGCGCACCCGCACCGCGTCGCCCTCGACCAGCGCGCCGTCCGCGCTCGTGACCACCGGGGTCACCGAGGCGCCCCGCGCGACCCGCTCGAACCCGGACAGGTCGAGCGTGACCTCCACGGCCGCATCGGTGCTGTTCGTGTACACCACGTTCGCGCCCTTGCCGTCGGCCTCGACCGCGGCCGTCGTCGCCGCGTTGTCGGTGGCGATCACGTGGTCGCCCGGCTCGATGTAGTGCGTGAAGTTCTGGATCGTGTAGAACTTCGTGTTCACCTTGATCGGGCACGTCTCCAGCGTGTCCTCGTCGGTGCAGTCGAACGGCAGCTGGATCGAGCCCCAGCTGTGGCCCGCGGCCACGTCCTCGACCGGCTGCCACAGCACCCACGCCGTGGGCTCCAGCTCCCGCAGGTCGTCGGTGATCCGCGAGGCGATCCCGATGCCGTTCTCCATCGACGTGTAGTCCTGGCCGGAGGTCCACGACCCCTCGACCTCGCTCATCCACAGCGGCTTGTCCGCGGCCTTCGCGAGGTCGCGGGCGCTGGTGCGCTGGCCGGTGCCGTACGTGTGGACGTTCAGCTGCTCGACGTTCGCCCGGGACTCCTCGGTGTACGCGTTCCAGTTGCGCACGAACGTGCCCGGGTTCGTCTCGTCCATCGCCGACACCACCGCGTCGAGCTCGGACTCCGACAGCTGCTCGGCGAGCGCGTTGATGACCAGCTGCTGCGACTCGGGCCCGGCGTGCGCGCCCTCCTGCCGCCCGCCGGTGGGCTGCACGCCGTCCGGGCCGAGCTGGGTGCCCCAGTAGTTCGTGTTCGGCTCGTTCAGCGGGTCCACGGTGTCGAACTCGATGCCGTGCTCGGCCTCGACGCGCTCCATGACCTCGGTCAGGTACACCGCGAACTCGTCCACGGTGTCGGCCCGGATCTGGTCCTGGTTGGCGTCGAACCCGCCCGAGACGTACCCGGAGACGGTCTGGAAGTACGGCGGCGAGTTCGAGAACGCCTCCCAGTGGGTCACGTCGTCCTTGACGGCGTCGATCCACCACCGCTGATCCGCGTCGGCGTCCCAGTTCCAGTGCTCGGGGTTCTCGGGGTCCCACCAGTCCTTGTCGGCCTGCGTGGTGCCCTCGGGGGCGGCCCACCAGCCGGGGACGGCGGAGGCCCCGCCGCGCAGGTACTCGTTGTCGATGTTCGGGGCGTTGCCGCCGCCGATGTTGTACCTGGCGATGTTCAGGTTCAGGCCCTCGTCGCCGAAGACCATGTCCGCCAGCTCGTCCCGGATCTCGTCGGGGTAGCCGCCGGTGGCGTTCGCGAACCACACGAGGCTGGTGCCCCAGCCCTCGAACTCGGGCTGCTGGTATGACGGGTCGAGGACGACGGTCACCGCGTCGGCGGCGGCCTCCTCGGCGCTGGCGGTGAGCACGGGGAGGCTCGGCGCGGCGACGGCCGCCGCGAGCCCGGCGGCGCCGACGGCGGCGATGCCGCGTCTGAAGCCGTTGCGGCGCAAGCGCTGCGCACGCGGGGGACGGGGGGATGACATCGTCGTCTCCTTCGGGGGTGCCTATCGAGTCATTTGGATATTCACACAGAACCGAACGGTTGTAAACACCCTTCGTATAACCGATTGAATAACTCGGCCGCGGGACCGCTCCCGTACACCCGCGTCACCGCCAGGATCGACACGTCGTCGTCCATCCGCGCCGCGAACCGCAGCGCGTCGTCCCACACGAACTCCACGAGCGCCCGCGGCGACGGCGTCACCAGGCCGTCGAGGTGCTCCGCCAGCGGGTAGTACCGCCCCTCCGCGTCCCGCGCCTCCACCAGCCCGTCCGAGAACGCCAGCAGCGTCGCGTCGATCTCGAACGGCACCGCCGCCGGACCCCGGTGCCGCACCGGCTCGGCCAGCCGCAGCCCCAGCACCGGCGCGGTCTTCAGGTCGACCTCCTCCACCCGCTCCCCCCGCAGCAGCAGCGGCGGCGGGTGCCCGCACGACAGCAGCCGCACCTCGTCGCACTCGTCCGAGAACTCCGCGAGCAGCACCGACGCGAACAGCTCCGGGATGTACCCGTGCGCCCCGTCCTCCAGGATGCGCCGCTCCAGCCGCCACGCCACCCCGCCGAGGTCCTCCTCGTCGAGGATCGCCTCGTGGAACACCGACAGCAGCATCGACGCCGCGCCCACCACGTCGAGCCCGTGCCCCTGCACGTCGCCGAGGATCAGCCGCGTCCCGTACGGGCTCGGCCGCACGTCGAACAGGTCCCCGCCGATGCTCGCGCCCTGCTGCGCCGAGTGGTACAGCCCCGCGCACGCGAGGTCCCCGACCCGCTCGGGCAGGTCCGGCAGGACCGCGCGCTGCGCGGCCTCGGAGACCGACAGGACCGTGACCAGGCCCTTCTCGAAGCGCTGGCGGATCCAGGAGATGCCGATGGCCGTGGCGAAGACGATGGCGACGACGATGATGTCGTCCACCGCGAAGCGCCGCGAGACCGGGATCGGGGCGGCCACGACGATGAGCGCCATGGCCGCGATCGCGCCGGTCCACACGGGTCCGAGCACGAACGCGGCGAGCACGGGGACGACGGCCATGGCGATGCCCGCGTGGAGCGGGTCGGGCTGGAAGAGCAGGAAGAACGAGGCGCCGAAGAGGGCGACGAGCGGCAGCAGCCGGACCCACAGCGGGATAGCCGTGGCCGGACGCAGTCCTCCCAGGAACGTGGCCCGCGCGCTAGCCATGGCCCGAGTCTAGGTGGCCGGTCCGGTCCCACCTGCGGTTTCGCGCAGTTCGGGCGAACCGTTAGGACACTGGGCCTTCCGCGGCGGCCTCGGGCGCGGGGTGCTCGGCGTCGTACCCGGCCTGCGCGTCGAGGACCTCGGGCATGTTGGCGTACAGGTACGTGACCATCTCGCGCAGTCGCGCCTCCATGCCGGCGCCGACCTCGGTGAGGCGGTACTCGACGCGGGAGGGGAAGCCGTCGGAGGCGTGGCGCAGCACCAGGCCGTCGCGTTCGAGGTGGCGAAGGCCCTGCGAGAGGGCCTTGTCGTTGATGCCGGCGACGGCGCGGCGGATCTCGCTGAACCGCCGCGGGCCGTCGTGGAGCGACAGCACAATGAGCGTGCCCCAGCGCCCCGTCACGTGGTCGAGCACCGGCCGCGACGGGCAGTCCTCGGCGAGGACCTGGAACTCGGTGAGGTCGGGGCGACCGCTGAGGTTCTGGAACTCGGCGAGGACGTGCGGGACGGGACGGGTGGCCATGCGTCGATGTTACCTCCGCGATAGTACTTTCATTTTGATTGTACTTTCATTTGGAAAGTGAAATGATCGTCGCAACCGACACTGAAGGAGCAGCAGATGATCGTCGTGACCGGAGCCACCGGCAAACTCGGGACCCTCGTGGTCGAGGGCCTGATCAACCAGGTCCCCGTCGAGCAGATCGCCGTCGTCGTCCGCGACCCGGCCAAGGCCGCCCGCTTCGGCGAGCTGGGCGTCGAGGTCCGCACGGGGGACTACAGCGACCCGGCCTCCCTGGCGGACGCGTTCCACGAGGGCGAGAAGGTCCTCCTCATCTCCGGCAGCGAGGTGGGGCAGCGCGTGCCGCAGCACAAGGCCGTCATCGACGCCGCGAAGGCCGCGGGCGTGGCGCTCCTGGCGTACACGAGCATCCTCGGCGGCCCGGCCGCCGACTTCGAGCTCGCCCGCGAGCACCAGATCACCGAGCGGTACCTCATCGACTCCGGGATTCCGTACGTGCTGCTGCGCAACGGCTGGTACCACGAGAACTTCACCGAGGCCATCGGCCAGAACCTCGCGAACGGCGGCCTGCTCACCAGCACCGCCGAGGGCTCCGGTCTGGCGACCGCCTCGCGCGCCGACTTCGCCGCCGCCGCGGTCGCGGTGCTCACCGGCGAGGGCCACGACAACGCCGAGTACGAGCTCAGCGGCGACCAGGTGTGGACCTACGAGGAGTTCACCGCCGAGGTCGCCCGCGCCGTCGGCCGCGACTTCCCGCTCAACCGCGTCACGCCCGAGGTCCACCGCGGCATCCTCGAAGGCGCCGGCCTGCCGGGCGTCCTCGTCCCGATCCTCGTCGGCGTGGACGACGCCATCTCGCGCGGCCTGCTCTCGACGCAGACCGGCGACCTCTCGCGCCTCATCGGCCGCCCGACCTCCTCGGTCGCCGAGGCCATCGCCCAGGGAGCAAAGGGCCTCTGACCCGAAGCAGCGAAAAGCGGCCCGCAGGAGATCCTGCGGGCCGCATCGCCGCCCGGCGCAGGGAAGTGCCGTCCCGGCCGGTGGCGGTGTGAAAAGCCTTCGCCTGCTTGCGGCCCCCGGCCCTGGCATCGCCTCCGGGGGGATTGTCGGACCCCTCGGGCACTATCGAGCCGGGGGCGGCTCGATTCCGCGCCGTGAGGCGCATGACCCTGCCCGAAAACCGCCGCCGCTAGCGGAACGCCTCCGCGTGCTCGCGGGCCCAGTCCGCGAAGGTCCGCGCGGGTCGGCCCGTCAGGCGCTCGACCGTGTCGGACGCGCGGAGCGTCCACTCCGGCGGGTCGGCGCGCCAGCCCATCACGTAGTCGATCGCGCCCTCGTCGTACCCCAGGGCCTGCATCCGCAGGCGGCCCTGGTCCTCGTCCAGCGCCGTGAACGCCACGTCCCGCCCGATCGCCGCCGCGATGGCCGCGACCTGGTCCGGCACGGACACCACCCCGGGGCCGGTGAGCGGGATCTGCCGCCCCGCAATCGCATCGGTGGTCAGCGCGACCGCGGCGACGGCCGCGATGTCGGCCTCGTGGATCGGCGCGTGCCCGATGTGGGCGAACGGCTCGCTCACGGCGCCGCGCTCGCGGATCTCCTCGGCCCACGTCAAAGCGTTCGACATGAACTCGCCGGGCTGGAGCTCCACCGGGTTCAGCGCCGCGAACGCCTCCTCCACCGGCCCCCGGTACCCGTTCCACAGCAGCGACACCCGCTTCACCCCGGCCCCGAGTGCGGCCGACGCGAGCTGCGCGCTGTGGGGGACCGTCTCGTTCTTCGGCCCGAACGTCGTCATGAGGTGCAGCCCGGTGGCCCCGTCGAGCGCCCGCTCCAGCGACGCGAGGTCGGTGAAGTCGCCCGCGACCGCCTCGACGCCCTCGGGGAGCCGCGCCCCCGCCGGGTCGCGCGTGAGCGCCCGCACGGCGTGCCCGTCCGCGGCCAGCCGCTCGACCAGGTGGCGGCCGACGTTGCCCGTCGCGCCGGTGACCAGGATGGTCATGTTGTCCTCCTCGGGTCCGCCCGGACCGGGTCCGGTCCGCGCACGCCCAAGGCTAGGAACGGGATCGCCGACCGCCCTCGGTCCCGCGTCCCGGTTCCCCCTGCGCCGCTGGTCCTAAGACCCCCGCTACTCGCCCTTCCACCAGATCTCGAAGTCGTCGAAGACGTGCTCGCCGGGCGCCCCGTCGAGCTCCTTCACGGCCCGCTGGAGTTCGCGCAGCTGCGCGACGGTCATCGGCAGCGGCGCCTCGTCGGGCTGGTAGGTCCACCCGCGCGGGTAGGAGACGCCTGGGCGCGTGGACATCTCGACGTGGCAGCCGAGCAGGTGCGACACGGGGTGCTCCTCGCACCACGCCACTATTTTGTCCACAGTGGCCTCGAAGCCCTCCCAGTCCTGCACGTACAGGCGGCCCGGGTAGAACGTGTCGCCGGTGAGCAGCAGGTGCGTCGCCCGGTCGTAGAAGACGGTGGCCGAGCGGTGGTGGCCGGGCCCGGGGATGACGTCGACGGTGCGGCCGCCGAGGTCGAGCTCGCGCGGGGTGAGCGGCCAGTCGTCGAAGCCGTAGTGCGCGACGACCTCGTCCAGGTCGGGGCCGACCACGGTGGTGCGCTCGCGGTCGGCGAACTGGCCGTCGGCGGCCTTGTGGTCGCCGTGCCCGTGGGTGTGGGCCACGACCAGCTCGTAGTCCGGGTTCGGATGCGCCGCGAGCCAGGCCGCGATGTGCGCGTCCACGGTGCGGCGCAGCGGAAAGTACACGGGCTCGGGGGTCGCGCCGGTGTCCACCAGCAGCGCCCGGTCGTTCCCGAAGAGCAGGAACATGAACGGGGCCTCGAAGTTGACGGACATGTTCTGGCGCATGATGACCGTGCGGTCGTCCGCGGCGTGCGACTGGATCTCGGGCGCGGGGTCGTGCTTGGCCGAGGGCCAGCCGGCGTGCCAGTCGACGTTCAGGTTCGGTGATGAGTCGCTGATGGCGGTGCCTCCTTCTGCGGTGCCCCCGAGCCTACGACGGCGCCGCCCAGGGCCGTGCGCACATGCAGCCCGCCACGAGTTTTTGAAATGGTTGGACAAACCACTGGACCAATTGCCGGACGCGGGGAATACTGGGCGGCGGTGCCCCGGGGACACCTCGTCTCGTCCCCGGGGTCCCGCCCCCGCCCCGGAAGGAACCCCGTGACCACCGCCGCCCCGGCCCGCCCGGCCCACCTGGAGGCCAAGCGCCGCCGCGTCCTCGCCCTCGGCGCGCTCGCCTTGGGCGCCTTCGGCATCGGCCTCACCGAGTTCGTCGTGGTCGGCCTCCTCGGGCCGCTCGGCGAGGACCTCAAGGTCTCGATCCCCACCGCCGGGCTCCTCGTCACCGGGTACGCCGCGTCCGTGGCGATCGGCGCCCCGATCATGACCGCGATCGGCGCGAACCTGCCCCGCAAGACGATGCTCGTGGTGCTCATGGCCCTGTTCATCGCCGGGAACGCCCTCGCCGCGGTCGCCACCACCTACGGCACCCTCATGACCGGCCGCATCGTCTCGGCGCTGTGCCACGGCGCGTTCATGGGCATCGGCCCGATCATGGCCGCGAGCCTCGTCGCGCCCGAGAGGCGTTCGCGCGCCATCGCGCTCATGATGACCGGCCTGACGCTCGCCAACGTCATCGGCGTGCCCTTCGGCACCGCCCTCGGCCAGCAGCTCGGCTGGCGCGCCGCGTTCTGGGCGATCACCGTCATCGGCGCGGTCGCGGTCGCCGCGATCCTCGCGTTCGTCCCGGTGCGTCCCAACGACAAGGGGGAGGGGCTGCGCGGCGAGATCGCGGTGTTCCGCCGCCCGCAGGTGTGGCTGGTCCTGACGATCACCATGCTCGGCTGGGGCGCCGCCTACGCCGCGATCACCTTCCTGGAACCGCTGCTCACCCGCGTCTCCGGCTTCGAGACCTCAACGGTCCCTTGGCTGATGCTCCTCTTCGGCGTCGGCCTCACCGCCGGGAACCTCTTGGGCGGGCGCCTCGCCGACCGGGCCGTCATGCCCGCCCTCTACGGCACGCTCACCGCCGCCACGGCCGCGCTCGTCGTGTTCGCGTTCGCCGTCCACTCCCCGGTCCCGGCCGCGATCATGGTCTTCGTCATCGGCGCCGCCGGGTTCGCCATGGTCCCGGTCCTCCAGACCCGCGTGCTCGACGCCGCCGAGGGCGCCCCCTCGCTCGCCTCCTCGGTCAACGCCTCCGCGTTCAACGTCGGCATCGCCCTCTCCGCCTGGTTCGGCGGCCTCGCCATCGACGCGGACTGGGGCCTGACGGCTCCGATCTGGATCGGCGTCGCCATGGGCGTCGCGGCCCTCGCGGTCACGGCGGCGGCCTCCCAGAGGACGTGAGAGGGCCGGTCGACCTCCACCAAGATCGACCGGCCCTCGGACGCCCGACGGCCCGCCCGAGGTTCAATCGCCGGGCGCCGAGCGGCTTTGGGGGCTAAGCGGTGTCGGGTTCGGCGATGAGCGCTTCGCACTGCTCGATGATCCAGGGGCACCACTGGTCGCCGCGCCAGGAGGGCGCCCATTCGGGGACGTCCTCGGGGTCGTCGGTGAAGCGGTAGCACTCGCGGGCGCCGGCGCCGTCCTCGACGTCCAGGAGGTACTCGATGATCTTGGGGCTCCGCGCCGGATGCGAGCCGAGGGAGTACAACGTGAACGTCGCGGGCCCGCGGGTGAAGTCGCCCAGGTAGCCGTCGATCCCGGGCTTGCCGTCGGAGCGGAGGTTGTACGGGTCGTTGTCGGGGCGCACGCCGCTACCCATTGCAGTACCTCGTCTTGGCCGGGGTCGGGAGGCTCCCGTTGTGGAAGACATGGAACGCCGCCGAACGCGCCCACTCCCGCCACTCCGTTGAGCGGGAGCGCCACTCGTCGCCCCAGGTGGCGTGGAGGTCCTGCGAGGTGAGGCCCGAGACGATCAGGACCAGGTCGGCTCGGTTGTCGTTGGCGCACACCTGGAACGAGTCGGGCGCGTCCGCGCTGGAGGCGTAGACGGTGTAGCGGTTCGCACCGTCGCTGAAGCTCCCGCGCTCAAGCGGGTCGGGCGCCGGCGCGGTTCTCGGGCGGGTACTCGGATACGACATCGCTTCCTCCATTAGAGATTGTCGGATTCCCGACACTTCTGAGGCCGGGGGACCGCATTAGGTCGCTGGGAGGCACGGCCCCCCGGCCCTCCACCACTCGCAAGATGGGCAACCAAACCTGCGATGAGACCACCATAAACCACGTTTCGCCAGGTCAATGGCTATGTCCCCCTGGAGTTTCCGGCGATCAAGAACGGAGTTCCATGGTGGGTGTTCAATTTCGGGGCACCGAAATGGAACCCCGTTGTGGAGCCCCGAAACTTCAACGAGTCGTGATGAATGTTGTTGGCATTCTTCGTGCGATCATCGCTACTACCGGTGATTCGCGCAGCATAGGGAGGCCGCGATGGCAGGCAATGTCTTGAACGAGAAGCTCGTGCGCTCGTACTTGTTCGCGGAAGTCAACACCATCTGCCGGGACAGCGGATGGACACGGAACCAGTTCGCAAGAGTCATGAGAAAGAGCAGCAACACGGTCCGAGCCTGGCTCGACCAGGAGCGCCTCCCCGATCTCGGCAATCTGCTGTTGATCTGCGAGCGCGGAGGAGTGGATGAGGCGCGCAAACGATTCATCCTGCATGTCAGGGAGCAACTGCACACCGGGCAGGAACTGGTTTCTGACCTCGACAAGCGAAGCCTCTACATCGTCGAGAGCGGCGAGCGGACCTACCCGCACCACACCAAGTGGGACCCGCTTCTGTTTCCTGCGCTGGTGCAGACTGAGGCTGTTCACATGAAGGTGCTGGCAGATCCCATGGATGATCCGGCCGACAAGATCAAGCACTGGTTGCGAAAGGAACGTAGAGCAGAGACGTTCTTCGCGCGCTTCAGCGGCGATGACCACCCAACCGCCGAGATATTCGTACCATCCGGTGCGATCGCCGACCTCGGCCTGCTCACAGCGAAGGAGCGGGCAGCCCAGATCGACCGGTTGCTCTGGGCCGACTCACTCCCTGGCTGCGAGGTCTTCGTGGTTCAGCCTCCGCACCTCGCCACCTATGCGTTTGACTCGTTTAGCTCGAATGACCTTCCCGATTCAGGGCCGAATTTTGTGTATGTGGAACATCTCGACCAGAGCCGCCACGTGGTCGATGAGGCGAAACTCGCCTTGTATGATCAAGCCCGCAGCTTCCTGCGGACTCGCGCGCAAGGGATTGGAAGGTTTCTCGATGGTGGAGCACACCGGCTGGCGGAAGAGCACTCGAAGCAATAACTCGGCCCAAGCAGACTGTGTCGAGGCCCGGAACACTGCCGCTGGCTTCCAGGTGCGGGACTCCAAGCTCGGGCATGACTCCCCGGTCTTCGACCTCGGTGCTGCCGACTTCACGAGCCTGCTCCGCGCCACGGGCCGCAGCTAAGGCCCCCAGAATCGAACGGCCCCCGCGCTTCGCGCGGGGGCTTTCTCAGTCTCCGAGGGCGAGGACCTGCTCCAGGAGCGGCTTCACGCGGTCGTCGGCCGCGACGTAGTAGACAAAGGTGCCTTCGCGGCGCGTCGTGACGAGCCCGGCGAGGCGAAGTTTTGCAAGGTGCTGGCTGACGGCGGTGGGGCGGGCGCCGGTGAGGTCGGCGAGGCACGCGACGTTCTCCTCGCCCTGGAGCAGCGCCCACATGAGCTTGAGGCGGGTCGGGTCGGCCAGGATGCGCAGCGCGTCGGCGGCGGCCCGGGCCTGGTCGTCGCCGGGCATCGTGAAGTTCGGCAGCCCCTCGTGCATGTGGCCGAGCCTACCCCATCTTGCTATCTGCGTGATTGCGAATATACGATGATGCGCATGTTCGCTTCCATGTTCCGGTTGGCCGATGTCCGCTGGGCCTCCCTCGCGCTCGCCTTCTTCGCGATCGGCGCCGCCGCACAGTTCTCGGGCGCCCCCGCCTGGGCGTGGCTCCCCGCGTACCTCGCCTGCTACCTCGCGGGCGGCTGGGGCCCGGCATGGGAGGGGATCACCGCGCTCGCCAAGCCCCGCTTCGAGGTCGACCTCCTCATGGTCATCGCCGCCGTAGCCGCCGCGGCGATCGGCCAGTGGTTCGACGGGGCCCTGCTCATCGTCATCTTCGCGACCTCCGGCGCCCTGGAGGCCGTGCTCACCGAGCGCACCGCCGACTCGGTCCGCTCCCTCCTCGAACACGCCCCCGACCGGGCCGTGCGCCTGCGCGACGGTCGCGAGGATACCGTGGACGCGGCCGGCCTCGCCCCCGGCGACACCGTCCTCATCCGCCCCGGCGACCGCGTCCCCGCCGACGGCACGGTCACCGCGGGGGAGTCCGAGGTCGACGAGTCGACCCTCACCGGCGAGGCCCTGCCCGGCCGCAAAGCGATTGGCGCGCAGGTGCTCGCGGGCACGGTGAACGGCACGGGCGCGCTCGAAGTGCACGTCGACCGCTCCAGCGCCGACTCCGTGCTGGCGCGCGTGGCCCGCCAGGTCGAGGAGGCGTCGGAGGCGAAGTCCAAGACCCAGTTGACGATCGAGCGGGTCGAGCAGCCATACTCGCTCGTCGTGGTCGCCGCGACGCTCGCGCTCATCGGGATTCCGCTGCTGGCCGGGGCCGCGTTCGAGCCGACCCTGCTGCGCGCCATGACGTTCATGATCGTCGCGAGCCCCTGCGCGATCGTCCTCGCCACCATGCCGCCGCTCCTCGCCGCCGTCGCCCTCGCGGGGCGCCGCGGCGTGCTCGTCAAGAGCGCCCTGATGATCGAACGCCTCGCCGAGGTCGACCGGGCCGCCTTCGACAAGACCGGCACCCTCACCCACGGCCGCCCCCGCGTCGAGCGCATCGAGGCCCTCGACGGCGACGAAGCCCGCCTGCGCCGCCTCGTCGCCGCGGCCGAGGCCCGCTCCGAGCACCCGCTCGGCCGCGTCCTCGCCGCGATCGGGGACCCGAACGGCGCCACCGACTTCCAGGCCGTGCCCGGCCGCGGCGTGCGCGCCCGCGTCGACGGCGCCGATGTCCAGGTCGGCCACCCCGTGCTCTTCGAAGACGCCGAGGACGACCCCGCGGCCCGCCGCCTCGTCGCCGAGCTCGAAGCGCAGGGGCTCACCGTGGCCGTCGTGATCGCCGACAAGCGCCCGGTCGGCGTCATCGGCCTCACCGACACCGTCAGACCCGAAGCCGCCCAAGCGATCACCGCTCTAGAGACCCGACTCGGCACCGAGGCCCGCCTTCTCACCGGCGACCACCCGGCCGCCGCCCGCCGCGTCGGCGCCGCCGTCGGCATCGACCGCATCGACGCGGCGCTCCTCCCCGGCGACAAGGCCGACCGGCTCGCCGGGACCCGCACCCTCTACTGCGGCGACGGGATCAACGACGCGCCCGCGCTCGCCGCCTCGCACGTGGGCGTCGCCATGGGCGGCACCGCCTCCGACCTCGCGCTCCAATCCGCCGACGTCGTCCTGGTCGGCCAGCGCCTCACCGCCCTCCCCGCGGCGGTCGACCTGGCCCGCAAGGCGACCCGCGTCGCCCGCGCCAACCTCGTGTTCGCCGCCGCCGTGATCGCGGTCCTCGCCACCTGGGACCTCGTGGGCGACCTGCCGCTCGTCCTCGGCGTCGCCGGGCACGAGCTGTCCACGGTCATCGTCGGCCTCAACGGCCTGCGCCTGCTCAGCGGCCGCCATTGGAAGGAGGACCGGGCCTAGCGCCGGTGGGACCGTCCCGGGTGCGTTCCTCACCACATTCCTGGTCACCGGGGCGCTCGCGGCACTGGGCCTCGCCCTGGCCCCGCGCCTGCGCGCCCGCCCCTGACCCGCGCGGGCGGGGAACGGGTGTCGCAGGTGGCCCATATGATGGCCGCCAACCCCTGATGCCCCACCCCTCCCCGCCCGCAACACGGAGAGTCAGCCCATGACCTACCCGCCCCCCAGCCCCTACGACCCCAACCAGGCCCAGGGCTACGGCCAGCCCCCGCAGCCCGGTTCCCAGCCCGGGTTCGGCTCCCAGCCCCAGCCCGGTTACGGCTCCCAGCCGCAGCCCGGTTACGGCTCCCAGCCGCAGCCCGGCGGCTACGGCGCCCCGCCCCCGCCCTACGGCGCGACCCCGCCGCCCCCGCCCGGATTCCCGCCCCCGCAGCAGCCCGGCCCGTACGGCGCGCCGCCGATGCCCCCGCCGAACCGCGGCGGCGGCATCGGGGCGAAGGTGCTCAGCGTCATCGGCGTGATCGTCGTCGGCATCATCGTGGTGGTCGTGAAGGCCCTCATCCGCGACGCGGGCGACTCCAACGACGCGAACAACGACTCGACGGACTCTTCCACCGACACCGTCCTCACCGACGAGCAGATGGACGCCGCCGAGGCCGCCGAGGTCGGCGACTGCATGACCGACGTGACCGGCAGCGGCGACATGGTCGTCGAATGCTCCGACGCCACCGCGTTCTGGACCATCACCCTCGTCTCCGACGACTCCGGCGCCCAGGTCGACATGTTCGGCGACCTCACCGACTCCTCGGTGGGCGGCACCGTCTGCGGCGAGGAGTACCTCGGCTGGACGCCCGGCGAGCTGTGGAAGTCCTACCAGTACGTGTACACCGAAGAGGTCGAAGGACTCGGCGGCCCCGTCGACTACTTCTACTGCGTCGAGGCCATCGACAAGGAGGACGCCAACGGCGGCCGCCCCGCCACGCCCAACACCGGCGACTGCACCGACGGCACCCTCCTCACCTTCGACTGCTCCAACACCTCGGCCCTGTACGTCGTGGACGCCGTCGAGGTCTACAACCCGCCGATCGACGAGCTCACCTTCGACTACACCACCGCCCTCGGCGGCTGCGAAGGCTCCGACTACTACGCCACCCCGGTGACCGTGGAGGAGTCCTTCACCAGCAACGTCTACATGGCCTATTGCAGCAGCGACAACGCCTGACGACCTGACCTGACGGGGGCGGCCCGCGGCTCGCGACGAGCCGCAGGCCGCCCCCAAACCCGTTGCGCGAAACGCCCACCGGACCGAATACTCAGGGCGTGCGCAACTACCGTGTGATCGCGACAGACCTGGACGGCACCCTCCTCGACCCCCGGCACCTCCTCACCGAACGCAACCGCGAGGCCCTCCTCGCCGCCCGCGCCCACGGCATCACCGTGGTCGCCGTGACCGCACGCACCCCGCGCGGCCTCCACCTCGTCCCCGGCCTCCCCGAGACCGTCGACTTCGCGATCTGCAACAACGGCGCGGTCCTCTACGAACCCGCCACCGGCGCCATCGACGTGCGCCGCACCATCCCCGCCCCCGCCGTCGCCGAACTCCACGCCCGCGCCCGCCACGCGATCCCCGACGCGCTCTTCACCATCGAGACCGGCACCGCGATCTACGCCGAGGGCACCGACCCGGTCGCCCGCTCCCACTACGGCGACCCCTGGACCGACGTCGCCGCGCTCGAAGACGTCCTCGCCGACCTCGACGGCGTTGTGGAATACCGGGTCCAGCACCGCGACATGGACGGCCCGTCAATGCGCGCCGCCCTCGACCGCATCCCGACCCCCGGCATGGTCCGGTGGGCCTGGGGGAGCTTCCCGGTCCTGGAGTACAACGCCGACACCGTCAACAAGGGCGACGCGCTGGCCGCTTGGTGCGCCGAGCGGGGCTTCGCGGCCGACGACGTGGTGGCTTTCGGCGACATGCCCAACGACGTGTCGATGCTCGCCTGGGCGGGCCGCTCGTACGCGATGGCCGGGGCGCCGTCCGAAGTGGTGGAAGCCGCCGGGTTCGCGGCCGCCTCGAACCGGGAGGACGGCGTCGCGCGGGCCGTCGAGGACCTCCTCCCCGAACCGGTCCGGACCGACTGAGCCGCAGACGGATCGGGCGGGACCTGGGAAGTGAGGCCCCGTCCGACGATGCGCGAAAGCGGTCCCCTCGCAATGCGAGGGGACCGCTCTCGTCATGGCGCTACTCGCCCGAAGGCGCCGGGATCACCACCCCGGACGGGAGGGGGGTCCCGAAGTTCGGGGTGCCGTTCGCGTTCCAGGTGATGGGCTGGACGCGGGTCTGGCGGGTGGAGCCGCAGCCCTGGGCCGAGGTGGTGTTGCCGTGGTAGACGAGCCACTCCTCCGTGCCGTCGGGCGAGGTGAAGAAGCCGTTGTGGCCCGGGCCGAAGACGCCGCCGCCCTGCTGGAGGACGGGGGTGGAGGTCTTGGTCCAGGAGGAGGCCGAGAGCGGGTTGGAGCCGGTCAGTTCGAGCAGGCCCAGCTTGTAGTCCGGGGTGTTGCACGAGGACGCGGAGAACGTGACGAAGGTGCGTCCGTTGTGCTGGAGCACCGCGGGGGCCTCGTTCGTCCTGCCGCCCTGGATCTCCCAGCTGTAGGTCGGCTGCGAGATGGTGACGTGCGAGCCGGTCACGGTCCACGGGTTCGACATCGCGGCGATGCGGATCGACTGGTCGGCGCCCACCCACTCCGACCACATCAGGTAGAGCGAGCCGTTGTATTCCAGGTACGAGCCGTCGATGTTCCACTGGTTCGGCAGCGGCGTCCCCATGAACTCGTACGGCCCCATCGGGGTCGAGGAGGTCGAGCGGAGGACGTGGAGCTTCTGGCCGTCGAAGTTCGTCTGCGAGTTCCCGGAGGTGTACATCAGGTACCAGGTGCCGCCGATGCGGTGGAACTCCGGCGCCCAGTGCGAGCAGCAGCGCGCGGCGGTGCCGCTGTCGTTCCACACCACGGTGTCCGAGGCCGACTTGAGGCCGTCGAGGGTCGTGGCGCGGCGCATCGTGACCGTCGAGTCCCAGGTGGTCGTGGACATGTAGTAGTACCCGTCCCAGTACTCGATCCACGGGTCGGCGCCGTTGGTGCGCAGCGGGTTCGAGACCGTGGCCTCGCCGGACGCGGGGACCGCGTCGAGGCGCCACTTCTGCGCGTTCAGGCCGTTGTAGGTGTACTGCGAGATGCGGGCACCGGTGGAAGTGGACCACTCCCACAGGTCGAGGGCCTTGCCCGAGAAGCGGTTGATGAAGCTGTACGTGCCGTCGGCGTGCTCGGTCACGGACCACTGCTGGTTGGTGCCGCCGAGGTCGGTCCACTGTGCGATTGTGGCGCCGTCGGCGGCGTTCCACTCGTACACCTCCAGGACCTGGCTGGAGTGCCGGGCCTGGATCTTGTAGTAGCCGGAGCCGACGTCCACGAAGCGGAACTGCTGGCAGGTGCACTGGTTCGGCGTGTACTGGTTGAGGATCGTCCCCGCCGTGGTGGAGGCGTTGAGGATGTCCAGCGCCAGGCCCGAGTGGGCGCTGGTGATGGTGAACCAGGTGTTCGTGGTGACGGCGGCCTTGGCCGGCGTCGCCGTGGCGATCGACAGGCCGAAGGCCGCGAGCGCCGCTATGACGACGCCGGCGAGCAGGGCCCGGCCGCGTGCGAGGGTCGAGGACATTGGTGGTGCTCCGATCAGCTTCCGTTGAGGACGGGCCAGCCCGCCGAGTTCCATTCGATCCGCTCGATGTCGAGCGTGAAGCCGCCGTTCGATCCGTACGCGTGGTAGGCCATGATGCCGCGGTGGATCGACTGGCCGCCCGCGGCGACGTTGCTCCCGTACGCGCCCAGGACGACCGTGCCGCCCCCGTTGCGCATGTCCACTCCGGACGCGTCCGTGAACGGCCCGGTGGGGGAGGTGGAGCGGCCGACGGTGATCTTGTACGTCGAGTTCGCCCCGGCGCAGCAGGTCCCGATGGACGTGAACAGGTAGTAGTAGTCGCCGTGCTTCGTCATCGAGGGCGCCTCGATGCCGCCGCCCTTGGTGGCCAGGCGGATCGGGGTCGCGCCCGCGGCGGGCTTGCCCGAGGGCCAGTCGAGCTGGATCGTGTGGATGCCCTGCCACCAGGAGCCGAAGACCATCCAGTGGCGGCCCGAGTCGTCCACGACGATGTTCGGGTCGATCGCGTTGTACGCGTTCCCGCTGTAGGACTGGAAGACCACGCCCTTGTCGGTCCAGCCGTAGCCCGCGGCGGACGGGTCGAGCGTCGGGCTCGTCGCCAGGCCGATCGCCGAGCGCTGCGAGCCGAACGTGGAGGCCGCGTAGTAGAGGTAGTAGAGGCCCTGCGCGGCGTCGTAGTGGACCTCGGGCGCCCAGAGGTTCGAGACCCCGGGGATCTGCTGGGTGATCCACGCGGGCTTGGCGTTCCAGATGGTGCCGAGCGACTGCCAGGTCTGGCCGCCGTTGGTGGAGCGGCGGATCGACGGGGTGCCGCCGCCCTGGTTCGCGTCGCCGGTGGCGAACACGTACCACGGTTCGCCCGAGCACCCGGCCCACAGCGCGGGGTCGTGGGCGCCGAGACTGCCGCCGACCGAACTCGGCTGGGCGGGCGCGCAATCCTGCTGGGCCGCGACGCCGTCGGTGCTGTCGTCCGCCTGCGCATTCGCGTTGACGGCCAGGAAGGTCGCCGCGCTGACGAGTGCCGCGACGGCTACTGCCAGCGTCGCGGTGAGCCGCCTGCTGCGGCCGGTGGTCTCGGTGCTCATGGGTGGCCTCCTCTGCCCTCCTCGATGAGGGCGATCGGATCGGTGGGCCGAGATCGATGCCGGGCGGCTCTCGGCGCTCGCGGGCGTTATGCCCGAGAATTGGGTATCCATGTATATCGATGTGTAGAGGCAGGCTAACTGAGTTTTACCGCTAACACAAGAAATATCTACAACGTTGCAGAACTTTCTCGCGCCCTGCCTTCGCGACCTGTGCCGAATCCGTGCAATCCCCGTGCAGCCCTCAGCCAATCTCGTTCCCAGCTGCAAGGGCACCAACGGCGACTCCGTTCCACCGCCGTGACCGTAGAGGAGACCGACTCAGTGAGCTATGAAGGATTCGACGTCGACACCGAGACGGTGCGGGAGGCCGCCGGGTTCCTGCGCGTCCTCGGCGGCGACTTCGCCGAGATCGCCGGATACGTGGAAGAGGCCGACCCCGACTGGTGGATGTGGGGAGGCACCGGACTGCTGATGGCGCAGCAGTACGAGATCGCGGCAGGGCATATCCGGATCATCCTGGACAAGTTCGATCCGGCGGTGCAGGGCATCGCCGCGCGCATCGAGGACAGCTGCGCCGAGTACGAGGACGCGGACGGCCAGTCCGCCGACGACCTCTGTGGCGCAGGCGAGGAGAGCACCTATGTCTGACGGAGTAGTGGACCTGACGGGCGCGCCCCAGCACACCGGCTTCGGCGAGGGCACGGGAGAAGCGGCCGAGGACACCTCAGGCGACTTCTTCGCCTCCCTGGGCAAGGCGGCGCAGGGGCTCCCGATCGTCTCGCACGGGTTCAACATCGACAAGATCTGCCACACCGCCGGTGAGCCGCTCGACCGCCTGTTCGACGGCGACGCCTCGATGGACGACCTGCTCGTCCTCGCCCAGCAGGTCGTCGCCATCGAACAGGAGCTCATCGCGTTCATCGAAGAGCGCCTCGCCTTCAGGACCGGCCAGGTCGACCTCGGCTACCTCACCGGTGCCCTGACCAAGCTGGGGCTCGACTTCCTGCTCGGCGTCTGCCAGCCGTTCCAGGACGCCGTCGGCTTCATCCTCGGGAATCCCGAGCGCATCAAGGTGAGCTCTGCGATGTGGTCCACCGCAAAGGACTCGCTCGGCACCGTGAACGAGCACCTCGGATCGACGACGGTCGACAGGCTCGCACCGAACTGGAGCGGACTGGCGAGAGACGCGGCAGTCCAGCGCTTGGGCGAACTCCAGGGCGCGGTGCAGACAGCGGCCGGGCTCTCGTTCCTCATCAGCACCCTCATGGACCTCACCTCGGGGTTCGCCGAGGCCCTGAACAACCGCGCCAAATCGTTCGTGGCCGACTTGTTGTCCGGGCTCGTCAACGCCCTGCTCTTCCTGCTCTCGCCCGATCCCTTCGTCAAGGTGGACGCCATCCTCGGCGCCGTCCTGATGATCGTCAAGCTCACCCTCGAAGCCGTCAACCTCGCACTCCAGGCCGCCCGCATGTACCTCGCCGCCTCGGCGCTGCTCGACGCACTCGCCGCGCAGTTCACCGAGACCGTCGCGCTCCTCGACGCGATGTCCGCCGACCCCTGCTGACCGCACCTGCCGGACCCCGCCTCCGCACCGGCGTCGATAGGCTGAAGCCTTGGCGCACAGGTGCGAGGAGGCCGCGCGGTGGAGTTTCGGGTACTGGGGCCGCTGGAGCTGGAGCACGAGGGGCAGGCCGTCGCACTGAACGGGGCGATACCGCGCCGGGCGCTCGCCCTGCTGCTGCTCGAAGCGGGTCGGGTCGTGCCCATGCACCGACTCGTCGAAGCGCTCTGGGACGACGAGCCGCCCTCGACGGCCAGGCGCCAGGTGCAGAACACCATGGCGGCCCTGCGACGGTCCATGCCCGAGGACGACTCGATCGAACGGATCGGCAACGGATACCGGCTCACCACAACATATCTCGACTCGGAGGCGTTCCGCTTCGAGGTCTCCCAGGCGAAGCGGGCCGCCGCCGACGGCCGGTTCGGCGAGGCCGAATCCCTGCTGAGACTGGCTCTCCGCCGCTGGCGGGGACCCGCGCTGGCGGGAATCGGCGGCCGCCTCGTCGCTTCGGCGGCACGGCATCTGGACCAGGAGCGGCTCGCCGCCGAAGGGGCGCTCATCGACGCCCTCACTGCTTTGGGCAGGCACGGCGACGCCATCGCCGATGCCCGCCGCGTCCTCGAAGCACACCCGCTCGACCAGCCGCTCGCGGGCAAGCTGATGCTCGCCCTCTACCGCTCCGGCGATGCCGCCGCCGCACTTCGGGTCTATGAGGACCTCCGAGCCAGGATCGCCGACGAACTGGGCGTCGACCCGCACCGGACGCTGCGTGACCTGCACACCGCCATCCTTCGGGAAGACCAGTCCCTCGACCCGCCCGCGGCGGAATCGCGGGCGCCCGCGACCCGGCCCGCGCTGCTGCCCGCGGCGCCGCACGGGTTCACCGGCCGCGTCAGCGAGCTCGCCGAACTGGATGCGCTGCAAGCGGAGCACGGCAGCACGAGGATCGCCGTCATCGCCGGGACCGGCGGCATCGGAAAGACGACACTGGCCGTCGAATGGTCCCGCCGCGCCTCCGGGAGCTTTCCCGACGGGCAGCTCTACGCCAACATGCGGGGCTTCGACCCGCTCGGCACTCCCGTCGACCCGTACGAGGCGGTCCGCGGATTCCTCGTCGCCCTCGGCACCGCTCCCGAAGACCTCCCGCCCACACCTGCGGCGCAAGTGGACCGGTACCGGAGCCTGCTCGCCGATCGCCGCGTCCTCGTCGTCCTCGACAACGCGACGAACGCCGCACAGGTCCGGCCGCTCCTCCCCGGCGGACCCGCGAACTTCACCCTCGTCACCAGCCGCAACCCGCTGTCGAGCCTGGTCGCCGCCGAGGGGGCGCGGCCCATGCGCCTTGGCAGGCTGTCCCCGGGCGAAGGGATGGCGATACTGCGGAGCCGGATCGGCACGCAGCGCGTCGACGCAGAACCCGCGGCCGCAGAGCACATCACCGCACTGTGCGCCGGCCTCCCGCTCGCCCTGGCCGTCGCCGCCGCCCGCGCCGCCGTTAATCCAGGATTCCCGCTCGCGGACATCGCCGAGGCGTTGAGCGGCACCGGCGACCGGCTCGACGCGCTCGCCGACGACGATCCCCTGGTAGACGTCCGGACCGTCTTCTCCTGGTCCTATACACAACTCGAACCCCAGGCGGCCCAGATGTTCCGCCTGCTCGGCCTCCATCCGGGCCCTGACTGCTCGCTGCCCGGCGCAGCGAGCCTCGCCGGCCTCCCGGTCCAGACCGTTCGGAACACGCTCGGGGACTTGACCGATACGAACCTGATCGAGGAGCACCGCCCCGGCCGGTACGTCCTTCACGACCTCCTGCGCGTCTACGCTGCCGAGCTGGTGGCGGCGGCGGAGCCGCAAGCGGTCCGGACCGAGTCGTCGGCCCGCATGTTCGACCATCTCGTCCACTCGGCTGCCAATGCCGTGCAACGCGTGCGACCACGCCCAATGCGTTGGGAACCGGAACCCGTCCGCACGGGAGCCGTGGAGGAGACGTTCAGCGACTTCGACCGGGCTCTGGCCTGGCTCACCGCAGAGGACGAAGTGATCGCGGCCGCAACCGCGCTGGCTGTTCAGACCGGGTTCGACGCGGAGGCATGGCGACTGAGCTGGTCGCACGTCGGCTTCCTGGCAAAACGCGGCGATGCCGACGCGACCATCACCTCGCAGCGGATGGCGCTCCGGGCGGCACAGCGCCTCAGCGACATCCCCGCCGCCGTCTTCTCCCACCGGGTCCTGGCGGGAAAGCTGGCGAAGCGCGACGGCGTGCCCGAAGCCCGGAAGCACCTCCAGGAGGCCCTGCACCTGGCCGACGCGAGCGGCGACCTGCCGCTGCGAGGCCAGGTCGGCCTCAACTTCGCGCTCCTCCATCAGGATCTCCGTGAACACGAAGATGCGGCATCGCAGGCCCTCGACGCGCTGGCCGTCTTCGAGATGATCGGCGACGAGACCTGGCAGGCCAGCGCACTCAACAGCGCCGGATGGAACCTGGCGCAGGTCGGGCGGTTCAGCGACGCTCTCGACCACTGCCGCAGAGCGCTCGAACTGTTCGAGAGGATCGGGCGCCTCGACGGTCAGACCGTCACGCTCGACAGCATCGGGTACGCCCTGCTGCACAGCGGCGCGCACCAGGAAGCGGTCGACGCGTACCGGCGCTCGCTCAAGCTCGCCGAGGCCATCCGGGAGCGCCCCACTGAAGCCGAGTCCGCCGAGCACCTCGGCGACGCCCTGCTCGCCGTCGGCGACCGGGGCGCCGCCGAGGATGCCTGGGTGCACGCGCTCGAAATATACGTCGAGCTCGGCAGCCCTGCCGCGGACCGGGTCCGCCTCAAGCTCGGATAGCCCCTCAGCGGAACGCGGCGGCGTTCCGCTTCGCCCACTCCGCGAACGAGGTCGCCGGGCGGCCCAGCACCTGCTCGACGTCGGGAGTGGGCCGCTGCTCGGCGGGGGAGGGCTCGCCCAGTGCGCCGAGGGTGGCGTCCACGACCCGTTCGGGCATGAAGCCGAGCATGCGGGCCCGCGCCTCCTCGCGGGTCAGCTCGGTGAACCCGACGGGTTCGCCGATCGCCGCCGCGATGGCCGCCGCCTGCTGCCGCGGGGAGACCGCGTCAGGTCCGGTCAGCGTGTGGATCCTGCCCGCGTGGCCGGGCTCGCGCAGGGCCAGTGCCGCCACCGCGGCGATGTCGGCGGGGTCCACGGCTGGGATCGCGGTGTCGCCGAACGGCGCCTCGACCACGCGCCGCTCCTGGACCGACCCGGCCCAGGCGTACGCGTTGGAGGCGAAGTTCCCGGGCCGGAGCATCGTCCACTCCAGGCCCGACTCCATTACGGCCGCTTCGAGGTTCGAGGCGTGGCGGCCGGTGCCGACGCCGTGGGAGGAGAGCAGCACGACGCGGCGCACGCCGCTCGCCCGCGCCACGTCCATGAGGGCGCCCATGTCGCCGCGCACGATGAAGTCCCCGGCGGTCAGGACGAACAACGCTTCGGCGCCGTCGAGGGCGGGCTTGAGGGTCTCGGGCTCGGCGAGGTCGGCGCGGTGGTGCGTGACGCCCTCCGCGGGCGCGGCCTCGCCGCGGGCCACGGTGGCGACCTGTTCCCCTGCGGCGGTGAGGGCCTCCACGAGCGGGCGGCCGACGTTGCCGGTGGCTCCGGTGACGGTGATCATTTCGTGCTCCTTCGTTGGGGTTCCGGACCCCAAGGTAGGAGCCGCGGAGCCGATCGGGAAGGACGCACTTTGAAGTAAGCTCATGACATGCCGGTAGGAAATCAGGTGGTCAAGGCCGGTCCGCCGGACGGTCGTGAGGTCTTTCACTCCAACTGCGCCGCAGTGCAGGTCTTCGGTCACGTCACGAGCCGCTGGGGCATCTGGGTCCTCCTCGGGCTCCACGACGGGCCCCAGCGCTTCTTCGAGCTGCGCGAGCGCATCGAGGGCGTCAGCGAGAAGATGCTCTCCCAGACCCTCCGCAACCTCGTGCGCGACGGACTCGTCTGGCGCCGCGTCGAACCCACCGTCCCGCCCCAGGTCACCTACGGCCTCACCGAGGTCGGAGGCGGCACCGCCGAGCACCTGTCCAGCATGTTCGGCTGGATCAAGGACAACGCCGGCGCGATCGTCGACAGGCAGGCCCGCTACGACGAGGCGCGCTAGACCAGCGAGAACCGCTGGGCCGCGTTCCCCGAATCGCAGGAGTCGGTCGCGGTCGGTTCACCCGAAGTGGACGATCGGTCTTCGAGGATGCCGACGCACAGGCCGGAGGCGCTGGTCCTGATCGTGTACTCGCCGCCGCCGAGGGGTGTCAGCTCCCAGAACTGGGTCTCGGTGAACTCGCACGAGTACGCGGCCATGAGGTAGCCCTCCTGGTCGGCGGGGGCGTCGGCGCCCATGCAGGCGCTCCAGTCGGAGAAGTGCATGTTGAACACGTAGACGCCCTCGTCCCAGGCGACGACCTGGAGCGTCGAGGGGTTCGTGGAGCTGCACGAGGCGAGCACGACCACGGTGCGGCCCTCGTTGTACGGCTCGGGGCCGGTGCTCAGGCACAGGCCGCTGGCCGCCTGCTTGATCCGGTACCAGCCGTCGGCCGGGTACGCCGGTTCCGGTTCGGCCGCTTCGGTCTCGGGCTCCTCGGTAGTGTCGCGCGGGGCGTCGGCGACCTCCTCTGCCGTGGTCGCCGAGGGCGACGGGGACGGGCTCGGGGAGGGTGAGGCGGACAGGGTCTCCGAAGGGGACGGTGTGGACGCGAGGGAGGTCTCGATCTGCTGCGCCGCCGCCTCGCGCTCGGCGCTGCGGCCCGCCGTCATGATCGCCGCGATGACAGCGACGGTGAGCACTAGGGCCACGACGGCAGCGACCCCGGAGAGGGTCTGGCTGGTGCCCAGGCGCATCCGCGCCCGCTCGAATCGTTCGCGGAGGCGCGCGGGCAGGTCGTTCTGCGAGGCGTGCCGGGGCCCGCGGGGCGCGGGAGGCGGCCAGGGTTCCACAGGAGGGGTCCTTACAGGAGGGTCAGGGGACCAGCAGGGCGAACCGCTGGTTCGGGTCGTCGGGGTCGCACGCGGCGGTCGCGAGGGCCGCGCCCGCCTCGGCGGTGGCGCCCTCCAGGAGCCCGAGGCACAGGCCCGAGGCGAGGACGGCGAGGGTGTAGGAGTCGGCTCCGGCGCCGGTGAGCTGGAACCGCTGGAGGTCGGAGTCCGCGCATTCGTAACCGGCGCTGAGGTATCCGGGCTCGTCGGCGGGGTCGTCGGCGCCCCAGCACGCCTGCCAGTCGTCCTGGGCGAAGTCGAGCTTCACGGTGTAGACGCCCGCGCCCTCGGAGGCGAAGCCGAAGCTCGCCGGGTACGTGGCGGCGCAGTCGCCGAGGACCATGACGGTCCGCTCGGCGTTCCCCGGCTCGGGCCCGGAGGTCGCGCACAGGCCGGTGGCCTCCTGGCGGACGAGGTAGGCGCCGTCGGCGGGCAGCGTCGGGGCCGTGTCCCCTCCTGTTGCGGCGCTTGCGGTCTCCTCGGAGGAGGGGGTGCCCTGCGGCTGGTCCTCGCCCCCGCCGCCGGAGGCGAGGACGGCGGCCACGATCGCCACCAGCAGCACCACGGCGACCACGGCCGCGGTCGCGGCGACGGCGCGGTTGGCGCCGATGCGGTCGCGCAGCCCGGAGAGCGAGGACTGGATCTTGTCGGGCAGGTCGCGCTGCGGGGCACGGGGATCGGTCTGGGTCACGGGACGGGCTTCCTAGTGGGGGTGGCGGGACGGGCCGGGGCCCGTCCCGGGGCTGCTACTGGTCTTTGCGCTGGTCGACGAAGGCGTCGACGTAGCTCTCGTACAGCTTGCCGGTCTTGTCGTCGAACAGCTCCTGGAGCGCGGCGTTGGCCTCGCGGAAGTCGAGGTTGCCGCGGTGCTGGTCGCTGCTGGGCGGGTCGTTGGCCTTGAGCAGCTCGTCGGAGGGGCGCAGGCGGTACTCGCCGTCGGCGCCCTTCTCGACCAGGCGCGAGTCGATCGCCCGCACGTCGGCGATGTCCACACCGGACTTCGGGTCCGCGAGGAGGTTGGAGACGACGCTGTGGGTGACCTCGAAGCCGAACTTCTCGTACTCGGGGTCGCCCTCGCGGTCGCCCTGGGCGGGGGCGCTGTTGTCGGAGAACTGCCAGATGCCGCTGGACTCGACCTGGTTGGGGCCCCACTTGCCCAGTTCGAGGCCCTCCTTGATGAGCATCGCGCCGACGCCCTTGATGGGCTTGACGGCGGGCAGTTCCGTGACGATCTCCTTGAGGATCGTGGAGGCCGAGCGCACCCACGTGGCGTGCTGCTTGTCCACGGTCGCCTCGTCGGCGGCGTCGCCGGTGGCGTCCTCGTACACGTTCTTGAAGGCGGTGTCCATGAGCCCGATGAGGCCGCCGTCCTCCAGGGCCTCCTTGCGGGCGTCCTGCCAGCCCTTCCAGTCGCCCATGTCGCCCGCCTCGGCGATGACCTTCGCGTAGGCCGCCTCGCCGAGCGCGTTCCCGGCGGTCTTGTCGCCCATGACGAGTTCGACGAACCGGGCGCGGGTGCCCTTGTCCAGGAACATGTCGTCGGCGCGCGGGTCGTCGCTGAGCGTCAGCTCCGAGTCGCGGTCCACATTGGGCGCGTCGAGGTAGTCGATGTACGTGATGGCCGTGCGGCCCATCGACTGCGCGATGAGCGGGTTCGCCACGCCCAGCGGGGCCTTGTCGAACCCGCCGATGTCGCCGTAGCCGTCGGTGAAGAAGGTGTAGGCCGACTCGTCCCAGTGCTCGGCGGGCTTGTCGTTCGTCATGGTGGTGATGAGGTGGTAGGCGGCCTCGGTCGCCAGGTCCTGGAGTCCCTTGTCGCCGGAGGTCGCCGCGCGGGGGATCCAGTCGATGAGCTTGGCGCCGGTGGCGCCGCCGTCCTCCCATCGGTGCCCGAACATCTCGCGCAGCACGTGCTCGGCGGTGTCCTCCTTGTAGAATGGGTGCTCGACGTCGCCGTTGAGGATCGCGGTGTTCGCCTCGAAGTTGGCGGTGCTGTGGTCCAGGAGCGTCCGGGCGGTGCCCTCGCTGATCGTGAACACCGCGCCGCTCCCGTCGGAGTCGAGGTGCTCGGCGGCCGCGATGGTGATCGCGGCCGAGAAGTCCCTGCCGCCCTGCATGAGCGCCATGCCGTCGTCGTCGAGCGCGTCGAACATGGACGCGAGGGCGCGCAGGTCGTCGCCGTCGGAGGGCTCCGACATGCGGTAGGGGAGCGCGTCCTTGCCCTTGCCGCCCGCGTAGGCGGCCACGAAGCCGCGCACGCTCGCGGGCAGCCGGGAGGTGCCGCCGCCGAGCCGCTCGTCGGAGACGGCGAGGAGGCCGCCGCCCATGCCGCCGAGGATGAGCGCCTTGTCGGCGTCGGACCAGCCGGTGTCCCCGAGCAGCTCGGGCATGTCGAAGATGCTCTTGTCGATTGCGCCGAAGAACCGCTCCAGGTAGGCGAGCTCCCCGGCCGACAGCTCGCCGCCGAGGGGCTGGAGGTGGTGGGCGCGCTCGACGAGCGCCCGGAGCACGCCGAGCTGGCCGCGGACCTCGGCGGGGAGGTCGTCGATGTTCCCGCGGGCGATCGCGTCGAGGAGGTCCTTGCCGAGGACGCCGCCCCAGTCGCCGGTCAGGGGCATCGGGGCGTTCATGCCGAACACGTTGAACAGCGACCACGAGTCGACCCCGCCGTCAGCCGCCATGGCCTGCAGGTTCTTCGGGGTCGGGCCGCCCTTGAGCATCCCGCCCGCGTCGGCGGCGTCGCCCTTGAACTTCTCGTAGGCGGCGTTCGCGGCGGCGTTCATCTCGGCGAGCTTGAGCTGCCCGGCATAGGCCGTGGCCTCCTCGGCCGCGGCCTCCCGCTCGGCGGGCGTCAGGTTCGGCGTGCCGCCGCCCACCTCGGACTCGCGTATGCCGAACTTGTCGCCGACCGCGGCCTCCCACTCGGCGACCAGTGCCTTGACGGCCTCCTTGTACTCGCGCACCGAGCCCGCCCACTTGACGGTGACGGCCGAGCCCCACACCGCGCCCTCCATGGCGGCGGTCGCGGCGGACAGGAACTCGCCGCCGCGGGTGCGGATCGGCTCGGACACGAGCTCGGAGAACTCGACGGCGGTGGTCGTCATGCGGGTGGAGGTCTCGGTGCCGCGGCCGATGATGCGGCCGCTCTGGGCGTCCAGCGCCCGGGCCGAGTCCTCAAGGGAGTCCTCGTCGGCGGTGGTGGTCGGGGGATCGAAGCTGCCCAGGGTCGGGATGGTCGCCATCGTCGTCGCCCCTCCTTCGGGGTGGTTCAGGGGTTGATGGTCGGGAGCTTCGGGCGGGGGACGTCGAGAAGGAAGCCGCCGGAGTTGTCCAGGTCGGTGGCGGTGCCGTCCGAGACGGTGATCTTCGCGTTGCCGCCGACGCTCTCGCCGTGCGCGGCCGTCTTGGCGAGATCGGTCGACCACCGCTCGCCGAAGTCCTCGTAGCCGCCGGTGACCTCCGGTTCGCCCGCGGCCGCGATGCACGACTCCAGGGTGCCCATGAGGTCGCCCCGCAGGCCGCCGTAGCTCTCGGCGAGCGTCATCGTCTCGTCTCCGCCGGAACTCGCCCGGGCGGGGTTCATACCCACGTAGTCCATTGGTCCTCCAGGGGGTGCGGACTCGCGACTGCGGCTCAGCGTACCGCCGTTCACCGGGTATTGGAATAACATCGGATGAACTGTCTCGGTTGCGCCACAACGGAAGTGACCAATGGGGCGGGAGTCGTGGAACCGCTTCCCGGATGTACTCGCGGGCCGCCTCGGCTCTTTACTTCCGCTTCATGCGCGTGCCAACATGTACCGATACGCTCCCCAGCACGGGCCATTCACATCCTTGCCTATAAGGAGGAACCCCCATGGCCGGAAACGAGTTCGGTCTCACCGAGGCCAATGCGCTCAACGTCAGCGCGAACGACCACTCCCTCTCCGTCGAAGAGCTCTTCGGGCAGCTCCAGGCCCTGATCCAGGAGATGGAGAACGACGTCAACGCCCAGGGCGGCAACGCGCTCACCGCGTTCCGGACCGCCAAGGCCGAGTTCGTCACCGCGTACAACGCCCTCGCCGACAAGTACGGCGTCTCCTCGATGGCGCAGGGCGCCACCAGCACCGACGGCTTCACCACCGACGACTCCAACGAGGCCGGGTACACCACCGCCGGCGGCGGACTCCCCGGTATCAAGCCGATCAACATCGCCGTCTAGAAGGGACAGTCCATCATGCCTGGCACCGGATACGAACTGTACGGCAACGTCGGCGAGCTCCAGAACCTCGCGGGCGTCCAGCACACCTACCGCGGCCGCTTCGAGGCCATCCTGGGGCAGATCCAGTCGGCGGTCGGCACCGTCACCCCCAAGTGGGTCGGCGCCGGGACCGCCGGCTTCCAGACCTTCAACACCACCACCGAGTCCGAGTTCACCGACGTCCAGGCCGCGTTCAACAAGCTCGCGACCGCCACCGAGGACGCCGGGACCAACTGGAACGGCGCGATCTCCCGCATCGACGCCCGGTGGGGTTCTTGACCGACCCCCGACCGGCGCCCGACCCCGGCACCGAACTCGCGCCGATGGTCATGCGGCGCACCGGCCAGAGCGAGCGCTACGTGCTCCAGGCCGCCGCGCTGCGCCGCCGCCAGCTCCGCGCCGCCGTCCTGTACGGCTCCGCCCGGAGCTGGCGGCAGCGCCAGCCCCTGTGGCCCGCCGCGCTCATCGGCGTGATCGCGGTGGCCCTCATCGTCGCCGCCATCGCCGTCGCCGGCGCGTTCCAGAAGCAGAAAGAGCGCGACGCACAGGAACAGGCCGAGCGCGACGCCGCGGTCTCCGCGCCCTACGACCAAGACTGAAAAGGCCCACCTTGCCCGGTCGATACAGCACCGTCACGATCGTCGGCCCCCGCGCCACCCGCGACCTCGCGCTCCCCGACGACCTGCCGGTCGCCGAACTCCTCCCGCAACTCCTGCGGCACACCGGACCCGACGAGCCCGACGCCGACGGCACCGGCTGGGCCCTGTCCACCATGGACGGCGCCACGTTCGGCCCCGGCGACACCCTCGCCGCCGCCCGCGTCCCCGACGGCGGCGTGCTCCTCCTCCACGACGCCACCGCCGCGGCCCTCCCCGACACCGTCGAGGACGTGCGCGACGCCGTGGAGGACGCCGTCGACGCCGGAGGCGCCCGCTGGGAGTCCGGCACCGGCCGCCTCCTCGCCGTCGGCACCGCCGGGCTCCTCGTCGCCGCGGCCGCGCTCAGCCCCGGCGCCGACGCCGCGGTGCTCCTCACCGGCGGCCTCGTCTGCCTCCTCGCCGTCCTCATGTCCTGGTGGTCCGCCCGCCAGCACGACCTCATGACCCACCTCGCGCTCACCGGCGGCGTCCTCTGGGCCGGGCGCACCGGCCACACCGCCGTCGAGGTTCTCGCCGCGGACGGCCACGCCCACACCGCGACCCGCATGATCGGCGCCGGCATCGCCGCCCTCGCGTTCGTGGTCGTCGCCCGCGCCGGGGCCCGCCTCGCCACCGCCTACGCCGTCGGCGTCGCCGTCGCGCTCGCCCTCGGCGCCCTCGCCTGGGCCCTGTGGTCGCGCATGGGCCTCACCGCCGTCCGCGCCGAGACCCTCGCACTCCTCATCGCGCTCTTCGCGATCGCCCTCGTGCCCCGCCTCGCCATGTCCTCCGCGGGCCTGTTCGCCCTCGACCGCGACGTGCGCGCGGGCGACCCCACCAGCGACGAGCACCTGGCCCGCCGCCTCCAGGCGACCGACGCCCGCCTCACCGGCGCCGTCTGCGGCCTCGCCGCGACCGCCGCCGCGGCCTCCGCCCTCCTTGCGGCCCAACCCGACCCGTGGGCGTCCCTCATGGGCGCGGGCGGCGCGCTGGCGCTGCTGACGCGCTCCCGGATCTTCGAGCTGGTGCGCCACGTCGCCCCGCTGCGCCTCACCGGCATGGCCGCACTCGCCTGGGCCGCATGGCTGTGGATCGGCCACTCCGACCCGCTCCTGTCGTGGCTGCCCGCGCTCGCGGTGCTCGCCGGGCTCGCGTACGTCTCGGTCGCCTCCGTGTCCCGCTCGGCGGTCTCGGCCGCGTGGTGGCGGCGCGTGGTCGCCGTCGCCGAGACGCTGCTCGTCGCCGGGATGATCGCCCTCGCCGGGCACCTCTCGGGCCTGTACGCGATGATCGGCGGGATCTGATGGGCACCGAGGTCGTCCGCCGCCCGGCCCGGCGCCCCGCGCCCGAGGTCGCCACCGACCCGATCACGCTCGCCTCGCCTCCGGCCCTTGGGGACCCGCCGTCGGCGGCGATGGGCGCGCCGATGCTCATGATGCCGCTCATGTCCGGCTCGGGCGCGATGATCATGGTCCTGTCGAACCTCCAGCGGCCCCTGTACGCGACGGCCGGGCTGCTCATGCTCGTCGCGAGCGTCGCCATGGGCATGGTCCTGTTCGTGGCCATGCGGTCCGGGCCGCGGCGCAAGCTCCGGCAGGAGCGCGAACGCTACCTCGACTACCTCGAAGACGCCCGGCACACGATCCGCGAGGCCGTGAAGGCCCAGCGCGACCACGCCGCCCGCCGCCACCCGCACCCCGGCCTGCTCCTGGGCCTCGCGTGCGACCCGGGGCGCCGCTGGGAGCGGCGCGGCACCGACCCCGACCTGCTGCACGTCAGGTGCGGGCTCGCCTCGGTGCCGCTGAGCCGGTCGCTGTCGCTGAAGATCGACGAGCAGAGCCCCCTCGTCGTCTACGACCCCGTGTGCCATTCGGGCGCAGAGGAACTCGTGGAGCAGTACGCGAACCTCGCCGACCAGCCGCTCACCGTCCCCGTCGGGGACGTCGGCGAGACCGCGATCATCGGCGAGTTCGCGCGCACCCGTGCCGCCGCGCAGGGGATGCTCGCGCAGCTCGCCGTCCTCGTCGCCCCCGAGGACCTGCGCATCGCGATCGTCGCCCACCCCCGCGTCGCTCCCCAGTGGACCCCGATGTCGTGGCTGCCGCACCTCCTCGCCGACCCCACGTCCGCGGAGGCCCCGGTCCCGCTCATCTGCGCGACCACCGCCGAACTCGCCGAACTCCTCGCCGCCGACCTGGCGGTGCGCTCCGCGGAGCTGCGGCGCCGCCGCGGCGGCCCGCCCGGGCCCGGCACGCGGCGGCTCCTCGTCGTCGTGGACGGCGAGCACCAGGTGTCCCTGCCGGGGATCGTGCCCGACGCCGAAGGGCTCGAACTCCTCGGCGTCCACGTCTGGACCCTCGTCGCCGAGCAGCGCCAGGAACCCGAGCACACCGCCGCCAGGATCAAAGTGGACGCCGACGCGATCGCCGTGACCCGCATCGAGAGAGCGGATGGCGCGGTCGCCGAGACCACCGCCACCGGCCGCCCCGACCGGCTCGACCCCGCCGACCTGGCCGCCGTCGCCCGCGCCGTCAGCCCGTGGCGCCTCGCGCTCGACGACGTCTCCCACGCCCTCACCGGGGTCCACGGCCTCACCGACATCCTCGGCGTCGCCGACCCGGCCGATGTGGACTGGCGCCGCACCTGGGCTCCGAGAGAGGAGTCCTCGCTGCTGCGCGTCCCGTTCGCCGTGGACGCCGACGGCCGCGCCGTCGAGCTCGACCTCAAGGAGTCGGCGCTCGGCGGCATGGGCCCGCACGGGCTCATCGTGGGCGCCACCGGCTCCGGCAAGTCCGAGGCGCTGCGCACGCTCGTGGCGGCGCTCGCGGTGCGCCACCCGCCCGACCGCCTCGCACTGCTCACTGTGGACTTCAAGGGCGGGGCGACGTTCGCGGACTGCGACGACCTGCCGCACTCGGCGGGCGCGATCACGAACCTGGCCGACGACCTCGGCCTGGTCGACCGGTTCGCCGAGGCCCTCTACGGGGAGATGACGCGCCGCCAGCAGATCCTCAAGGACGCCGGGAACCTCCCGAACGTCCACGCCTATGCGCGCCTTCGGGAGTCGAACCCTGAGCTGGAGCCGCTGCCGCACCTGCTGGTCATCATCGACGAGTTCTCCGAGCTGCTCACGGCCAAGCCCGACTTCTCGGACCTGTTCGTCGCGGTGGGCCGCATCGGCCGGTCCATCGGCGTCCACCTGCTGCTCGCCACCCAGCGCCTCGAAGCGGCGCACCTGCGCGGCCTCGAATCGCACCTGTCGTACCGGATCGGCCTGCGCACCTTCTCCGAGGCCGAGAGCCGCGAGGCCATCGGCGTCCCCGACGCCTACCGGCTCCCGCCCGAGCCCGGCTCCGGGTACCTCAAAGTGGACACGACGATCTTCACGAGGTTCAAGGCCGCCATGGTCTCCGGCAGGTACACGCCGCCGCGCGACGTGGAGCAGCGGAGCCTCCCGGTGCTCCCGTGGCCGGTGCCGCCGGTCGTGAACGTCCTCGACGCGCTCGTCAACTCCGCGGCACTGCGTCCAGAGCAGCCCGACCCCGAGCACTCGGTGCTCCGCGTCCTCGTCGCCTCGCTCGCCCACGCCGCCCGGACCGACGCGATCGCCGCGGTCCGCCCGGTGTGGCTGCCGCCGCTCCCGGACTCCATGCCGCTCAATGCCCTCGACACCTCGCCCGCCGAACCGGGCGGCCGGATCGCCGCGGTCCTCGGCCTCGCCGACCACCCGCGCGAGCAGCGCCAGGACGCCCTCGAATGGGACCTGTCGGGCGCGGACGCGAACCTCGCCGTGCTCGGCGCCCCGTCCTCGGGGAAGTCCACGCTCCTGCGGACCCTCGTCTCCTCACTCGCACTGCGGTACCCTCCGAACGCGCTCGCCGCGTACGTGGTCGACTTCGGCGGCGGCGCCCTCGGGGGCCTCTCGCGGCTCCCGCACGTCGCCGTCGCGGCCGGGCGCGCCGAGCCCGAACTCGTCGCCCGCACCCTCGCCGAGGTCCGCTCGCTCCTCGACGTCCGCGAGAACCTCATGCGCGCCAAGGGCATCGACTCGGCCGCGGGCCTGCGGCGGGCCGCGGCCGACGGCGCGGTGGACGTCCCCGGCGACCTCCTTCTGGCGATCGACGGCTGGGGCGGCCTCACCGAGGCCAAAGAGGACGCGAACGACCTGGTCATGGAGATCGCCTCGCGCGGCCCCGCGCTCGGCGTCCATACCGTGCTCACCGCCGTGAACTCCACGCAGATCCGCTCCCGCCTCGCCGCCTCGATCTCCGGGCGCGTCGAGCTGCGCCTCGCCGACGCGTTCGACTCCGGCATCGACCGCAAGCTCATCGAGCAGCTCCCCAAGGAGTCCCCGGGCCGGGTCCTCACCGCCGACAAGCGGTTCGCGCACATCGCCCTGCCCCGCATCGACGGCTCCGACTCCGCAGAGGACCTCGCCGAGGGGTTCGCCGACCTCGTCGAAGCGGTGCGCCGCCGCTGGCCCGGACCCGGCGCGGCCCCCGTCAAGGCCCTCCCCACCGACCTCGCGCTCCGCGACCTCGTCCCGCCCCTGCGCGAACCCGCGGACGGCGACCCGTACGCGCTCGCGCCCGTGGTCGGCGTCGCCGAGAGCGACCTGCGGCCCGCCGCGATCGACTTCACCGCCGACCCGCACCTGGTCGTCTTCGGCGACACGCAGACCGGCAAGACCACGCTCCTGCGCGCGATCATGCGCCAGATCGTGCGCCGCCCCGGCGCCGAGGCCGGGATCTTCCTCGTGGACTACCGCCGCTCCCACCTCGAAGAGGTCCCCGAAGGCAACCTCGTCACGTACTGCAACACCGGCCCGCACGCCGCCCAGAACGCGTTCGAGCTCGCCGAGGCCCTGAAGCAGCGCCTCCCCGGCCCCGAGGTCACCCCGCGGCAGCTGCGCGACCGCACCTGGTGGACCGGCCCCGAGGTGTTCGTGGTCGTCGACGACTACGACCTGGTGCCCACCTCCGCGGGCAACCCCCTCGCGCCGCTCACCGAACTCGCCGCCCACGGCGCCGACCTCGGCCTCCACCTCATCCTCGCCCGCCGCACCGGCGGCGCCAGCCGCGCCGTCTACGAACCGCTGCTGCGCCAGCTGTGCGACATGTCCAGCCCCGGCCTCATGTTCTCCGGCGACCGCCTCGAAGGACGCCTCCTCCACGGCACCGCCAGCCGCCGGCTCCCGCCCGGCCGAGCACTCCTCGTCCGCCGCGGCGCACCCCCCGACCTCGTCCAAGTCGCCCGCCCCTGACCGAAGCCGCGGCGGCTCGATACCCGATGCGCCGCGCCTCCCCCGAGGCGCCGCCGCGCTAGAGTCGGGCGGACCCGACCGAAGGAGCACCGCATGGCACGCACCGCAGTGGTCAGCGGCGGCGGCACGGGCATCGGCCTCGCCGTCGCCGAACACCTCGCCGCCGCAGGCGACGACGTCATCCTCACCGGCCGCCGCGAAGACGTCCTCGCCAGAGCCGCAGGCAAGATCGGCCCGCAAGCCTCCTATGTGGCCGCCGACCTCGAAACCGTCGAAGGCGCCCACCAGGTGCTGCAGCACGCCTCCGAGCACGCCGGCCGCATCGACGTCATCGCCGCCGTCGCGGGCGGCAACACCGCCGCGAAAGCCCCTGCCGACCTCGCCGGGCTCGAACGCGCCTCCTGGGCCTGGACCGCGAACCTGCGGCTCAACGTCATGACCGCCGTCCACCTCGTGGAGGGCCTCAAACCCATCCTCAACGACGGCGGCCGCATCCTCCTGTTCAGCTCCATCGCCGCCTACCGCGGCTCCGGCACCGGCAGCTACGGCGCCTCCAAGGCCGCCCTGCACCCGTACTCGATCGACCTGTCCTCCGAACTCGGCGCCCGCGGCATCACCGCGAACGTCATCGCCCCCGGGTACATCGAGGACACCGAGTTCTTCGGCACCAGCATGACCGAGCAGCGCCGGACCATGCTCATCGGACAGACCGACGACAAGCGGCCCGGCAACCCCGGCGACATCGCCGCCCTCGCGGCCTGGCTCGCCTCGCCCGAAGCAGGGCACGTGACCGCCCAGATCATCCAGTCCAACGGCGGCGCCCTGGCCGGGCGCTGACGTGGACGCACTCTGGTCGACCGTCCCCGACATCGCGATCCCCGTCGGGTTCGCCGTCCTCCACTTCTACCTGTGGACGCGCCTGGTCCGCGACACCACCCGCCGCGGCTCGCGCTGGCGCATCGTCGGCGCCGCGGCCCTCGGGGTCCTGGGCGCGTTCGGGATGCTCGCCGTGATCTTCACGCCGTCCGTCCACGCCCCCATGGGGTTCCAGGCCGCAGTCGGCTGGCCCGGCTGGATCTGGTTCGGCGTCCTCATCTACCTCTCCGGCGTCCTCATCATCGCCGAACCAGTGCGCTGGCTCCTGCTGCGCCGCACCCGCGTCAAGTCCGAGAAGAGTCCCCTCAGGAGACTCGTCTCCGAACCCGAGGCCACCCCCGAAGGGCTCTCGCGGCGCCGCGTCGTCTCCCGCGCGATCGGCCTCGGCGCCACCGCGGTCGCACTCGGCACCGTCGGCGACGGCCTCTACGAGGGCTACCGCACGCCGCGCCTGAAACCGGTCGAGCTGGCCCTCCCGCGCCTCGACCGCGCGTTCGACGGGTACCGCATCGCGATCGTCGGCGACACCCACTTCTCCGCGATCCGCGGCAGCGGCTACTGCCGCCGCGTCGTCGACCGGATCAACGGCACGCAGGCCGACCTCATCGCGTTCGTCGGCGACCTCGCCAGCAACGAGGCCGACCAGCTCCGCGAGGCCACCGAGCCCCTCGCCGGGCTCACCTCCCGCGACGGCGCGTTCTTCGTGTCCGGGAACGCCGAGCACTACGTGGGCGCCGACGCCTGGTACGAGCGCGTCGAGGAGCTCGGCATGACCAGCCTCCCCAACACGCGCGTCGAACTCGCCGGGTTCGACCTAGCGGGCGTCAACGACCTCATCGTCGAGCAGCGCCACATGGAGGCCACCGAGACCGGCCCCGACTTCGATGCGGCCCTAGGCGACCGCGACCCCGCCCGCCCGGTCGTGCTCCTCGCCCACCAGCCCAGCGCCGTCGACCGCCTCGCCGGGTACGGCGTCGACCTCCAGCTCTCCGGCCACACCCACGGCGGCCAGATGTGGCCCGTCCACGTCCTCTCGCGCTGGCGCAGCGGCCAGCTCACCGGCCTCGAAACCCACCACGGCACCCAGGTCTACGTCACCAACGGCGCCGGCACCAACGGCCCCCCGATCCGCGTCGGCGCCAACGCGGACATCACGGTCATGACCCTCCGCGCGGGCTAGTTCCCGTGGTCCGGCCCGGATTGTCGGTGGCCGCGGGTAGCGTCGGCCGTCCGCCACAGCGAAGGGAACCGCACCATGTCCCGCAACACCGAGACCGTCAACCGCTACCTCGACGGCTTCCGCAAGAGCGACCACGAGCAGATCCTGTCCTGCCTGACCGACGACATCACCTGGACCGTCTACGGCGCGTTCCAGCTGAGCGGCAAGTCGGCGTACGACGCCGCGATCGAGGGCCCCGGGTTCATCGGGCCGCCGACGCTCGACCTGGTGCGCATGGTCGAGCAGGGCGACACGGTGATGGCCGAGATCACGGGCTCGTCGACCCGCGACAACGGGGAGGAGATGCGCATGTCCATGGCCGAGGTCTTCCTGATGAGGGACGGCCTCATCTGCGAGCGCCGCGCCTGGGTCATCGAGTTGAAGGAGAACGACTACCGCTGACCTGCGGGTCCGCGAACCGGCACGGAATGTCGGTCCCTGCCGTTAGGGTCGGGGCCATGGACATCATTCTGATCCCCGGTTTCTGGCTCGACGCGTCCTCCTGGGACGAGATCACCCCGTCCCTGGAGAAGGCCGGCCACCGGACCCACGCGCTGACCCTGCCGGGCATGGAGTCGGTCGACGCCGACCGCTCCGGCATCGGCCTGCGCGACCACGTCGAGTACGTCATCGCGAAGGTCGACGAACTCGACGGCCCGGTGGTCCTCGTCGGCCACTCCGGCGGCGGCGCGGTCGCCCACGCGGTCGCCGACGCCCGCCCGGACCGCATCGCCCGCGTCGTCTACGTCGACTCGGCCCCCCTCGGCCCCGGCGGCGTCATCAACGACGAGCTCCCGGTCGTGGACGGCGAGATCCCGCTCCCGGACTGGAACGTCTTCGAGGACGAAGACCTCGTGGACCTCACCCCGGAGCTCCGGGAGTCCTTCCGCGCCAGGTCGATCCCCACCCCCAAAGGCGTCGCCTACGACAAGCAGGTCCTCTCCGACGAGCGCCGCTTCGACGTCCCGATCACCATGATCTGCTGCGAGTTCGGCAGCGCCATGGTCCTCGCCTGGATCGAGCAGGGCGTCCCGTTCGTCAAGGAGCCCGCCTCCGTCAAGGACGTCACCTACATCGACCTCCCGACCGGCCACTGGCCCCAGTTCACCAAGCCTGCTGAGCTTGCTGAGGCCCTGGTGTCCGCTGTCGGCAAGGCTTAGCGTGCGTTGACCGCGGTGCCGCTCGTGGCACCGCGGTCACTCCGCCTCGGGGAGGCCGTCCCGGTACTCGGTCGCGACCGACCGGAACTCCTCCAGCCCTGCGACCTCGACCCCGGGGCAGGCGGCCAGGAACGCTAGGTCGTTGAGGAAGTCGTCCACCGGGTCGGCGGGCGGCTGTGATTGCAGCGTCGCGTCGAGCAGCTCCCGCGCTTCCTCTGCGCGGCCGAGGAGCAGCAGGTCGACGGCAAGGTCGAACTCGGGCTCGAAAGGGTCCGCGTCCGTTTCCGACCTGCGCAGCTCCATCGAGGCGAGGACCTCGCGCCGTGCCTCGTCGCGCCGGTCCGCGGCCATCAGCGCCACCGCGTGCAGCGAGCGCATCGCGGTGTCCGAGGGGAACTCGGCGACCATGCGGGTGGTCTCAGCAAGTGCCGCCTCGGAGTCTCCGCTCGCGAGGTGCCCCATGACGCGCCGCTCGTACACCCACCCGCTGCCGACTCCGAGCCCGATGAGCCGCTCGACGTCGGGGACGAGGGCGTCGTACCGCCGGAGATCGAACAGCGTGTCGTTCCGCAACTCCAGAGCCCATTCGTAATCGGGGTCGAAGACGATCGCCTGGTCGAAATCGGCCAGGGCCTCTTCCATTCGCCCCGCCTCGTGGTGGACCGATCCGCGGAAGGCGTACGCGGTACTGCTGTCGGGGGCGAGTTCGACGGCGCGGCCGTAGTCCAAGAGCGCGGCGTCCTCGTCGCCCGAACCGTTGTGCACCCCAGCGCGAAGGATGTAGTTCCAGTACTCGTCGGGACTGATGCCGATGGCGCGGTCGAGTTCGAGGAGCGCCTGCTCCTGAAGACCCTGGAGATGGAAGGTGTAGCCGCGCTGTGCAATGCTCCCGCTGTCCTCCGGCGCGAGTGAAAGCGCGTGGTCGAAGTCGGCGACCGCCTCCTCATAGCGTTGCAGTAGCTGCAAGACCACGCCCCGCTGGGTGTAGTGGGCCGCGCGCTCCAGGTCGAGCTCGATGATGCGGTTCCAATCGGCCAGCGACTCCTCGTACCGACCGTGGATCCGGTGCGACCAAGCGCGATTCTCCAAGGTGATCTTCCGGGTCTCCGGATCAAGCTCGCCGCTGTCGATGAGCGACGTCAGGAAGGCGGTCTCGTCGCCTTCGTCCTTGAGCAGTTCAGTCATGCGTGGCCCCCATGTGCGCAGGTGTTCGGAATCGGTTGTCGTCCCTGCCTCGGTGAGCATCGCGGCCCAGCGCCGGGCGAGGACGATGCTGGTGTCCACGGCCGAGACGACCCGGCTGAGCACCTCCGGAAATGTGGAGACCGGTGCCTTGCAGAGCCGGTGGTACGACTCCTCCAAGAGGAGGGCTCGCCACTGTTCGTCGTCCCAGCACTGGTCGGCTTCGAGTCCGAGGGCGTCACGTTCGTCGGCGAAGTGGTCGGCGAGCGCTTGATGCCGCTCGCGCCACTGCTGCGGGGAGGCGACGCGTGCCGATCGGAGCATGGGGTCGCGGACGGCGTCGTGGTAGCGCCAGTAGTCGCCCGCGAGGGAGACGAACGGCAGGCCGCAGAGCCAGTCGAACAGGTCGGCGTGTTCGGCGGGTATCAGGTCGCGGTTGAAACGACGGGGGAGTGCGGCGGCCTCGGCGAGCTTGCGCCGATGCTCGTCGGGCTCCCACTTGAGGAAGCGCTTGACGGCGTCGTCGGTGGGGTCGAGGACCGCGCCGGGGTCCTGGGGGCTGTTCTCGGCGAGGGTCGCCAGCCACATCGGGATGCGGCCGGAGAGCGAGAGGATCACTGCGACAACGGCTTCGTCCGTGACGCCGCGCTGGGCGAGGAGGCCGCGGGCCTCCTCCTCGGTGAACGGTTCGAGCGGGAAGGCCGCGATGAGGCTGCGCAGGGGGGACCAGCGGTTGTCGGCCAGCGCGAGCTGCCCGGCGATGGCCGTGACGACCCTCGCCGAAAGGCCGCCGAACTTGCCCGAGAACAGGTTGAGGAGCCAGTCCTCCAGGTACGGGGCGGTCCGCTCGAACGTGTCGAAGCACAGCACGACCGGTCGCTGTGCGGCGATCGCGTTGAGCGACTCGATGAACGCGCGTGTCAATACGTCCACTGGGGACAGCAGTAGGTCGATGTCGGACTTCTTGCCGAACTTCTGGACCAGGTAGGCGCGGAACCGGTTGGCCTGGGAGGCGAGCGCGTCGGCGTCCACGAACTCGGTGACCGCGCCCGCGACCGGCACGGTCTTGGCGAGGGCCATGCCCGCCCGGACGGTGGTCGAGGTGAGCATGTCCCCAAGGGGCGCATTGGGGTCGCCCTCCAGCTCCCGGCGGCGCTGGCGGTACGTGGCGAGCTGGGCCTCGAACTCGGTGAGGCGGGCGTCCTGGGCCGCGAGGTCGGCGGCGACGGCGGCCATGGTCTCGACGACCTCGAAGTACTCCTCGTCGACGTACGCGCAGGCGGCGCCCTCGGCCCCGGCGATGCGGCGGAACTGCTGGAGGAGGAAGGACTTGCCGACGCCGGCGATGCCGTGGACGTTGACGATGTAGCGGCGCGCGGGGTCGGCGGGCGGGAGGTGGAGGTTGCCGCGGAACTCGGCGAGCCGCGCTTCGCGGCCGACGAAGGTGTCCTGCTGGCGACTGCGCAGGACGTCCTGGATGGTCGGGGCCGCGTCGTCCAAGTGCTCACTCCAGGGGGTGCGGATGGTCGCCTCCAAGGGTAGGGCAGGGCGGCAAGACGAGGTGTCCCGGAGCTCCGAAATTCACCCGCTGAACTGGGAAAATCGGGGTGCTCAGGAGTGGGGAAAATGTCGTACCCCGAACGTATGATCGAAGGTAGGACGGTCCTTGGAAGCCGCTGAGGACGCCCTCCCGAGAGGAGCCGAACATGCTCGAATCCGCCCCCGTTCAGCAGCCCGCCGCGCGGGACGCCATGCCGCACCTCGGTTACCGCGCGTGGCAGCGCTATCAGGACGCCGCGCAGACGGCCGTGGTCCTTCGCGGGATCGCCGCCGACGTCGCGGTCGCGCCGACCCCTGTGGACGCCGACGAACTCGACGAGATCGAGGTGGCCCGCCGCTACCTCGCCGCGCTGGAAGCCAAGCACCGCTTGCAGATCAAGCTCGCCGACATCGCGCCGGCGGCGGCCTCGTGGGAGGTGCTCGCCTCCGGGCGCGGCGACTTCTCGGTCGCCGACTCCGCGAAGATCCTCTCTCGGGACCCGTCGATCGAGATCGGGCAGAACCGCCTGTTCGCCGCGCTCGGGGACCTCGGGTGGACGTACCGCCAGCGGAGCGACCACTCGTGGCGCGTCTACCAGTCCGCCATCGCGGCCGGGAGGCTCTCCGAGATCCCCCAGTCGCACTCCCACCCCCGGACCGGGCGGCGCGTCATCGACCCGCCGCAGATCCGCGTGACCGCCAAGGGCCTCGGCGAACTCCGCGAGCGCCTCGCCGGCGGCCGCACGGAGGTCCTGGTCGAACTGCCCCGCCGGGTCCCCGGCGAGGCCCTCGCAGAGATCGAGGCCGCCCGGGAGCAGTGATGCGAGAGGGGTGCGATGTCGTACCCCTCGGGCAGACTTGATTCCGGGGCGGGTGCATCCCCCCACCGATGCGCCTGCCCTCGATCCGCCCCTTGGCCGGGCGGCCGCGCGAGCGGCCGCCCGGTTGCGGGCGTCAGAAGTCGAAGTCGTCGATGTTGTCCGCGTTGAACCTCGTGGGCGGGCCGAGGGTCACGATCCCATCGGCGCCCACCGTGTACTCGCCGAGCTCGCCCGCGGTGAACACCTCGCCCTCGGCGCCGGTGATGATGCCCGACGCTGCCGCCGCGCCCGTGTACGCGGCCAGCTCGCCGAGGGCCGTCGGGTCCCAGAGCGCGAACTCCGTGACCGTCCCGTCAGTGACGAACTCGCGCATCTGGTTCGGCGTCCCCAGCCCGGTCAGGGCCACCTGGCCCTTGAACTCCGAACCCGAGAGGTACCGTGCCGCCGCGGCGATCCCCACCGTCGTGGGGGAGATGATCGCCTTCAGGTCCGGGTGGGCCTGGAGGAGGCCCTGCGTCTCGGAGAACGACTTCTCGTCCTCGTCGTCGCCGTACACGACGTCGACCAGCTCCATGTCGGCGTAGCTGGGGTTCGACTCCAGCTCGGCCTGCATGACCTCGATCCACGCGTTCTGGTTGGTGGCGTTGGCGGTCGCCGAGAGGATCGCGATCTCGCCGGTGGCGTCGATCTGCTCCGCGGCCATCTCCAGCAGCGCCAGCCCGACCTCGTCGCTGTCCACCTGCGACACGAACAGGTCCCGGCACGACGGGTCCACATCGGAGTCGAACGTGACGACGACCGACCCGCCCGTGCGGGCCTGCTCCAGCGAGGAGCACAGCGCGTTCGGGTCGTTGGCCGACAGGAGGATCACGTCGGTGGCCTGCTGGCTCAGCGTGTCGATGTAGGACACCTGCGAGGACGCCGACGCGTCCGAGGGCCCGGTGTACTCGAACGTCCCCTCCAGGGCGGTCGCCGCGGCCTCCGCGCCGGTGCTGGAGGCGTCGAAGTACGGGTTGTTCACCGACTTCGGGAGCATCGCGAACGACAGGCCGGTCGCATACTCGGCGTTCGGGTCGGCGCTGGCGTCGCCCGCGGGGCCGCCGTCCGCGTCGTCGTCGCCCTGGGTGGTGCCGCCGCATCCGGCGAGGAGGGCCGCGGCCAGGATCGGGGTGGTGAGGAGGGTCAGGCGTCTGCGGTTCATGGGCTTGCTGCCTTTCATGCGGTTCGGCCGGTGGAGGTGGTGCGGCGTCTGCGGAGTGCGGTCCGCAAGGCGCCCATGGCGTTCGGTGCGAGGACGGCGGCGATGAGGAGTGAGCCGGTGACGACGGTGAGCGCCTCGGTCGAGACGTGCGCCAGGCGCAGCGCGTTCTGCACCGACACCAGCAGGACCACGGCGGCGAGCACCCCTGGCAGGGCGCCCTTGCCGCCGAAGATCGAGACGCCGCCGAGGAGCACGACCGCGATGACGGTGAGTTCGAGCCCGGCCGCGTTGTCGGCGCGCGCCGAGGAGTACCGGAGCGTCCACAGGACGCCGACGAGGCCGGCCATCGCCCCGGACGCGACGTACAGCCAGAACTTCAAGCGCCCCACGCCGATCCCCGCGTACGCGGCGGCGACCGGGTTGGCGCCCGCGGCGTAGATCGAGCGGCCCACCGGGGTCGCGTGGAGCACCACCCCGCAGACCAGGGCCAGGACCAGCAGCGGGACGAGCACGTTCGGCACGGGCCCGCCGCCGATCGTCCCGAGCGTCCACCCGGTGAACAGCCGCGGCCAGTCGGCGACCGCCGTGTCGCCGAGGACCACGTACGCCAAGCCCCGGTACAGCGCGAGCGTGCCGATGGTGACCGCGAGTGACGGCAGCCCGAACCCGGTCACGAACAGGCCGTTCACCGCCCCGAGGACCGCGCCGAGCAGCACGGCCACCGGCATGATCGCCTCCAGCGCCATGCCGCCGTTCCACATCGCGCCCATCGCGGCCCCGGTGAGGCCCACGGTGCTCGCCACCGACAGGTCGATCTCCCCGGTCGTGACGATGAGCGTCATCGTCAGCGCCAGCAGCAGGATCGGCGCCAGGTCCAGGATGATGTACCCGGCGTTCCGCGCGGTCCCGAAGTGCTCCACCGTCACCGAGGCGACCACGAGGAACACCAAGGTGACCGCGATGATCGCGGCGTCCCACGTCACGAGAGGCCGCGCGAGGCGGCGCAGATCAATCGGCCGGTCAGTCGACATGGGACCCCTTCGTTCGCAGTGCCCTTGCGGCCCTGACGCTCACGAGCCGGTCCAGCGCGATGGCCGCGAGGATCAGCGCCCCGACGATCGCCTGCTGCCAGAACTGGTCGATGCGCAGCACCGGCAGGGCGTTGTCGATGACGGTGAGCAGCAGCGCCCCGAGCCCGGCGCCGAGCGCCGTCCCGGACCCGCCGAAGATCGCGACGCCGCCGACCACGACCGCGGCGACCACGTCGAGCTCCATCCCGTACCCCGCCGAGGCGTCCACGGTCCCGAACCGCGCCGCGTACAGCACCCCGCCGAGGCCGGCCAACGCCCCCGACAGCACGTACGCCGTCATCAGCCGCCGCCCGGCCGGGACGCCCGCGAGGCGCGCCGCCTCCGGGTTCGACCCGAGCGCGTACAGGTCCCGCCCGGCCCGGTACCGGCCCAGGAACACCGCGACCGCGGCCAGGACCAGCACGGACACCGCGAACAGGTACGGCACGCCGAGCACGTGCCCGCTCCCGAAGTCGAGGAACCCGCGCGGCAGGTCCGAGGCGTTGATCCGCGACCCGCCCGCGATGAAGTACACGACGCCGCGCAGCACGTACAGCATCCCCAGCGTCGCCACCAGCGGCGGCACGCGTCCGAAGTGGATGACCGCGCCGTTGAGCGCCCCGCACGCCGCGCCGACCGCGAGCCCCAAGAGCAGCGCGAGCGGCGTCCCCATCCCGGTGGCGCTCAACGCGCTCCCGGTGACGTACGCCGACAGGCCCAGCACCGAGCCCACCGACAGGTCGATCCCGCGCGTCAGGACCACCACGGTCATCCCGCACGCCAGCAGCAGCGTCACCGCCGCCGCGAACAGCAGGTCCCGCACCGACTGCGCGCTCAGGAACCGCGGGTTCAGCGCCGTCGTGACCCCCACGAGCACCGCGAGCGCGACGACGAGCCCGAGCGCCCGGAACCGCAGCACCAGGTCGAGCCCCGCGGACCCCGTCCGCGCCTTCGCGAGCGCCGTCATGCCGCCCCCGTCGCCAGCACCATCACCGACTCCTCGGTCGCCTCGTCCCGCGCCAGCTCACCGGCGATCCGCCCCTCGCGCATCACCAGGACCCGGTCGGCCATCCCCAGCACCTCCAAGAGCTCCGAGGAGACCATGAGCACCGCGACCCCCTCCGCCGCAAGGGACGACAGCAGCCGGTGCACCTCGGCCTTCGTGCCCACGTCGATGCCGCGGGTCGGCTCGTCCACGATGAGCACCTTCGGGTCCGTCGCCAGCCACTTCGCGAGCACGACCTTCTGCTGGTTCCCGCCCGAGAGCGTCCCGGCCGCGTCCGCGAGGTCCCCGAACTTCACGTTCAGTCGCGCGCTCCAGTCCGCCGCCGCGCGCCGCTCCGCGCCCCCGACGAGGAACCCGAAGCGCGACAAGCGGTTCCGGCGCGTGATCGTCGCATTGCGCATGACCGACAGGTCCAGGAGCAGCCCCTGCTGGCGCCGGTCCTCCGGCACCAGCGCCACCCCGGCGCGCATCGCCGCCCGCGGGCTCCCCGCGGGCAGCTCCCGTCCGTCCACAGTCACCTTTCCGGCGTCGCGCGGCGCGATCCCGAAGACCGCCTGCACGACCTCGCTGCGGCCCGCGCCCACGAGCCCTGCGAGCGCCACGATCTCCCCGGCGCGCACCGTGAAGCTCACGTCCCGGCACAGCCCCTCGCGCGTCAGCCCCGCGACCTCCAGGACCGGAGCGCCGGGCTCGACCTCCTGCTTGGGGAACATCGCGCCCAGCTCGCGACCGACCATGCGCCGCACCAGCTCCTCCACCGTGACGTCCGCGAGGAGGTCGGTGGAGACGTGCGCGCCGTCGCGCATCACGGTGACGCGCTGGCACAGCGCCTCGACCTCGTCGAAGCGGTGGGAGATGAACAGGACCGCGGCGCCGTCCTCGCGCAGGGCCCGCACGACCCCGAAGAGCCGCTCGACCTCGACGCCGGAGAGCGCGGCGGTGGGCTCGTCCATGACCAGCACGCGGGCGTCGCGGGAGATGGCCTTGGCGATCTCGACGAGCTGCTGGTCGGCGATCGACAGGCCCTTCGCGGGCCGGTCGGGGTCTATGGGGACGCCGAGGCGATCGAAGAGCGCGGCGGCGTCGCGGTGCATGGCGGCGCGGTCGATGAGGCCAAAGCGGCCCTTGGGCTGTCGCCCGATGAAGAGGTTCTCGGCGACGGAGAGGTCCCCGAAGAGCGCGGGCTCCTGGTAGATCACGGCGATCCCGGCGTCCATCGCGGCGGCGGTGTCGCCGAAGGCCACGGGGGCGCCGCCGAGCTCGACGATCCCGGCGTCGGGGCGGTACAGCCCCGCCAGGATCTTGATCAATGTGGACTTCCCGGCGCCGTTCTCGCCCACGAGCGCATGGGCCTCGCCGGCGTAGAGGTCCAGGGACGCGCCGCGCAGGGCCCGGACGGCGCCGAAGGACTTGGCGACGCCCCTGAGCGAGACGACGGGAGGTGCGGGCGGTGGCGGGGCTGCCGGGGCGGGGTCGGTTTCGAGAGCGGTCAAGAGGCCCCCAGGGAATGAATCGTTTCAATACGTCGATCTAATCGGTACTCTACAAACCCGAACGCCCCCAGGTCAATACCCGGTCGATTCCCGACACCGCTCACCCCGGGTGCGCAACCGGGACCTGTCCGTAAAACACTGGTATTTCCGCGTTCGCCCCTTTGATCTTTTAACAAACCATGTTAATGTGCGAATTCCTCGATATCCGCACCACGGAGGTTCGCGATGGTCTCAAGAAGAACCATGATCGCCCTGACCGCGGCCGGAGGGGCCGTCGCCGCCAGCTCGCCCTGGTGGCGCACCTGGGCCGTCCCCGCGGCCGACGCCGCGCCCGCCACCTGCGAACTCGCGCTCGCCAACGACACCGACACGGGCAACGTCCACGCCTACGTCACCGGCCGCGAGTTCGGCACCGACCGCATGATGCTCCTGCGCCCCGGCGGCCAGGGCCCCTACTACATCGAGCAGCCCGGGAGCACGAACACGCCGCTCCCCGTCGACTGCGCGATCCCGCTCAACGCGCCCGGCGCCGCGCCCGTGGTGGTCACGCTGCCGCGCATGTACGGCGCCCGCGTCTACTTCGCGCGCGAGTCCAAACTGGAGTTCTTCGTGAACCCCGGCCCCGCGCTCGTCGAGCCCGCGTTCCAGAACGTCAACGACGCCAACTACGGCAAGGTCGCCTCGTTCTGCGAGTTCACCTTCAACGACGTGCAGCTGTTCGTGAACGTCAGCTACGTCGACCTCGTCACCGCCCTCCCGATCGCCCTGCGCCTCCAAGGCGACGGCGACCACTCGGTGGCCGCCCTCGACCGCGGCGCGGTCGAGAGCATCGCCGCCGACCTCGAAGCCCAGGCCGCCGCCGACGGCCAGCCCTGGGACACCCTGGTCATGCGCGACGGGAGCGGCAAGATCCTGCGCGTCATGTCCCCGCAGAACATCATGGCCCCCTACTTCGGCCAGCCCGACATGCCCTTCAACGGCTACTGGAGCGGCTACGCGGACCAGGTCTGGGACCACTACCGCAGCAACGACCTCCGCATCGACCTCCAAGGCGGGCGCGGGACCCTCACCGGCCGCGTGCAGGGCGACAACCTCGTCTTCAACGACGGCTCCACCTTCGGTAAGCCCGACGACCGCGACATCTTCACCTGCAACCACGGGCCGTTCGCCAACGTGCCCAGCGACTCCGACGCGAAGAAGGCCGCACTCGCGCGCCTCGCCGCCGCGTTCAACCGCAGCACCGTCCACAACCACCCGGACCAGCCGAACGGCGCCCCGGTCGCGGACTTCTACGCCAACGACGTCACCAACCACTACGCGCGCGCCGTCCATGACAACTCGCCGATCGGCTACGCGTTCCCCTACGACGACGTCACCCCCGACGGCGTCCCCGACCAGTCCGGCGTCGCCTTCGACGGCAACCCGACCCGACTCACCCTGACCGTCACCTGACGGCCCCGCGACCGGGGCGACCGAATCGCCGCGCACGGTCAGAGAGCGCTCTCTGACCG